>NZ_CP195159.1:1283085-1603856 GCF_051200815.1 Timonella sp. A28 | reverse complement strand
GGGTTTCTTCGCCATCTAGTTCGGCAACTTCTAATAGTTGCGCAGACACTGTCCACCACACGGCTGTGGTTGTGAGCGTGCGGATCGGAAGATCAAGTGAATCGTGCGAGATTATTTCACCGGAAGGGATTCGTCGACGATTAAATGAAACAACCTGACCGTGGACTTTGACCTCACCGAAACCCCATTCCACATGTGGGCGAGCACCTGTGGATTGCCCACCAAGATCAACATCCCACGATGTTTCTTTACGCACATCCACGATTTCTATGGACGTCACATCGCGTGCCCACGTGGTGTAAGAAACTTCTTCACGATCAACAAAAGCAAGTGATTCTTCTAGGTCGTATTCAGCTACAACATACGTTTCACCTTGATGCACATACACGGCACCCGCATGAACGTGCCCGTCAGCACTTGCCGCATCAACTGTTCCTAGCAGTCGTCCCGATTCCCGTTCAACCACTTGCACGGGCGCCCCACCAGCGCCGCGCACGTTGACGAAATCTGCGGCTTTTTGTTCATGCGTCCAAAACCAGCCTTGTGTTCTGCGACGAAGAGTGCCGCGTTCGCATAGCTGATCAAGTAAAGACACCGCTACCTGACCACCCCATGCGTCGATTTCGTTATCGCGCAATGGTAGTTCAGCAGCGGCTGAACATAAATGACCGGCGAGGACGTAAGGGTTGTGCGGATCGAACACAGTTGCTTCGAGCGGAGCATCAAAAATCGCTTCAGGATTATTGACGAGGTACGTGTCGAGTGGGTCTTCGCGTGCAATAAAAACAACGAGCCCGTCTGATCCGGCGCGACCTGCACGACCGGCCTGCTGCCACATAGACACTCGAGTGCCAGGCCAACCCACAATAACGACGGCATCGAGACCAGAAATGTTGACCCCGAGTTCTAGGGCGTTCGTGGTTGCTAATGCTTTTATGTCGCCAACGCGCAGCGCATGCTCTAGCGCACGCCGCTCTTCAGGTAAATAGCCTCCACGATATGCGGCAACACTGCCGGCCAGATTCGGTGAAATGAGTTGTAGCTGGTCTTGAATGTGTCGTGCAACGTTTTCTGCGCCACGTCGAGAACGTGTAAACGCCAGAGTGCGAATGTTGTTGGCAGCAAGATCAGCAACAAGATCACCAGCCTCAACTGTTACTGAACGACGAGGCTGCTCGTTCGGCAGCGCATCAACGAACGTTTCGTCTAGGGCGCTTGGACTGGTGAGATCGTCGTCCACCCCAGATAAAGTCCACTCGTCTGTAAGACCGAGAGAATGGACAGGCTGAAAACCGAAATCAGAAGCGTCCCCATGTGCGGTGGTGGTTTCAATAGAGTCGCGGGGGAGTAGCTGGGGCGGCTGCCACAGCACAAAGGTTTTTGTTCCTTGAGGTGAATGATCTTCGGTAACTGCTGTCACGTCATCTGGATCAAGCCCGACGAGCCGTGCAGCACTCAACGACGGATCGCTTGTGGTTGCTGAAGCGACGATAAAAGTGAGGTCGACGTGTGTAGATTGGTTTCCTGAGCCGCGGTAGTACGCGGCGATTCGTCGTAGTCTGCGTAATATCAGTGCGATATGGGCGCCGAAAACACCCCGGTAGGAGTGCCCCTCATCGATGATGACGTAACGCAATCGTTTGAAGAAGCGTGCCCAACGAGCGTGCGATGGCAGCATCGCATAATGCATATAGTCAGGGTTCGTTAAGACGACGTCACCATGCGCTTGAATCCACTTTCTCATCTCGAAGGGCGTGTCTCCGTCGCAGGTGCTTGCAACAACGTGATCCAGGCCAGATGCGGTGATGAGCGATTGCAGTGAAGCAAGCTGATCGTGGGCCAAGGCTTTTGTGGGAGAGAGGTAGAGAACTGTCCCACGTGCGTGAACGGATTCAATGCGATGGTGGTGTTCGGTTTCTGCAGCGACAGCGGATAACGCTGGTACCCAATAGGCGAGGGATTTTCCTGAGCCTGTTGATGTGGCTAGTGCAACGTGCTTTCCCGCGTGCGCTAGTTCAACGGCCTGTAATTGATGCAGCCAAGGGCGTTCTGCACCTATCGTCTGTAAGCCATTTTGTAAGGATGGCGCGATCCAATCAGGCCATTCCCCTTGGTTTCCTTGACGTGCAGGTTGCGTGTGCACATGTTTTACCTGTTGCTGGCGGTGTCCACCGGCAACAAGAATCTCAAGCATTTTTTCGACCTGCGGCACGACATCATTGTGTCACTGAAAGATGACACTTCGCCGCAATATCAGGTGTCCGCAGTCACTTTTTGTTCATTTAATTCGACACGCCAGAACGTACACGCGGGCGACACGCCCTGCCAAAGTGAACAGAAGATGAACAACGATATAAAGGTTTCTTAAATTGGTGTCGCGAGGCTAAATTACCCTTCACGATAGAGTGGTGAACGAGATGACCCTCCTCGTCCTTGTCGTGATGACCGCATTGGCGTTTGACTTCACCAATGGATTCCACGACACGGGCAATGCAATGGCCACGTCAATCGCGACTAAGGCCCTAAAGCCAAAGACTGCAGTGACCCTTTCTGCTGTTTTGAACCTGATCGGCGCTTTCCTTTCTCTCGCAGTTGCTGCGACGATCGCAAAGGGAATCGTTGACGCCAACATGATTACGCTTGAGGTTGTCCTCGCTGGTCTTGTTGGTGGAATCGTATGGAACTTGTTGACGTGGCTGTTTGGTATCCCGTCAAGTTCTTCCCACGCTCTTGTCGGTGGAATGGTTGGAGCCGTTCTTGCCGCTGCGGGCACCAGCGGAGTGATCTGGACTGGCGTTATCGCTAAGGTTGCTCTTCCTGCATTGATCGCACCGACCCTCGCGATCATTGTTGCCGCAATTGGTACGTGGATTGTTGCTCGCCTTACTCGTTTTGTGCCGCGCGAGATTCAAGACAAAACATTCCGATGGGGCCAGGTTGGTTCTGCATCGCTTGTTTCTCTTGCTCACGGTACAAACGACGCACAAAAGTCGATGGGTATCATCCTGCTTGCGCTTATTGCGGGCGGACAGGCAAGCCCCGATTCAAACGTTCCGTTCTGGGTTATCGTTTCGTGTGCTGGATTCATGGCGCTTGGTACATACCTCGGTGGGTGGCGAGTCATCCGCACCTTGGGTAAAGGCCTCGTTGAGATTGACTCACGTCAGGGAATGGCAGCTGAAACATCTTCAGCCGCAGTGATCTTTATGTCGAGCTACTTCGGCTACTCACTGTCCACAACACACGTTGCTACAGGATCCGTCATGGGTTCAGGCGTCGGAATGCCAGGCGCGCACGTGCGTTGGGGCGTCGCCAAGAAGATGTTCATGGCGTGGATCGTTACTCTTCCTGCTGCCGGTATCGTCGGCGCTGTATGTTTCTGGATTCAAGACATCGTCGGTGGAACCCTAGGTTCAAGCATTGTCTTTGTTCTGCTCATCGCAGTATCGCTGTGGATGTACTTGCACTCTCGTCGTAAGCCTGTGAACTCAAGCAACGTGAACGACGACTGGGAAGACGACTCGGAACCTAAGCGTCCTGTTGCAGCGACTGTAGGTGCCGAGCAGGCAGATGTTGATGAAGTTGTGACGACGGCAAAAGACCCAGCAGAGCAAGAAGTGCTGGTTGCTGTAGGTGCGGGGCAACCCGAAGACGCCCAAGAGTCAGCGGCTGTTGTCGACAATGAGCTCAACGTGAAAGGTGATGACTGATGAGCCAATTTATTGAGGTCGAATCCCTCCTTTCAGTTCTTGTTGCCGGGCTTGTGCTTGGTGCTGGTTTACCTGCGCTGTTTGCGTTTGGTGTCAAAATGTTGACGCCGGAGACTGTTTCTGGCGTTACACGTCCTATTTCAATGGGTCGAAAAATTATGGCCTACCTTTCATTTGGAATTTGTATTCTTGCGGTATTTGCTGGGGTATTTTTTCTAGCTGCGGGTGGACATAGCTGAATTGTGTGTGACGGGGTCGCTTCCTTTATGGAAGCGGCCCCGTTTGTGTTTTCCGGTGTTTGTTTTTGGGTGTGGTTACGGTCACGTGGTGTGGGTTTGATTTTGGTGGGTGTGGGTGGGTAATGTTTTCTTTTGTCAGCGCGACGGGTTGTAGCGGTTTTGCTTGCCGGTGTTGATGACAATTTTTCTTCTTGGATCTTGTGGTCTTGGTTTTTCAGGGTGGCTTTCGGGTTTGCTTTGAGGGGCTGGGTCTGGTAGGTTTGAGAGGTTGCCCCGGATGGGTTTGGCTGGTTTGTTTGGCTGGGTTTTGATGGTGTGTGGTTGTTGTTTGATATCTCAATAGTGTGTTTGATTGTTGATGCCATTAGGGCATTGTTGTGGTGTGTGTTTCCTGCTTTAGATGGGTGGGTTTCATGTGCTGTGGTGATGTTCGTTTTTATTTTTGGTATTCAAAAATATTTTTTGTTGTTAAACATTTCTTTTATTGTTTAATGATTCTGGTTTTGAAGGAACATGCGTGCACGTTGTGTGGGTGTGTTTTTTGATGCTAGTTGTTTTTTTGGATGCTGGTTTCAAATTTTAGTGCTGATGCTGTCGTGCGTTTTCCCGTGCGTGGTGTTGGTGTCTATGGATTTTATTTTTTCATGGAGAGTTTGATCCTGGCTCAGGACGAACGCTGGCGGCGTGCTTAACACATGCAAGTCGAACGATGATGAAGAGTGCTTGCACTTTTTTGATTAGTGGCGAACGGGTGAGTAACACGTGAGTAACCTGCCCCTTACTTCGGGATAACCATTGGAAACGGTGGCTAATACTGGATACGACCCATAGAGGCATCTTTTGTGGGTGGAAAGATTTTTTCGGTAGGGGATGGGCTCGCGGCCTATCAGCTTGTTGGTGGGGTGATGGCCTACCAAGGCGACGACGGGTAGCCGGCCTGAGAGGGCGACCGGCCACACTGGGACTGAGACACGGCCCAGACTCCTACGGGAGGCAGCAGTGGGGAATATTGCACAATGGGCGAAAGCCTGATGCAGCGACGCCGCGTGGGGGATGAAGGCCTTCGGGTTGTAAACCCCTTTCAGTAGGGAAGAAGCGAAAGTGACGGTACCTGCAGAAGAAGCGCCGGCTAACTACGTGCCAGCAGCCGCGGTAATACGTAGGGCGCAAGCGTTGTCCGGAATTATTGGGCGTAAAGAGCTCGTAGGCGGTTTGTCGCGTCTGCCGTGAAAACCCAACGCTTAACGTTGGGCTTGCGGTGGGTACGGGCAGGCTAGAGTGCGGTAGGGGTGACTGGAATTCCTGGTGTAGCGGTGGAATGCGCAGATATCAGGAGGAACACCGATGGCGAAGGCAGGTCACTGGGCCGCAACTGACGCTGAGGAGCGAAAGCATGGGGAGCGAACAGGATTAGATACCCTGGTAGTCCATGCCGTAAACGTTGGGCACTAGGTGTGGGGCTCATTCCACGAGTTCCGCGCCGTAGCTAACGCATTAAGTGCCCCGCCTGGGGAGTACGGCCGCAAGGCTAAAACTCAAAGGAATTGACGGGGGCCCGCACAAGCGGCGGAGCATGCGGATTAATTCGATGCAACGCGAAGAACCTTACCAAGGCTTGACATACACCGGAAACGGCTAGAGATAGTCGCCTCTTCGGACTGGTGTACAGGTGGTGCATGGTTGTCGTCAGCTCGTGTCGTGAGATGTTGGGTTAAGTCCCGCAACGAGCGCAACCCTCGTTCTATGTTGCCAGCACGTTATGGTGGGGACTCATGGAAGACTGCCGGGGTCAACTCGGAGGAAGGTGGGGATGACGTCAAATCATCATGCCCCTTATGTCTTGGGCTTCACGCATGCTACAATGGCCGGTACAAAGGGCTGCGATCCCGTGAGGGGGAGCGAATCCCAAAAAGCCGGTCTCAGTTCGGATTGGGGTCTGCAACTCGACCCCATGAAGTCGGAGTCGCTAGTAATCGCAGATCAGCAACGCTGCGGTGAATACGTTCCCGGGCCTTGTACACACCGCCCGTCAAGTCACGAAAGTTGGTAACACCCGAAGCCGATGGCCTAACCCCTTGTGGGAGGGAGTCGTCGAAGGTGGGATTGGCGATTGGGACTAAGTCGTAACAAGGTAGCCGTACCGGAAGGTGCGGCTGGATCACCTCCTTTCTAAGGAGCATATGCAATGCGCTAGGCGAGTGTTCTAGTGGTTGTGCTCATGGGTGGAACATTGACAAGCATTCCTTGATCATGTGCGTGTGCGCGTAGTACCTGACTCTTTTTGTGGGGTTGGTGGAAGTGTGCGGGCGTGGGTGGTTGGGGTCAAACACACTGTTGGGTTATGAAACATCAACCCGGTTTTCTTATGTGCGCGTTCGTGCGTGTGTGGGGAAGGGTGTGAGGTTTTAGCCATGTCGCATGGATGACGCTGCTTGATGGTGGTGGTTGTTTGTGTGGGTGTGGTCGTTGTTTGAGAACTGGATAGTGGACGCGAGCATCTAATCAAAAAATGATTTTATGTCTTTTTTGGTGTCTGTGATTTTGTATGAAATTTTTTGTGTTTTGTTAAGTTTTTAAGAGCACATGGTGGATGCCTTGGCATTAGGAGCCGATGAAGGACGTTGTAGCCTGCGATAAGCCTCGGGGAGTTGGCAAACGAGCTGTGATCCGAGGGTGTCCGAATGGGGAAACCCACCCCAAGTCATGTTGGGGTACTCCTTGCTGAATATATAGGCAAGGTAGAGGGAACGTCGGGAAGTGAAACATCTCAGTACCGGCAGGAAAAGATATTCCGTGAGTATTGGCGAGAGAAAGCGGATAAGGCCAAACCATATGCGTGTGATACCCGGCAGGGGTTGCGTGTATGGGGTTGTGGGACCACGTGGTTCAAGCTGCCGTTTGAACACACAGTTATCAAGTATGCGTGTAGGTGAAACTCTTGGGAAAGAGTGGCGTAGAGGGTGATACCCCCGTAACTGAAACATGTATACCTGTGTCGTGGGATCCCAAGTAGCACGGGGCCCGAGAAATCTCGTGTGAATCTGCGAAGACCACTTCGTAAGCCTAAATACTACCTAATGACCGATAGCGGATCAGTACCGTGAGGGAATGGTGAAAAGTAGCCCGGGAGGGCAGTGAAATAGTACCTGAAACCATGTGCTTACAATCCGTCGGAGCCTCCCTCGTTGGGGTGACGGCGTGCCTTTTGAAGAATGAGCCTGCGAGTTAGTGCTCAGTGGCAAGGTTAACCCGTGTGGGGCAGCCGTAGCGAAAGCGAGTCTGAATAGGGCGAATGAGTCGCTGGGTCTAGACCCGAAGCGAAGTGATCTACCCATGGGCAGGTTGAAGCGCGGGTAAGACCGCGTGGAGGACCGAACCCACCTAGGTTGAAAACTGGGGGGATGACCTGTGGGTAGGGGTGAAAGGCCAATCAAACTTCGTGATAGCTGGTTCTCCCCGAAATGCATTTAGGTGCAGCCTTACATGTTTCTTACCGGAGGTAGAGCTACTGGATAGCCGATGGGCCTCACCAGGTTACTGACGTTAGCCAAACTCCGAATGCCGGTAAGTCAGAGTGTAGGAGTGAGACTGCGGGGGATAAGCTCCGTAGTCGAGAGGGAAACAGCCCAGACCACCAGCTAAGGCCCCTAAGCGTGTGCTAAGTGGGAAAGGATGTGGAGTTGCATAGACAACCAGGAGGTTGGCTTAGAAGCAGCCACCCTTGAAAGAGTGCGTAATAGCTCACTGGTCAAGTGATTCTGCGCCGACAATGTAGCGGGGCTCAAGTACACCGCCGAAGCTGTGGCATTCACATATGTACCTAGCCCCTTTTAGGGTTCAGGTGTGTGGATGGGTAGGGGAGCGTCGTGTGGGCGATGAAGCTGCGGGGTAACCCAGTGGTGGAGACTACACGAGTGAGAATGCAGGCATGAGTAGCGAAAGACGGGTGAGAAACCCGTCCGCCGGATGATCAAGGGTTCCAGGGTCAAGTTAATCTGCCCTGGGTTAGTCGGGACCTAAGGCGAGGCCGACAGGCGTAGTCGATGGACAACTAGTTGATATTCTAGTACCGGTGAAACACCGCCCAACACAAAACACTATAAAACACCTCCCGCACTGACGCATGCATAGCCTTCGGGTTGTGTGTGGTGATGTGTGCTGGGTGTGGCGTGGTGTGGCGTGAGCGTATGAACAGGGGTGACGCAGGAAGGTAGCCAAACCGTCGCGATGGTAGACGACGGCCAAGGATGTAGCCCGAGTCCTAGGTAAATCCGGGATTCGTTTAGGGGTGAGATCTGATGGGGTTAAGTTGGTGATCCTCTGCTGCCAAGAAAAACCTCGACGCGAGGTGTTAGCCGCCCGTACCCCAAACCGACTCAGGTGATCAAGTAGAGAATACTAAGGCGATCGAGATAATTATGGTTAAGGAACTCGGCAAAATGCCCCCGTAACTTCGGGAGAAGGGGGGCCCCAACCGTGATACACACACGCTGTGTTGAGCGGATCGGGGTCGCAGAGACCAGGGAGAAGCGACTGTTTACTAAAAACACAGGTCCGTGCGAAGACGCAAGTCGATGTATACGGACTGACGCCTGCCCGGTGCTGGAAGGTTAAGAGGACTGGTCAACCACCTTTGGTGGTGAAGCTGAGAATTTAAGCCCCAGTAAACGGCGGTGGTAACTATAACCATCCTAAGGTAGCGAAATTCCTTGTCGGGTAAGTTCCGACCTGCACGAATGGCGTAACGACTTCTCCGCTGTCTCAACCATAAACTCGGCGAAATTGCAGTACGAGTAAAGATGCTCGTTACGCGCAGCAGGACGGAAAGACCCCGGGACCTTTACTATAGCTTGGTATTGGTATTCGGTATTACATGTGTAGGATAGGTGGGAGACTATGAAGCATGCACGCTAGTGTGTGTGGAGTCATCGTTGAAATACCACTCTTGTGGTTTCGGATACCTCAACCTCGAACCCTAATCGGGTTCAGGGACAGTGCCTGGTGGGTAGTTTAACTGGGGCGGTTGCCTCCTAAAATGTAACGGAGGCGCTCAAAGGTTCCCTCAGCCTGGTTGGCAATCAGGTGGCGAGTGTAAGTGCACAAGGGAGCTTGACTGTGAGACTGACAGGTCAAACAGGGACGAAAGTCGGAACTAGTGATCCGGCCATGGCTTGTGGAAGCGTGGTCGCTCAACGGATAAAAGGTACCCCGGGGATAACAGGCTGATCTTGCCCAAGAGTCCATATCGACGGCATGGTTTGGCACCTCGATGTCGGCTCGTCGCATCCTGGGGCTGGAGTAGGTCCCAAGGGTTGGGCTGTTCGCCCATTAAAGCGGTACGCGAGCTGGGTTTAGAACGTCGTGAGACAGTTCGGTCCCTATCCGCTGCGCGCGCAGGAAACTTGAGAAGACCTGTCCCTAGTACGAGAGGACCGGGACGGACGAACCTCTGGTGTGCCAGTTGTACCGCCAGGTGCATGGCTGGTTAGCTACGTTCGGAAGGGATAACCGCTGAAAGCATCTAAGCGGGAAGCCTGCTTCAAGATAAGGTTTCCAACAACATTTTGTTGTGAAGGCACCCACCAGACCAGTGGGTTGATAGGCCGGACGTGGAAGACAGGACTAACGACTGTCGCAGCTGACCGGTACTAATACGCCAACAACCTAACAACACAAACACACTTCACTGCACGCGTCCACTACCCAGTTCCCACACCACGACCCACCATGGTTGTGACGAGGAAGGCCATCAATCAATGCGATTGACGGCCTTTTTCTATGCACATAAACGGCTAAGGTTATTAACTTTGCTGTGATTCTCGAATAGTTTAGAACACTGAAGAAAACTAGCCATATTGATGAAATTTCAACACAATTGCTGTGACGTTTGAGGTCACATGTTTGGTCAGTCACAAGTGTCTGAAGAAGTCGTATTTTTGGGTTAGGTTAAGCAATAGCTAAAAAGCGATCTGTTCAAGAGAAGAGTGCTGAAGCGGCGTGACTGACATATTAATTGACCCGAAGATAACCGGTACGGCTCCAAACCTGCGTCTAACGCAGTGGACAGCCCCTGCCGCGTTTGAACTACGTGAAGCAGCAGAAGATGAGATCTGTAAGCGTTATGACTCGGATGATGCCTGCCCTGCGCCAAACGGTGAGCATGCTGTCGCAATGATTGTGCTTTCCGTGCTTATTGAGGGACGGCGCGAAGACGTCGGCTGTGCGGCTCTTATGGACATGACTGAGCACTATGACGACTTTGATACCCCAATCGTCGAAGTAAAGCGCGTATATGTGCGTCCTGAGTACCGAGGTAACGGGTATTCACGGTTGCTCATGGAAGAAATCGAGCGCCAGGCTCGTCGGTACTCACAGCGGGCAGACCGCATGGGGCTCCGTGTCGTCTTAGAGACCGGAACTGAGCAGCCTGAGGCTATGCGTTTATACGAGTCTTTGGGATATCAAGCCATTCCCACATACGGTGAATGGAAAGATGACCCAGCAGGCCTCTCGCGGTGCTACGAGCTAGTTCTTAACTAGTTTCTTTCTAGGCGCTGCAAGGCCTTATCAGAGCGGTGTGGAAGGCGTTCCCGCGGACGCCTTCCACACTTTTTTGTTGTAAAGATGAGGGTTTTTCCGCTTGTTTTGCGTGATTTGCATTCTGTGTTGTTCGTGGTGTTAAATAGTCATGCGGCTGTCAAAGCGTCAGGGAAACGCCCGGTCCCATTCCGAACCCGGAAGCTAAGCCTGACAGCGCCGATGGTACTGCACTAGCAATGGTGTGGGAGAGTAGGACGCAGTCGCACTTAAACTTATAACGAGAGCCTTCCAAAGTTGGAAGGCTCTCGTTGTTTATATCTGGGTTTATCCAAAAATTTTGTGTTCACGTGAGCGATTTGCATTCTGTGTTGTTCGTGGTGTTAAATAGTCATGCGGCTGTCAAAGCGTCAGGGAAACGCCCGGTCCCATTCCGAACCCGGAAGCTAAGCCTGACAGCGCCGATGGTACTGCACTAGCAATGGTGTGGGAGAGTAGGACGCAGTCGCACTTAAACTTATAACGAGAGCCTTCCAAAGTTGGAAGGCTCTCGTTGTTTATATAGAAGAGCAGCTCGGGTAGCACCTGAATGCTTGTGGAACCCCGTGTGATTCCAATCAGGCCTGTTTGAACAGGTAAAGTAACGCTCAAGGTCCTGTGTGGATGAGCGACGGTTGCGGGAGGTCAACATGTCTGAAGGTCACATGGCGCAGACGACTGCTGAAATTGGCGCCCCACCGATTGAGAGCGTAGATCGTGCGTTACGTATACTCATGGAACTTTCCCACGCTGGGCCGCGAGGTATCGCACTTGTTGATGTGGCCGCAAAAACCCAGATGAATAAAGCGACCGTGCACCGTTCGCTTGCCGCATTGAAGTATCGGGCATTTGCAACCCAGGATCCTCAAACCGGTAGGTATTCCTTAGGCGGGGCAGCAGCACAATTAGGTGTTCAATTTTATGGCCGCGACAATCTTGAGGCTTTACTGCATCCAGCTTTAACAAGTCTGTCCGCACGTGTCGGAGAGCTCGTCCACTTAGGGGTCTTGGACGGTACGCACATTGTGTACCTCGACAAAGTGGAACCAGAGCGCGCAGTGCGTGTGTTTTCTCAAGTTGGCGCACGCGTTCCTGCCCGTAATACTGCGTTGGGGCGCGCGATCCTCATGTCGCTCGGATTGGAGCGAACGCAACTTGAGCCTTTTATGAGTGAAGAAACCGGACGCGATCACGCACAGCATGCAGATCGTCTGATTGCGGAATTGGAAGAGGCTCGCATGCGCGGCTTCGCCCGTGAGATTGAAGAAAACGAACCTGGAATTTCTTGCGTGGCATTGCCTATCTTGCGTGGGGAAACAGCAGTGGGCGCTGTAAGCGTGACCGCGCCCGCCCAGCGCATGACGCAAGAACGCATGATAGAAATCGCTGCAGACATCCGGTCCGTGCTAACCGCAGCGCTCCCCAGCCCCTTTTCCGTAGGGTAACTTCTCATTGCTTTACTTTGCCTTCAACGCATGCAATACTCGTTTCATTAGACGAATCACTAGTTTCGCAGAGTGAAACTAGTGCGTGTGTTGATAGGAAACAGAACCACATGACAACGTTGAGCAAGCTAGCCCAGCACGCGTTAGTACCTGTCGTAGTGCTTGATAACAGCACCGACGCTGAACCGCTGGCGCAGGCCCTTGTCGCTGGAGGGCTGCCCGTTGCAGAGATTACCTTTCGCACAGAAGCAGCAGAAGAATCAATACGCATTATGGCGCAACGAGGCGACATGCTTATCGGCGCGGGAACAGTGCTAACAGTTGATCAGGTAGATCGTGCCGTGGCAGCCGGAGCAGACTACATCGTTTCTCCTGGGCTTTCCCACGCAGTCGTTAAGCGGGCACACGAACACGGCGTATTAGCCTTGCCTGGTGCTGTTACCGCAACGGAAATACAAGCAGCCGTGGAATTGGGGCTGAGCGCGGTGAAGTTTTTCCCAGCGCAAACTTCGGGAGGCGCTCCCGCGATCAAGGCGCTGTCAGCACCCTTCTCACATCTCTCGTTTGTTCCTACCGGCGGCATTAATGCCACAAACCTGCGTGACTACCTATCTTTAAACTGCGTCGCTGCGGCAGGTGGGTCGTGGATGGTCGAAAAGACCCTCGTAAACGAGGGGCGTTTTGATCTTGTTGAAAAACTTACCCAAGAAGCCGTCCAGCTCGTAGCGCAGATCAAAGGGCAGTGACAGCTCCTCTGACGCACATGTGCACAATAAAGTTCTCGTTTTTGTTCAGCAAGGAAGATCAACATGACATTGACAATTAAACCGGCCGCAGAGTGTCAGTACGATGCTGTGTCGTTGGGCGAAGTCATGCTGCGGTTAGATCCTGGGCACGGACGCATTCGCACTGCACGATCATTTAACGTGTGGGAAGGCGGCGGAGAATACAACGTAGCACGCGGGCTGCGTCGCACCTTTGGGCTGCGCGGAGCAATAGTTACAGCACTTGCTGACAATGAAGTTGGACGTTTGGTAGAAGATTTCATTCTTGCAGGAGGCCTTGATACTCGGTTCATCCAGTGGTCGTCGTACGACGGTATTGGACGTGAAGTTCGAAACGGTTTGAACTTTACTGAGCGCGGATTTGGCGTGCGCGGTGCCGTAGGTGTTTCTGATCGGGGTCTTACTGCCGCTTCACAACTCAAGCCCGGTGATATCGACTGGGATGTACTCTTTGGCGAACACGGCGTGCGGTGGTTCCACACAGGAGGCATCTTTGCGGCGCTGTCGCCAACAACTGCACAAGTCGTCATTGAAGCTGTGACGGCAGCGAAACGTCACGGAACTGTTGTCTCATACGATTTGAACTACAGACCCAGCCTGTGGAAATCCATCGGTGGCATAGAAAAAGCGCGAGAAGTAAACCGCGCCATAGCGCCTTTCATTGATGTCATGATCGGAAACGAAGAAGACTTCACAGCATCACTAGGGTTTGACGTTGAAGGGGTCGACGAAAACCTTGCGCAACTCGAAACTGACTCTTTTGCACGCATGATCAAAACAGCGGCAGAGGCATACCCGAACTTTAAAGTCATAGGCAATACGATGCGTACAGTTCACAGTGCGTCGCGAAACGACTGGGGTGCACTTGCGTGGTCGCAAGAAACCGGTGTTGTGCAATCTGTCATGCGTGAAAACCTCGAAATCTTTGATCGGGTTGGTGGGGGAGACTCCTTCGCATCAGGACTAATCTTTGGTCTTCTCGATGGCCAGCCCCTGCACACTGCAGTCGAATATGGTGCCGCGCACGGCGCCTTAGCAATGACCACGCCAGGTGATACCACCATGGCCACACAAGCGGAAGTGCTCAAACTTGCGGGTGGAGGATCAGCACGAGTCGATCGATGATGATCTTTTCGGTATCCGTTAGGTGACCGGACAGGAACGAGCATGCATGTCGGCAGAATGGGAAGCTGCCAATATGAGTGGGTCTTCGAGCGCTGCGAAGGCCCACTTTCCGTGTCCGCATATAGCGCACAGCACGGGTGTGCGGCTTCCGAGCATAACGAGAGGGCCCACACTGCGCGTTGCATGGGCCCTCTCAGTGGGACGCAGGAATCGGGGACCGGAATCAGGGAGTCACATGATTCCGTTATCCTGCGTGTTCCGTGACCGATGAACTATGGGCCCGCACCCCCGCCAAGGTCGGACTCTGTGATCACGAAACTAAGTATGCGATTAGGAAAAGTGCCATGAAAGCTGGTATGACAGTGACCCCTTTGCCGCCATCTCCAACCCTTATGTCTTTGACGTTACGAACCTTCAAGGTTGTTGGCAACTGCTATCGCATAATTCACCATCTTGTTTTAAATGTCCGAGTCTGTCACCTGCTGTAAAAACGAGAAGGTGTGTCGGGCGAAAAATGTGTGGAAATTATTGCTCACATGTTGAGCATGTCAGGAAAACAGCATCAAGGGTTGAGCTGCCCGTAGTGGTGATTGCGCCCATGTATGGAAAGCTGCACTGGCATGTATTTTATTGCGTCAGAAACCCGTGTTGAGGCTAAGGACGAAAGTCCCTCAACCTCTCGACTAGTCACGCCGAAGATAGGGTATCTAGTGGTTTGAGGTTAATGCTATTACTACATGTTGTGTTTCATGTGAGTGAGAGATGTTAGCCGTAACGAAAGGGTGTGGAGCACATGACGGTGTCGAACGAAGTGGAAAAAAGCGGCAACGGAGCCACAGGAAACACTTCACAACCGGATCAAGACAGTGCCAGCAGCATACAAAAAAGTACAAAAGTCACGGTAGATGTCACTTCGTCAATGAACGAGTATCTGGACCGCAGCGACTGGCGAGTCAACGCCAACGCAAACCAAGGATACTCGCTCGGCGGACTCATCTTGAACACCGCAGGAAAAGTGACCGCAAACTACTGGCTATCTTCCGTGTACTCCCCAGAAATCGGTGAAGCACACCGAAACGGCGACTACCACATCCACGACCTCGACGTATTCGGCGGGTACTGCGCTGGATGGTCACTAAAAATGCTGCTCCAACAAGGGTTCAACGGAGTGCCAGGGAAAGTTGAATCCAACCCACCCAAGCATCTTTCCTCCGCAGTGTCACAAGTAGTGAACTTCCTCGGCACCATGCAAAACGAATGGGCTGGAGCGCAAGCATTCTCTTCATTCGACACATACATGGCACCCTACGTTCGCAACGACAACCTTGACTACAAGCAAGTTCTGCAATGCATCCAAGAACTCGTCTACAACCTCAACGTCCCATCACGGTGGGGAACCCAAACACCATTCACCAACCTCACCTTTGACTGGACCTGCCCAGAAGACCTACGCGACGAACACCCAATCGTCGGCGACGAAGTCATGGACTACACGTACGGCGACCTGCAAGCGGAAATGGACATCATTAACCGCGCATACATTGAAGTTATGACCGCAGGTGACGCGTCAGGGCGAGTCTTCACCTTCCCAATCCCCACATACAACATCACCAAAGACTTCCCCTGGGAATCAGAAAACGCTGACCGTCTTTTCGAGATGACCGCGAAATACGGTTTGCCGTACTTCCAAAACTTCATCAACTCAGAACTCGAGCCCGGGCAGATCCGTTCCATGTGCTGCCGCCTCCAACTCGACCTGCGTGAACTCCTTAAACGCGGAAATGGCCTTTTCGGTTCCGCAGAACAAACAGGCTCCATCGGTGTCGTCACCATTAATTGTGCCCGCCTCGGATACCTCTACAAAGGCGACGAGCCTGCACTCATCGGGGCGCTCGACCACTTGATGGACCTAGCGCGAGACTCCCTTGAAGTTAAAAGAACGACAGTTCAGCACTACATAGACGAAGGGCTTTTCCCCTACACTCGTCGCTACCTAGGCGATCTCAGCTCGCACTTCTCCACCCTCGGCGTTAACGGCATCAACGAAATGATCCGTAACTTCAGTGATGACGACTACGACATCACCGCCCCACAAGGCCACGCACTGGCAGTGAGGTTACTCGACCACATGCGCGCCCGAATGGTCGAATTCCAAGAAGAAACCGGCCACCTGTACAACCTCGAAGCAACCCCGGCAGAAGGAACAACATACCGGTTTGCGAAAGAAGACCGCGCCCGCTACCCAGGAATCCTGCAAGCAGGAACTGACGACAACCCCTACTACACAAACTCATCGCAGCTCCCAGTAGGATTCACCGCAGACCCATTCGAGGCGCTCGCTCGTCAAGAAGAACTCCAAGGCAAATACACAGGCGGCACTGTAGTTCACCTGTACATGCAAGAAAAAGTATCAACAGCACACGCATGCAAAACCATGGTGAAGCGTTCGCTGGAGAACTTCCGACTGCCATACATTACGATCACCCCAACGTTCTCCATCTGCCCCAACCACGGGTACCTCCAAGGAGAACACCCCACCTGCTGGAAGTGCGCGCTCGAACGCCCCGACGCACAACCAACAGTATGTGAAGTATGGACGCGAGTTATGGGCTACCACCGCCCAGTAAGTTCCTTCAACATTGGTAAGAAGGGCGAACACCAAGAACGCACCATGTTCGAAGAATCCGTCGCCGATCGCTCTCAATTTGCAGGTGCAGTCCGCTCATGAACACACACAATCGCAGGCCAGAACGACTCGAAATCGCAGGATTCGAGCCGTTCTCGGCCTGCGATTGGCCAGGCAAACTTTCCGCAGTCGTCTTCTTGCAAGGATGCCCATGGTCCTGCGGATACTGCCACAACTTTGACATCATCGACCCCAAAAAACCGGGTGTCATTGCCTGGGAAACAGTGCTCGAACACCTCACAAACAGGCGCGGACTGCTCGACGGCATAGTCTTCTCCGGTGGAGAACCAACACGCCAACACGCGCTAATCTCCGCTGTGCGCGAGGCTAAAAACCTAGGATTCGAGATCGGTCTCCACACGGGTGGCGCCTACCCCAACCGCATGAAAGAACTCATCGAACACCTCGACTGGGTAGGCCTCGACATCAAAGCACCCAGCGCCAAATATCAGGCAATAACCGGAGTGGCACGAGACAACCAGCTACCCATGAAAACCCTGCGCATGCTGCTCGACGCCAACATACCCGTCCAAGTGCGCACCACCCTAGACCCACTCGTCCTCGACGAAGAAGACATCCTCGAAATACAACAAGAAGTCACCGAACTAGGCGTCACAGACTTCGTAGTGCAACGCGTGCGACCCGACGGAACAAACCCAGAATACGCACAAGCCCTCGCCGAATACCGCAGCAGATGCGCAGACGGAAAAGAAACAATCCTGCCACACGCCTAATGCGACACACCTGCCTCGTCGGAAACAACGTACCGTTGAACAGTGGACAACACTGCGCTACGAATCGCAACATACAACATCAAAGGGCTGCAACGTGACAGCACAGCCGTACAAGTAACCCTTGAAGAAACACGCGCAGACATCATTGCCATTCAAGAACCTCCACGAGGAAACCACGGGAAGAAACGCCTGCACGCCTGCGCGCAAGCAGCCGGATATCACGTCATCGTGCCCGGGGGATACCCACGTGGGGGAGTAACCACCGCACTGCTTGCAACCCCACAAGCCGCCCAACGCGTACACGCCTACGGCTCAGCGACACTACCGCTCAACGTGCGCAACTGGACACCACAATGGCGCACCAGACTCACCTGGCCGTCACGACGCGGATACTCCTACGCACGCATCGACAACATACTCGTCGTCAATATTCACCTTGGCTTAAGTGCCCTCGAACGTGCAGACCACCTCACCCGGATACTGCGCCACATGCTCACCGGCGACGCGCACAACTACGTGATAGCCGGCGACCTCAACGAGCGACCAGACGGCCCCAGCTGGACCACACTCCACAACCTCTCACCACACAACGAAAAACCGCACCCGCTCATGCCAGCCACATACCCGGCACACAAACCACGGCATCGCATAGACACAATCTTCACAGGCAGTGAACTGCACATCCACGACATGCACGTACACGACACACCCACAGCACGAGCAGCCTCCGACCACCTACCCGTAATAGCCACAATCCAACCCACACCAACGATTTGAAACAATAGAAACCATGACGCCTGCGCACACAACACCCATCATCACCGACGACCTACCTGCCCTCCGCGCCGACCTCACCAGCGCGCACTACACAGTAGACGGAACCACACAGGCTCTAGGCGAACTCGCAAGCAACGCATTACACCGAGAACAAGCAGTACCCGCCCAACGAGCACTCGCCAACCAAACCAGCGCTTGCGCCTACCTCATCAAACTCTTCATCCTCGGCGAAGAAATTACCGACCACCAAGCAACAACCGCATTCCCCACCCTGACAATTCAAGGGGCGCTCAACCTCAACATCATCGAGCCCACACCACACGGATACCGCGCAACAGCCGAAATCCGTCCGCACGCCCTCACCGACGAAGACGGGCAAACCGACTGGTGGCTCGCCTCAGACCTCACCGAACTGGCAACCGGGACAACCCTCAACGCAGACCACGTACTCGGCGCAGGAGGAGCATCACTCACCCTCGCGCACATCACCGCACGCACCCCAACACAACGTGTACTAGACCTCGGCACCGGCTGCGGAATACAAGCAATCCACGCTTCACGCCACGCCACACACATCACCGCAACCGACATCTCCGAACGCGCCCTCAACTATGCGCGCTTCAACGCAGCCCTCAACAACATCACCATCGACCTGCGACACGGATCCCTGCTCGAACCCGTCGCCAACGAAAAATTCGACCTCGTCGTCTCAAACCCGCCATTTGTTATCACCCCGCGCACCACGCACGACGACCACATGCCCCAATACGAATACCGCGACGCAGGACATGCAGGTGACAACCTCATCCACGAACTGATCGCCAACATCGCAACAGTGCTCGCACCCGGCGGCAGCGTATACATGCTCGGAAATTGGGAAATCCACAACAACGAACCGTGGACCACCCGAATCAACGAATGGCTCAACGAAGCCGAACACGCCCACGGACCACTAGACGCCTGGATAATCCAACGCGAACTACTCGACCCAGCACAATACGCAGAAACTTGGATTAGAGACGGCGGCACCACACCAGACCGAAACCCAGCCGAATACGCGGCAGCATACAACGCGTGGCTCGACGACTTCGACACTCGAAACGTCACCGGAATCGGATTCGGCATGATCTACCTGCGCAAACCCGCCAACGGAAAACACACACTGCGCAGACTCGAAGAAATAACCGGAACAATCCAACAACCACTCGGGCCCGTCTACGCCCAAGCCCTCGCCGCACACGACTGGCACACCGCCCTCGACGACCAGCAACTCGCCCAACAACGCCTACACTGCACGCCAGACGTCACCGACGAACGGTATTACACACCCGGAGAAGAAAACCCCAACGTCATCATCATCCGTCAAGGATCAGGATTCTCCCGCGCCATCCAAGCCAGCACACCACTTGCCGGGCTCATCAGCGCCAGCGACGGCGAACTCAGCGTAGGCCAAATCATAGGAGCATTAGCAACCCTCCTTAGCGTTGACCACACCGAACTCTTCGACGAACTGCTCCCCGACATACGCGGGCTCATAACCGACGGCATCCTCAAACGCGAAAACTAAACCAGTACAATCACCACAACACAGAACTTCAAGCAGGAGAGCAGCATGGGAAAAGAACCCACGGCAACACCCCGCGCCCCTCGCACCACCAGCAGATTCACATTCGGGCGCACCAAGCACACCCGCACCACAACAGACACCACAACCCCACAGCCATATCAGTCAACATGGCATAACGGTCTAGGTCTCATCGCAACACGAGCACTCCAATCACTCTCCATCATCGCGTTCGTGACACTCGTGATATTTGCGCTCAACTACCTCGGCACCCTCATCATCCCCATCCTGCTCGCCCTCATCATCGCGTCCGCACTGCGCCCAGCAATCGTTCGCCTCCAAAAAATCGGGCTCAAACCCATGGGTGCCACATGGCTCACCCTCATCAGCGCCATCCTCATCGCAGGCGGCATCATCACCGCAATCGTCAACGCAGTGCGAAACCAATGGCCAGAACTCACACAATCAGCAGGAGAAGGCCTCACCGAGGTGCAAACCCTGCTCGACGACCTACCCTGGCAAATCACCGACGAACAAATAGAAGGTTTCAAAGACACCGTCACCAGTTTCCTCACCTCAAGCCAATTCGGATCATCCGCACTCGCCGGGGTATCAGCCACAGGAACCTTCATTGCAGGAATGTTCCTCATGTTCGTGGTGCTGTTCTTCTTCATGAAAGACGGCCCACAAATCTGGGAATTCATGCTGCGCCCATTCACCGGAGAACACTACGAACGAGCACGCCGCGTCGGCAATAAAACCGTCGTCACTCTCGGGCAATACGTACGCGGAACAGCCGCAGTAGCAGCCGTCGACGCAATCGGTATCGGAATCGGTCTTGCAATCCTCAAAGTGCCACTCGCCCTACCCCTCGCAGTGATCGTATTCCTTACCGCCTTCATCCCACTCGTTGGAGCAACACTCGCAGGAGCCCTCGCAGCGCTCGTCGCCCTCGTCTCAAACGGTCCAGTAGCCGCCCTGATCGTCATTGGAATCGTTATTCTCGTCAACCAGCTCGAAGGCAACTACCTACAACCCAAAATCATGGGTAAAACATTGAGCCTGCACCCACTCGTCATCCTGCTCGCATTGACCGCAGGAACAATCCTCGGCGGAATACTCGGCGCAGTCCTCTCCGTCCCAGTAGCCGCAGTCGCATGGGGAATCCTCAGCGTATGGGACGGCCCACACACCCCCGCACGATTTGTCCGAGCAAAAACACACGCACCTGTAACTGACTAAACACTCACGCCCCGACCGCACAACTCCCTGTAAAACGGCCAGAAAAACAGGAAAAAACGGGGAGTTGTGCAAGAAACCACGAAAAATCCTGCCTCGCCTTTTCACCTCCTCCACATCTGGGGCTTAACGTATACGTTGATGAATCACCAACGACAAACAAGAAACACGATCGCAGTACGCACGCTGGCCTTCGCCTGTGCCGCGCTCGCGGTCTTTGGCGTGTACGTCCTTTGGCGATTCTTTGTGGCAACAGAACAAGGCCAACACATAGAAGAAGCCGCACTCAGCGGTTCCCTGTACGGCAAAACAAAACTATGGACCATCGCAGAGCCCATCTTGGATGGAGTGTCCATCGCTTACGTTGGACTCTCACTGATCGCTGTGGTCGCAATATCACTGCTACGCAAACGGTGGGTGCTTGCCGTCCAAGTAGTCACCGTCATCGTGGGCGCAAACATTACAACTCAAATCCTCAAAAAATTTGTGTTCGACCGACCAGACTTCGACGTAGCCTGGGGGCCAACCAACACGCTGCCATCAGGACACACCACAGTTGCTGCCGCAACATCCCTAGCGCTCCTACTAGCCGTTCCCCGCAAATGGCGGCCCTTCGTAGCAGTCCTCGGCGCGGGATACACCGCAGCGATGGGAGTGTCTACACTCGTCGGACAATGGCACCGACCATCAGACGTATATGCCGCAATTCTCGTAGCCGCGGCCTGGGCAGCGTTCGTCTCCGCTTTTTCAACAAACTCAGCGCACGACCCCAAATCTCACTCCACAACAACGTGGACAGTAACCACCTGCATCATGCTTACACTGGTTACGATAATGTGCGCATTAACGGCGTTCTGGTTTTTGCGTGATGCCTTCATGTACTGGGACACAGCAGTGATCGCAGAATCAAAAACAGAAAAGAACGCATATATTGGAAGCGTCTTTGCAGTAGGTGCCATCAGCGCAATCGTGTTTGGGGCTACGCTAGCAATACGACAATCCGTGACACGCACACACTAACATCACGCTGTGTGCGCTCGAATTAAAAGGCTACTTGCCTATATATTGGCGAAAGTGCTGTATCCAATGGCACCCTTTTAAGATACGTACCAAAACACCAGTGGAAGCAGGATAGTTCATGTCCGAGGGACGCAAGCTTGTCATCGTGGAGTCGCCCGCAAAGGCGCGTACGATAGCCAACTACCTCGGCGAAGACTATGAGGTAGAAGCAAGCGTCGGACACATCCGCGACTTACCGCAACCCTCAGAACTACCAGCAGACATGAAAAAAGGTCCGTACGGAAAGTTCGCAGTAGACGTTAACGACGGATTCACCCCCTACTACGAGGTGTACTCCGACAAAAAGAAAAAAGTCACCGAACTCAAACGACTCCTCAAAGAAGCTGACGAGCTTTACCTCGCAACCGATGAGGACCGCGAAGGAGAAGCCATCGCCTGGCACCTCCTCGAAGCCTTACGCCCCAAAGTTCCAGTCAAACGCATGGTTTTCCACGAAATCACCCGTGAAGCAATCCAGCGTGCGCTAGAGAACACCCGCGACCTAGACGAACGCCTCGTCGACGCGCAAGAAACCCGACGCATCCTCGACCGACTCTACGGATACGAAGTATCCCCAGTGCTGTGGCGTAAAGTCCGCCAAGGCCTCTCCGCAGGACGAGTCCAGTCCGTAGCAACACGCCTCGTTGTGGAACGCGAACGCGAACGCATGGCTTTCGTGCCCGCACAATACTGGGACATCTCCGCGACCTTCACCGCACAACAAGGCGCTGATGCAGGAAACCAGTTCACTGCAAAACTCACTCACCTTGACGGCAAACGTGTCGCCTCAGGTCGAGACTTTAACGACGCCGGACAACTCACTACAAAAAATGTTGTCCACCTCGACGAACAAGGCGCACGGGCCCTCGTCGATGGGCTCGCAGACCAGCCCGCAACTGTACAAAGCTTAGAGACGAAGCCATACACTCGTCGCCCAGCAGCACCATTTACAACCTCAACATTGCAGCAAGAAGCGTCACGCAAGTTGCGTATGTCGTCGAAGCAAACAATGCGTGTAGCTCAAGGGCTATACGAAAACGGTTTCATCACGTACATGCGTACCGACTCGCCGGTCTTGTCGTCGCAAGCGATCACTGCAGCGCGCAGGCAAGCATCAGAACTGTACGGCGCTGAATACGTTTCGGAGAAGCCACGCCTTTACGCACCAAAATCTAAAGGTGCGCAAGAAGCCCACGAAGCAATCCGTCCAGCAGGAGATTCTTTCCGCACTCCAGCGCAAGTTGCTTCGTCGCTGAGCGGAGACCAGTTCAAACTGTACGAACTGATTTGGAAGCGTACCGTTGCCTCGCAGATGGCTGATGCGCGCGGATCAACCGCAAGCGTAAAAATCGCTCTCACCGACAACGCAACAAGCCAGCAGGCCGTTTTTAGTGCATCGGGAACAGTCATTACCTTCCGCGGATTCCTTGCCGCATACGAAGAAGGAACAGACAAGGACCGTTACTCAGACGACGCGCAAGGTAACGACGCGCGCTTGCCAAACATGACAGAAGGCGACCCACTCGCCGCCGAAAACCTCAACGCTGACGGGCACACGACTTCTGCGCCGCCACGTTACACCGAAGCCTCACTGGTCAAAGCGCTCGAAGAACGAGGCATCGGGCGCCCGTCCACATATGCTGCAACGATTTCAACCATCCAGGACCGCGGGTATGTCAACAATCGTGGCCAAGCGCTTGTCCCATCGTGGCTGGCATTCGCCGTTATTCGTCTACTTGAAGAACACTTTGGTCAACTCATCGACTACGATTTCACCGCAGAAATGGAGTCAGACCTCGACGAGATAGCAGCCGGACAAACAGACCGCGTTGCATGGCTCACGCACTTCTACTTTGGGGATGAAGCACAAGAATCAAAGGGCTTAAAAGAGCTCGTTGACACTCTTGGTGAAATCGATGCCCGTGACATTAACACGGTGCCAATTGGTGACGGTATTGTGCTGCGCGTCGGACGATACGGTCCATACGTTGAAGACCTGTCACAGCCAGTTGCCGAAGGAGAAAACCCTCCACGTGCATCCGTGCCAGACGAGGTGGCACCTGACGAACTCACTCCACACAAAGCTAGAGAACTCTTAGAAACTCAAGCAGATGGAGACATCGCTCTTGGTGTAGATCCTGAATCTGGGCGCGAAATCATTGCTAAAGCAGGTCGCTTTGGCCCCTACGTTACTGAAGTCATTCCAGAACCTGAGTTCGACGAGAACATGACTGCAGCGGCAAAGAAAAAAGCAAAAGCGGCGCTGCCAAAGCCACGAACTGCGTCACTGTTTAAGAGTCAGTCACTCCAAACAGTGACATTAGAAGAAGCATTGAAACTGTTGTCGCTTCCTCGCATCGTGGGCCAAGACCCAGAAACAGGCACAGACATTACCGCCCAGAATGGCCGGTACGGACCGTACCTGAAGAAGGGAACCGATTCGCGTACGCTTGCCAGCGAAGAGCAACTGCTTACAATCACGTTAGAAGAAGCCCTTGAGGTGTATAAGCAGCCGAAGCGTGGCCGCGGTGCAACTGCGTCGGCTCCTCTGAAAGAGTTGGGTATTGACCCGACCTCAGAAAAACCAATCGTCATTAAAGACGGACGTTTTGGCCCGTACGTGACTGACGGAAAAACAAACCGTACGCTGCCTAAAGACGCAACTATCGAATCGGTGACGTTTGAGCAGGCTGTTGAGCTACTTGCAGAAAAGCGTGCCAAAGGTCCCGTAAAACGCACGACCCGGGCTTCCACCGCTAAAAAAGCCACAACAAAAAAGACAACTACCAAGAAGAGCACAACGCGCACCACAAAGAAAACAGCCGAATAAGGGTGTTGTGGCGCTTTAGTGGTCACATTTCCAACCGGAAAGTATAATAAGAAGTGAACCTGGACGTTGGTGAGAAACCCCTAGCGTCTAGGTTTCTTCTTGTCTAAGACAACTCTGTGTGGCATGTATCGAAAGTGTGCCAGCGTGTTTATGGTAGTCACATGAACCACACCATCATTGAGTCAGCGTTGACTACAGGACTAGTTCAATCACCACAAGACGCGCCAGCTATACGGTGGGGAATCCTCGGCGCAGGAAACATTTCAGGAACGTTCGCCACAGCGGTAACCCAACACACGGCATCACATATTGCTGCCGTAGCTTCACGCGACGTCACGAAAGCCCAACAATTTATTGACACGCACCTTAGCGCAGCTGAAAAACCGGCTGTAGCGTACGGCTCTTACGACGAACTCGTGCATGACGACACCATAGATGCAATCTATGTGGGCACTCCGCACTCACACCACCACGAACATGCACTTCTCGCTATTCGCGCAGGGAAACACGTCCTTGTTGAAAAGGCCTTCACCCGAAATGCTGCAGAAGCCCGCGACCTCCATGAGGCGGCACGACAAACAGGCGTGTTTGTGATGGAAGCAATGTGGACACGATTCCTGCCACACATTGCAGCGTTAAAAGACGTTATCGCGCGCGGAACGATCGGTGACATCGTGACAGTGTTTGCCGATCACGGGCAAAACTTTCCGTTAAACCCTACACACCGGCTATACGACCCACACCTTGCTGGGGGAGCCCTCCTCGATTTAGGTGTGTACCCCATCTCGTTCATGCACGACCTCCTCGGAGCCCCCGACCACATCACTGCGCGAGGAAAACTCGCAGAAACAGGCGTAGACGGTCAAATCTCCATGATTTTCGAACACGGTGAAAGAACCCAATCAGTGGTGAACACAACCGTTTGGGGAACTTCACCAAACACGGCAGCAGTAGTCGGTTCACTTGGGCGAATCGAAATCGACGGCTGGTTTTACGCGCCGTCAGGCTTCACCGTCACCCTGTACACCGGCGAAAAGTATGTGTATGAATGCGACGACGTGTACGGCTTCGAATGGGAAGCAGCAGAAGTCGCCCGCTGCATCACCTCAGGTAAAACCCACAGCGACCGCATGTCCTGGACGGACACCATAGAAGTCATGGAAACAATGGACGAAGTTCGTCGTCAAACAGGTGTGATCTACCCAGGGGAGTAAACACTGCCTCAACAGCAACATTCACACACGAAAAACGTGAACTAACGCGCTGTAGCCTCACACCCACTCACACGAGGTCAAGGGCTACAGCGCACCCACTGCTTTAGTTGCAACAACACAGCATTAAGTGTGCTGAAAGCAATCCACAAGTATGAGTCTTCAGTGGATACGAACCCAGCCGTTACAGGTAGGGTTATGTGCGTGACAATCATGCCTACACCAGCGCCACCAACACAACAAGACAACAAGCGAGGCTTGTTCATCTCCTGTGAAGGCGGCGACGGCTGCGGAAAAACAACCCAAGCGCGACTACTCGGCGAATGGCTTGGCCCAGCATTACATAAAGAAGTACTCTTGACCCGCGAACCAGGTGGCACCCCACTCGGGCAGCAAATCCGCCAACTCGTCTTACACGGCGACGACATGGGCCCCCACGCAGAAGCACTGCTCTACGCTGCCGACCGCGCACACCACGTGCACTCCCTCGTGAAACCCGCACTAGAACGCGACACCATCGTCATCACAGACCGCTACTTTGACTCGTCTATCGCCTACCAAAGCGGTGGACGAGAACTCACCGCAACCGAAGTGCGCAACTTATCCATGTGGGCAACAGAAAACCTCGTCCCAGACCTGACAATCTTGTTCGACATTGACCCGAAAGTCGGTGCGTCACGATTCACCGACGCCCCAGACAGGCTAGAACGCGCAGGCGCAGACTTCCACCAACGCACACGCGAAACCTACTTGCATAACGCGGCACAAGAACCAGACCGGTGGATCGTCATCGACGGACACGGCACCATAGAAGAAGTCGCACAACTCACCCAACAAGCCGTACGCGTCCGCCTGCAAGAAAAATTTGCGCACTACGCACACGCCCTAACCACGAACACCTTCACCACCCCAGAATCGACGGTGTAACGTGAGCGTCTGGGATGAACTAGTAGGCCAAGAAGCAGTCATAAACACCCTCAAAGGTGCCGTGAACGACCCGTCAGCAATGACCCACGCATGGCTACTCACCGGCCC
Organism: Timonella sp. A28; assembly: GCF_051200815.1. Classification (GTDB taxonomy): domain Bacteria; phylum Actinomycetota; class Actinomycetes; order Actinomycetales; family Cellulomonadaceae; genus Timonella. The sequence continues at coordinate 1,576,841 of NZ_CP195159.1, read as the reverse complement.
GCCCGGATCAGGACGATCAAACGCAGCCCGCGCCTTCGCCGCCGCCCTACAATGCGAACAAGGCGGATGCGGCACCTGCCAAAGCTGCCTCACCGTACTACGCGGCACCCACCCAGACGTCACCGTCATCGCAACCGAAAAAGTCACCATCGCCATTGACGAAGTGCGCGGACTCATCACCGAAGCAGCCCGCACACCCTCAGCCGGACGCTGGCGCGTCATCCTTATCGAAGACGCAGACCGCATGCTCGAACGAACAACAAACGTCCTCCTCAAAGCAATAGAAGAACCCGCCCCCCGCACCGTATGGCTGCTGTGCGCCCCAAGCCCACAAGACGTCATGGTGACAATCCGCTCGCGCTGCCGAAAAGTTTCACTACGCATCCCACCCGTCGACGACGTCGCACGACTACTCGAAGAACGCGACGGAATCGACCCACACACCGCACAAATCGCTGCACGAGCCGCCCAATCCCACATCGGCCTAGCACGCAGGTACGCGCGCGACGAAGAAGCCCGCGCCCGCCGCAACGAAGTACTACAACTAGCCACCCACATTCGTGGCGTCTCAGACGCCGTCATCGCCGCAGGACAACTCGTAGACGTAGCCCAAACAGAAGCCAAAGCCGCATCAGCAGAACGCGACGCACACGAACGAGCAGAACTCATGCGCACCCTAGGCGCAGAACCAGGCCAAACCCTGCCGCCAGCACTACGCTCCCAAATGAAACAACTAGAAGACGACCAAAAACGGCGCGCAACACGACACCAACGCGACGTGCTCGACCAAGCGATGCTGGACCTCCTGTCGCTCTACCGCGATGTACTCATCACCCAACTACGCACCGAAACCCCACTAGTAAACGTCGAACACGAAACATTTATATTCGACCTCGCCGCACGATCAAGCGCCGTAGACACACTTGCGAAATTAGAAGCAATATCTAGCGCTCGCAAGCGACTGTCGGGAAACGTCGCCCCGCTATTAGCTGTTGAAGCGATGATGGTTGCCTTGCGCCCTGCAAGTCACTAATGAAAAGGAATCACAAAGATGAATAAACCTTCGCGGTTTGCGGCAAGTGCAGCAGGTGCACTTGCAGTGTTTCTTGTGTTGAGTGGATGTACCACGGACGACGAGGCACAAACACCTTCGTCGTCCACCACAGTAACTCAGCCTAATGTGCAAGGTAGTGTTCCAGCAGGGTTCGAAAAAGCATATGAGCAAACTGTTACGTGGGAAAAATGCTCCGGTGCTTTTGAATGCGCAACAATTCAAGCTCCGTTGGATTGGAACGACCCAGCATCAGAAACAATCGATGTTGCAGTGCAAATGTATAACGCACGAAGTGGTTCACCGCTTGGAACAGTATTGATTAACCCGGGTGGGCCTGGCGGTTCTGGCCTTGAACTCGTGGAATACGCCCCGATCATTTTCGGTAAAGACCTGCTCGACAACTACAACATTCTTGGCTTTGACCCTCGCGGTGTAGGCAAATCAACGCCCGTTTCCTGCTACGAGCCAAAAGATATGGACCGCTACTTAGCGTTGTCTTTCCCCACTGTGACAGAAAAAGTTCTTCCCGTCTTGCAGAAAGAAGCTGACGCTTATGCGCAAGCCTGCAAAGAGAACTCAGGCCCGATCCTAGAATTCGTAGACACGCAAAGCGTGGCACGTGACATGGACCTTATGCGTGCTCTTGTTGGAGATGAAAAACTCAACTACTTGGGATACTCATACGGCACAGAACTCGGCGCAATCTATGCAGGACTCTTTCCCGACAACGTTGGACGAATGGTTCTAGATGGTGCACTTGATCTTCGTATTTCTGATTTCGAAAAGTCCAAGCAGCAGGCTGTTGGCTTCGAAAACGCATTGAGAGCATTCGTCGCAGACTGCCAAAAAGGATCAGAATGCGTGCTCACGGGTAGCGTCGATGACGGGATGAAGCAAGTAGCTGACTTCCTTGACTTGTTGGGCACAAACCCGCTACCAACAGACACCGACCGGGTTCTTACTCAGTCGTTAGGTACTTACGCTGTCTTACAACCGCTCTACGCAGAAGCGTTGTGGAAGGACCTGCGTGCAGCATTAGAGCAGGCCATCAATGCACAAGACGGAACATTATTACTTGCTTCAGCTGACAGTTATTTTGACCGTGAACCAGATGGTACGTACGCCTCAAACAAAACCGAAGCGTTTGCAGCAGTGCACTGCTTGGATCCTCGTGGAACCAGCGATTTTGAAACCATGAGTAAAGAAGCCGAGCAAATCCTTGCAGCAGCCCCCACCATGGGTAAGTATTTCGGATTTGGCGGTGTTGCCTGCAAGAACTGGCCGTACCCCGTTGCTGAACAAAAATATGACCTTGCAGCCAAAGGTGCAGCACCAATCATGGTTATTGGAACCACAAACGATCCAGCAACACCATACGTGTGGGCAGAAGGCCTAACCGAACAGTTAGAGTCGGCTTTCCTCGTCACGCACGTAGGTGAAGGCCACACCGTTTACGGCACCGGAGACGCCTGCATTCAGAAAACTGTAGACGAGTTTTTCGTAGATGGAACGATCCCTAAAGAAGGCTTACGCTGCGAATAAGCGGACGTGAGTGCAGTCACAGTAGATTATTTTGCGTAACCTATTCATAGGTCGGTAGAGTAATCTCGGTTCTTCGCTCGCATCAGTGATTCGCTCCGGGTGTGGGAGAAGCCGGCCGCCTTAGCTCAGTCGGTAGAGCGTTTCACTCGTAATGAAAAGGTCACGAGTTCGATTCTCGTAGGCGGCTCATGTGTTAAAAGGCCCGAAACCTCAACGGTTTCGGGCCTTTTCTTTACCCCAGTGAAACGCGCTTTATATGCACCAATGCAGCCATGATTGTAGCCAAGCGTGCCTCGCTTAAAAACCGTACATTCTTGTCGTTTCCACAGCTCAAAAACTTTCGCAGAAGACATGGACACACTCATTGATTGTCCTTAAACAGAAAAATCCGTTGAACTACGCATCAATTTTCCAGCTTGGCATGGCGTTCTGGATTTGTGTTCTTAGAGCGATACGAAAATGTCTAACCGGGAATATCTGTTACCGCTAGCCACAGCCCGCCTGAGGGGATCGTTGACGCATCCCACGCGGCTGCGTCTTTGCCGCGGGTTTCTCCGCCACTGAACTCCACGTGGTCGCCTACTTCGGCAATATCTGCGTCCTTGCCGTTGCCTGCCCATTTCAATACTTTTCCATCAGAACTTGCATAGTGGCCAGGTGGGAACACTAGCCCTACGATGACGCCTTGTTCATCAGTGATGATGAAATAGGCTTTCCCGTTCTCGACGAGAACCCCCAGTTCCCCGGCGATAAGAGCTTCGTTGTATGCGTCTTTTTCATAAGGGATGGTTGGTGTAGAGATACCTGAAGTGCGTATGTCATCGTTGGTTGCTGATTGAGGAGGGTTTACGTCGTGCGTCGAGCACGCCCCCACAGTTCCTGTTACCACGATAAGGAACACGGATATAAACAAAAACCTTCGCATGAGTTATCCAAACACGAGAGCGTAACTAGGTGGAGAGCTTTTTGCCGAACAAAGTATTATTTGGAAGCTTTCACAGATCCACGTTGAATCCATATGCATCATTGCTATGTCACATAAAGCAGTAATTTTACATATGTAATTTAATACTTGGAAAAGAGCAGGAGCTAAGTTCGCGTTAACTCAAAGCGTTTCTTCAGATCGTCTTGAAAATGGTGAAGACGATCTGCGTAAAGATAATGTATCTGGCCTGTAAGTTTGGAAGTAGCAGAGACATAAATGGGGTGCGGTAGCCGTTTGACGAAAAGGATGAGGGATGAGCACGCACACACAAACAGCAGGTGAGGACGCACAAGAGCCCACTATTGTGCCGTTACGTCCTCGGCTTGATGATGCGTGGTTTACCGAACTGTTCGAAAAATATTCGTCTCATATTTATAAGTTTGTTTTTAGGCGTACGTCCGCTGAAGACGTAGAAGACCTTACTGCTGAAACTTTTGCGATAGCGTGGCGGCGCCGCGCAGACATCCCCGAAGGCTATGTTTTGCAATGGCTGTATAGAACAGCAGGGTTTGTGGTTGCAAACCATAATCGTCGTCAACGCCCAGTTCTGCTTAACGAGTTCCCTGAAATAGCGCGTGACACTGATCCTGCATTCACTGTTATTGAAGACGCAGAAATTCGAGAAGCGTTCTATTCCTTGAGCGAACGAGATCGGCGCATTCTTTTGCTTGCCGCGTGGGAAGGCCAATCCAGTGAGCAGATCGCTGAAGTGTTAGAGGTGAGCGAGAATGCGGCTGCTGTGGCGCTTTCTCGGGCTCGTGCGCGTTTTTCTCAAGCGCTGGTGTAATCGTCGGCCTTATTGCGACATAAGTTTTATGAGCTCACGCAATACGACAAAAATCTTGCAACCCCACAGTTTGTTAAAGGTGAGAAAACATGACTGACACACCTCGTAACGAGTTTGATCGGTTACGCGATAATGACCCAGCCGGTGAGGTTGAGTTCGATAAAGAAGCATTGCTTGAGAATGTGCGTTCTCGGCTTCCGTTAGAGACCCCAGAAACTTCTCCGGAAGAATCGCACAACGTTAGCGACGACGAGAACCATGCTACGCCGGTAGTGGTTCCGTTGAAGCGTTCTTCGAAGAGTCTTGCGTGGGCGCAAATTGCTGCTAGTGCCGCGATTACTGCGTTGTTGACTGGCGGAACCGTGTACGCCTTGAATCAAGACTCGTCGGATCAGCAAGCGTCAACTGAATCAACAACCATTGAACCTGCCCTTGAAGAATTAGAGACTTTTGGTCCCGCTCAACCTTTGAACGAGTTGGCGCCTCAAAACATGGTTCCTGGGTCGCCTCAGTCGTCGTTGAAATCTAAGTCAATTGCTCCAGGTCTGTCGCAAGATGCTGCTATCGACAAGAAAATTGCGCCGTGGTTTAGCTCTCGCGAACTCTTTAAAGCTCAGGGTTTGTCAGCTGCGCCGCAGCGCGCACAGGCTTTCGGCATGGACGAGTCCAGTGTCGTCACTGAAGACATGATGAAAAAGCTTATGCAGGTTTTTGATGTTGAAGGGGACATAAGCAGTGAGTGGGGTTCCTTTTTTGCAGGTACGGGAGAAACCACGACGTTAAGCCTTAATGGGGGCGGAACCGGGGCTTTTTGGTATTCGACTCATGGAAAGCCCAAAAGTACACAGCAGAGCCGCGACACCGCTCTTTCTGCAGCGCGCCAGTACATGACAGATCTGGGTATGAACGCTGACGACTACTCTTTTGAGTATCAGGCGCTGGAATATCCGGTGTGGGAGCCCGCCACAGAAAAGACAGAGGATGGTACTACGCAGCTGCCTGAACCAACGTATGTGAAATTGTCTGAGGTGAAAGCAACTCCCAAACTTACAGGTTCAGACAATGACAGTTTGCAGTGGAACTTTCAGATTAATGGCGATCGTGCAGTAAACGTTCAAGGCTATTTAGCCAAGGTTGTTAACTTGGGTGAATACGATGTTGTCAGTGCTGTCGATGGTGTTGAACGTTTGAACGACCCACGCTTTGGACCTTCGAACGTGTTTATGCCGTTGGAACGGACCACTGAGCCTAGCCCCATGAACGACGATTCTGACTTGTCGACGGCGGGCCCTTCACCTGCGGCTGCTCCAACATCTGGGCAATCTTTTAGTTGGCATGTAGACGTTAGAACAATTACGGATGCGCAGCTCGGCAATGCTGGATTCTTCTTGGACGATAGGACATATGCTGTGCTTCCGGTGTGGAAGTTTACGTCTGATAGTGGCAGCCAATACGAGGTTGTTGCAGTTGCCGAGTCGGCGTTGAAGTTTTAACTATCGCATAGACGGAACATGAGTTGAGGCGGGACCTAGTGTAGGTCTCGCCTCATTCTTTTTCTTGTGTGTCCGTTGTGGGTTCGTCTTTGTGTTGGCGGGCGTTTTCGATGAATCCGGGGATCCATTCGAGTTTCCCGGCAACCCAGCGTCGGGTGACTGCGTCGATGGGGAAGTATGTGGCGCAGTGTTTTTTGTCGCGGACGACATACGTGTTTGAGCCGTTGTTTTCGGACACGACCCACGTGTTGTGGTCGGAGAGGCTGACGAGGATGTCTCCGAGGGTGATGCCAATAGATGTGACCACGAATTTGTGGTCCCATTTGTGGCGGCGTGAATGTCCATGCCATGCCTGGCAGTACTGGTCGTAGAGCTTTGACAGTTGTTCAGGGGTGAGTTGTGGGTCTTGCGGCGATTTAAGGTGGTAGCGCATTTCTTCGAGCCACATTATTTCGGGGATTGTTGGGTCTCGAAGATCAAGCGGCATGGCTGCTTGGATGGAGGTGAGGTCTGCCGACTCTGGCGAAAACGGGCCGTAGTCTTCAACATTAAAGACGTTGGTGCTTTCGGGGGATGCTTCACGTGGGGGAGTGGCTTGTCTGGTGTAGGCCGGAACTATGCGAGTTGCTTCGGCGGGAGTGTGCGAAGGCGGAGATAAGTCTGCTGATCGTCGAGTAGCAGTGGTGGTGCCTTGCTGTGCGTTGTCCGTGGACGTGAATGTTGTTTCTATGCGTGGACGAGTGGGCCTAATCGTTTGAAACTTGTGCCCTGGTGCTGATTCTGCGGATTGTGGGGTTGCAGATCGCGTGGAGGGCTGGGGTGTGACTGAGCGCCTTGTGGGAAACGCCTCTGGTGTGGCTGGCGTGGCAGGTGGTGTTTCGGTGGTGAGTCGTCGTGCTGCTCGCGTTGAGGCTTGCGGTGCAGGCTCAGCAATATCGCGTGCTGTTTCACGTGTGGAACTATGCAGTGTTCTGCGTGTTTGCGTGGCGGGGGCAGCCTCGTCTTTAGCAGACGAAATGCTTCCATCTGGTATGGAATGTAAGCTACGTCGCGTAGGCAGGCGGTCGTTGGCGACCGAACCTGCAGACGGTTGCTGCATTTCATACATGACTTGTGTATCGACCTACTTGGCGGGGAACTTTACCTCGATAATACTCAGTAAGCACCTTGAATTTCAGCCAATTCCATAGTTAATTTGTGCAGTGTTGTGGGGAGTATTCACCCGTGCGTTTACCGAGTTTTTGTGATCAAGGTGCATAAAGCAGAAAGGGTGGTGAGCGTTACCTGTGTAACACTCACCACCCGCTTCACCAGCAGAAACTATTCCACCGCAGCGATTGCCTCAAGCACGGGGAGGCGCGAAGCTCGCCATGCAGGCCACAATGCCGCGAACACTCCAACAATGACCGCCAAAACGAGCATTACTGAAAGTGCCGACCATGGAATGGACAGGCTGGTAAATCCTTGGCTCTTCAAAATTGAAGGCAGACCTGAAGCAATTCCTACACCAACGGCGAGCCCAAGAATGGTGCCGAAGAGAGCGGTGAGGATGGACTCAAACACGAAGGTTGTAGACAGTTGTAGTTTGCCTAAACCAACCGCACGCATGAGCCCGATTTCTCGGGTCCGTTCAATAACGGAAAGAGCCAAGGTGTTGACGATGCCGAGCACTGCAATTACGAGGGAAAGCGCGAGGAGCGCGTACAGAATGATCAGCATCTGGTCAACTTGTTTGGTGAGTTCACTAGTGAACTCGTCTTGGTCGTAGATTGAGAGAATAAGGTAAGGCTTAGCGATGTCGGTAAGTGCCGCACGCAACTGTTCGGAAGTAGTTCCGTCAGCAGCATTCACCATAATGTTCACGATTTGCTGTCCACTTTGTGGCTCAACTTTGTCGAGAACATCATCGGAAATCAGTACTTGAACACCAAGCGCAACAGAATCAATAATGGCTCCGATACGTAGTTCCTGGGTTCCTTCAAGTCCGCTCAACGTGATGGTGTCGCCCAACTTCCAGCCATTGTCCTCAGCCGTTCCCTTTTGGACGATAGCTTGGCCTTGTGCCAACGTGTCTAGGTCACCCTCAATAGGTTCGGTCTTCCACGTGGTCCCAAGGGTTGAGTTTTCTGTCGCACCAATGAGCAAAGTGCTGTCTGAAGGCTGTTCAGAGCCAGTAGCGGTCTTTTTCAATGGGGTGACATCGACGTTAGCTGCAGCGAACGACGAGACAACGGAGACTTCATCCAACTGTTCAATCTCGTCATATACCTGCTGAGAGATATTGAATGTCGCGGACTGAACAACAAAGTCTGCACTGAACTCTTTAGCAACAATCGATTGCATAGCAACGGTTACGGAGCTTGCAAGCACTGCCGCCGCACCCACCAAAGCCATACCAACCATAAGCGCGCCAGCCGTTGCAGAGGTTCGCTTTGGATTGCGTTGGATATTTCCGTGAGCGAGACGACCCATTGGGCGAGCTAGAACCCGCAGCGGCGCAGAGAGGAAAGAAACCACAGGTTTTGCCAACACTGGCGCAATCGCCAGCATGCCAACAAGTGCTAGAGCCGCGCCGATACCGAAGAGGGAGCCAACTGCCGCATCCTCGTCTGCACGTACTTCGACAACAGCAAACACCATGAGAGCCGTGCCCGCAGCAAACATGAGGAAACCAAGGATTTTACGGAAGAGACCAACAGACGTTGCTGGAGCTGCCGTGTCACGCATCGCTTCAACAGGTGCAGTCAACGCGGCTTTTCGTGCCGCAAGAGCCGCCGAAACCACCGCGACAACAACACCTACGGTTAAGCCAAGGACAATGATTGGCGTAGTGAGCGCCAACTCAGTAGACATCTCCATACCGAAGGACTCAAAGAGGGAGCGGATCAGCTGGACAAGCCCGAAACCGCCAGCAACACCCAGAGCACCACCAATCAAACCAACCAGTGCAGCCTGAACAACAACAACCGAGAACACCTGTGCAGGTGAAGCCCCAACAGCACGCAGCATCGCATACTCGCGCTGCTTTTGACGCACGGTCATAGTAAACGTGTTCGCGATAACAAACCCGCCCACAAACAAAGCGATTGCGGCGAAGATGAGCAGAAACGTAGTGATAAAGCCGAGAGCTTCATTTGTGTCCGCGTTTGCTTCATCTCGGATGCTCGTGCCAGATTCAACCGTGTAATCGGCAGAGTCAATACCCAACGCAGTCATCTGCGCAGAAACATCTTTAACGAACGCTTTTTCGTCATCTTGTGACAACTCATCTGGTGTGCCCGCGCCACTCAACTGGTCGCTTGCGAAGATAGCAATGCTTGGTACTTTGCCTTCAGGAGCGAACGTTTCACGTGCAGTCGCAGCATCAACCAAAATGAGCGAAGCACCAGCAGTTGCGCCATCAAAATGTGCGAGACCAACAACAGTAACCTCGTGAATGTCGCCATTAATGATCACACGAGTGCTGTCACCAATAGCAAGATCAGCACGTTCAGCAGTCGCTGTCTCTAACGCAATCTCAGCACCATTCGCAGGGTTACGCCCATCAGTAAGGCGCAGAGTCGGATCATTTTCGTCAACACTGAACGCTAACGTAGGCGGACCATTGGTGCCAGCAAGTGCGGTGCCATCTTTCTTCACCAAAATCGCAGGGCCACCAACGTTAGGGACAACAGCGCCCACCCCGTCAATAGACGACAACTGCTCAACAATGGTCAGAGGGATGGTGCTGTCACCGACATTCCCCTCAACCACATTGCCTGTGTCGCCGGTCGGCTGCACGTAGGCTGCCGCCGAATAACTAGAATCAACAATGGACGTAAACGTTGAGGACATAACTTCCCGCAACGAAAACGTACCAACAACAAACGATACGCCGAGCAAAACCGCAACAATAGACATGCCCAGTTTGAGCAGACTCGCACGCGTATCTCGCAGTGCAATCCTCAACATGTGTCAGGCTCCCTGAGTGTCTTGTGCAGCGCGCTCTGAAACACGCGAAATCGATGTCAAAACGTTCAAAACTGATTCAGGCGTTGGGTTCTCCAACTCAGAAACAATCTGACCATCAGCGAGGAACAGCACACGGTGCGCATAAGAAGCAGCAACAGGGTCGTGTGTCACCATCACAACGGACTGCCCTAAATCATCAACGCTCTTACGCAAAAACGTTAAAACCTCACGGCCAGCATTCGAATCAAGGTTTCCAGTAGGCTCGTCCGCAAAAATCACGTCAGGCTTAGCCACCAAAGCACGCGCACACGCCACACGCTGCTGCTGACCACCAGACAACTCAGCAGGACGGTGATGCAAGCGACCACTCAAACCAACAGCTGAAACAACCCGAGTGAAATATTCTTCATCTACTGGCCTACGCGCAATATCAAGCGGAAGAGTGATGTTCTCTTTTGCCGTGAGAGTAGGAATAAGGTTAAACGACTGGAAAATGAAACCCAACTGGGTGCGTCGCAACTTAGTTAACTGACGCTGATTCATTGACGAAACAGTACGACCAGCCACCGTCACAGTGCCACCAGTAGGCTCATCAAGACCAGCAAGGCAATGCATGAGAGTCGATTTACCAGAACCCGACGGCCCCATAATCGCAGTGAACTTACCCCGCTCTAAGTCAACATCAACGCCAGCGAGAGCATTCACCACAGTAGAGGAGGTGCCATAAACCTTGGTCAAACCGCGAGCACTAGCAATAGCACTCGTATCATTCTGGAGTGGATCAAGTGTCTTGACAGACATGGAAGGTGCCTTTCATACAGTGAAAGTCAACCGTAAGAGCTGCCTGGACCGGTCAGCATGTTTACGGTGGACACGAGTTTGTGAACCACTTTCAATTCTTCTGCCAATTGCTATGGTCTGTCATTCCGGTAGTGCCCTGAACCGTCCCTGAACGTACCCTGAGCCTCATCAGGGTAGACCCCTAGACATAAAGTTAAGGAAGCAACAGTGCAGGTGAACGCAGCAAAAATAGGTGCATAGAAGTCCCCATGTATCGGGGATTGGAAGTCCCACAAAGACTCCGCCAGAACAATGGGACAATACTGGGGTGACACACGCGGCGAACCACACTCACGAACCACACACCCACACAGACAACCTCGAACTACGCAACGAGCTCGTTTACGAACTTCGCGCAGCAGTTGACGGTGAAGTCTCAGACACCACCATTCGGCGCGCCGAATATTCCACAGACGCATCCAACTACCGTGTGGTTCCCCAAGTCGTCGTTATCCCTGAAACGCGCGATGACGCGCTCGCAGCGATCACAACAACACAAAAGTTTGGTGTTCCGTTGACGACGCGCGGCGCTGGAACAAGCTGTGCAGGAAACTCTATTGGGCCAGGAGTCGTTATCGACTTTTCCCGCCACGTCAACAAGGTCCTCGACATTGACGTTGAAGCACAAACAGCACGAGTAGAGCCCGGCACAATCATGTCCACGCTGCAACAAGCAGCAGCCCCACACGGGCTACGCTTTGGGCCAGACCCGTCAACACAAAACCGGGCAACACTCGGTGGAATGATCGGTAACAACGCGTGTGGACCCCACGCAGTAGCCTATGGACGTACCGCAGATAACGTTGTTTCTTTGGACGTTATTGACGGGTTGGGACGCCGCTTCACCGCAGGCGCACACGGCCAAGGCGTTGACCGCATTGATGGTCTTACCGAACTCGTCACCGCCAACATGGCACTACTGCGTACAGAACTAGGACGATTCGGCCGCCAAGTCTCAGGTTACTCACTCGAACACCTACTGCCAGAAAACGACACCCACCTCGCCCGTGCACTCACCGGAACCGAAGGCACACTCGTCTCCATCCTTGAAGCAGAGTTACGTCTTGTTCCTATGGCTTCAGCACCCACGCTTGTCGTACTCGGCTACCCAGACATGGCTGTTGCAGCAGACGCAGTGCCAGCACTTCTTAAACACAAGCCACTCGCAGTTGAAGGGTTAGATGCCCGACTCGTTGACGTGGTGCGTCGTGCAAAAGGCGCCCAAAATGTGCCGCCGCTGCCCGAAGGCGGCGGATGGCTCATGATCGAGGTGGGTGGAGAAACCCCAGAAGCCGCAATGGCTGCTGCGCTTGCCATCGTTAAAGACAGCGGAACAGAATCCACACGCATTTATCCTGCCGGCCCTGAAGCAACAAAAATGTGGCAGATTAGAGCAGACGGTGCCGGCCTCGCCGGACGCACCGCATCAGGTGAACAAGCCTGGCCAGGCTGGGAAGATTCCGCCGTACCGCCAGAACAACTCGGCAAATATTTGAGGGACCTCGACGACCTCATGAAACAACACAACGTAGACGGCATGCCGTACGGCCACTTCGGTGACGGCTGCGTACACCTACGAATCGACATGCCACTCGACAACTCTGGCACCCCACTGCGCGAATTCATGACTGACGCCGCGCACCTCGTCGCAAAATATGGTGGCTCGCTCTCTGGAGAGCACGGAGACGGACGTGCCCGCTCCGAACTGCTCCCAGTCATGTACTCACACGACGCCATACAAGCCTTTGGTCAGTTCAAAAACTTGTTTGACCCTAACAACATCATGAACCCTGGCGTGCTCGTGAACCCTGACCCTGTAGACGGACACCTGCGCAGGCCAGCCGCACGAGACATCAAAGCAAGCACCGGTTTTTCGTTTGCGCACGACGAAGGATCATTCACTAAATCCATTCACCGATGCGTCGGCGTCGGAAAATGCCGGGCCGACAACATGTCCAACAGTTCAGGCTTCATGTGCCCCTCATATCAAGCCACTAAAGACGAAAAAGACTCCACTCGAGGTCGCGCCCGCGTACTCCAAGAAATGGCAAACGGCACCCTCGTCACCGGGGGCTGGAAGTCACCAGAAGTACATGAAGCACTCGACCTGTGCCTGTCTTGTAAAGCCTGCTCATCCGACTGCCCGGCAGGCGTCGACATGGCGCAATACAAGTCCGAAGTGCTCTACCACTCTTACAAAGGCAAAATACGGCCACGCTCCCACTACATTCTTGGATGGCTGCCACGCTGGCTGCGCCTCATCAAGAAAATGCCAAAACTGTCAAACTTTGCGTTGGGTTTCAAACCTGTAGCATCCATGGCCGCATGGGTTGGTGGCATGGACCAACGCCGCTCATTCCCACAATTCGCTGACCAATCATTCTCCGCATGGTGGAAACGCGAAGGGAAACCAGCCGCACTACAAACCGGAACCCTCTGCGAAGGATCTGTTGCATTAAACGACGACGCGGCCGCCCTCGCACGCAAACCACGCGTCGTACTGTGGACGGACTCCTTCTCTGACGCGTTAGCGCCAGCCGTGCCACAGTCAGCACTCAAAGTATTAACAACTGCAGGCTACGACGTCATCATCCCCGAAGATGAAGCGTGCTGCGGCCTCACTTGGATCACCACCGGACAACTTGATGGCGCCCGCAGCCAACTTTCAAACCTGATGGCGGTCCTCGGCCCATTCGCGGTTAATGGCATCCCAATTGTTGGGTTGGAGCCGTCATGTACTGCGGTGTTGCGTTCAGACCTCGTCGACTTGTTCCCAGACGATCCGCGCGCTCACGCCATCGCGCAAGCAACACACACTGTGGCAGAACTGTTGACCAACCCAGACACGAAACCACAAACATGGCAGGTTCCTGACCTGTCGGACGTGACTGCTGTCGTCCAACCGCACTGCCACCAGCACTCCGTGATGGGATACAAAGCAGACGAAGCCCTCCTGAAACAAGCTGGCGCAGACATTAAAGTGATGTCTGGGTGCTGTGGATTGGCCGGAAACTTCGGTATGGAAAAGGGCCACTACGACGTGTCTGTTGCGGTTGCCGAAAACATGCTTTTGCCTGCACTACGTGAAGCGAAAGACGGCGACATTTTCATGACAGACGGGTTCTCATGCCGCACACAAGTATCTGACCTGATGGACATTAATGGAAAATCTCTATCAGAAGTGATCGCAGAACGCCTCTAAAAGAAACAACAGGTAGGCTGCACTGCACGTCAAAGATAGGAGAAACACGTATGGCACTGTTTGCGTTTTCGGTAGCGCCACTTGGCGCTGGAGAATCTGTTACTGAACAAGTCGCACAAGCCGTAAAAATTGTGCGCGAGTCGGGGCTGCCAAACCGTACCGATGCAATGTTCACCACCATTGAAGGTGACTGGGACGAATGCATGGACGTTATTAAGCGCGCTTCAGAAGCCGTTGGTGCTGGCGGGGCGCGCGTGTCCCTCGTCATTAAGGCGGACATCCGCCCGGGACACACCGGCGAACTCGACGGCAAAGTGCAACGCGTCGAGAGCGCCATCGAGGGTTCGGAGCAGTAGCTTCACGTGGGCTCTCGGTCGAAGCCTCCTCGTGCTAGAATCGAACCACTACATCCCCCACGCCTCTCTTTGAAGCGCACTTGGGGGATTTTCTTTGCCTGAATGAGGAGGCGCGCCGATGGCAGGTCAAGGCCGCACGCCGAGGCCCCGTGGAATGCTCGACTTCGACAAGCCGCCCATGTCGCTCGATGCACTGGTCTCACGCCTCACTGACAGGGGCATGGTCGTCCCCGACAGGGACCGGGCCGTGCGGTACTTGCGGCACATTGGCTACTACCGGCTCTCCCCGTACACTATCCCGTTCCAGCAGCCCGGACCCAGCCACCTGATGAGGGACAGCACTACTTTCGACGAGGTATTGGACCTCTACGTGTTCGACCGCGCTCTGCGGCTCCTCGTACTGGACGCGGTCGAACGGGTCGAGGTCGCGGTGCGAGCAGCGCTGACCGATCACATGTCCACGACATACGACAATGCCCACTGGTACATGGACGCCGGACACTTCCGCGACCGCGGGAAACACAACGGGCTGCTCAAGATCGTCCGGAAGACTGTTGATGCTAGGCTGCTGGCAGCCGCGGAACCGACCGGGCGGCACCAAGACGAGGCTGCGGAAATGATGTCCCTTGTTCACCGATCAGCGCTGGAGCACTACCTGACCACGTACGGGGCTCCTGAGCTGCCGCCGTCCTGGCTGATGGTCGAGACGCTGACGATCGGCCAGCTGACGAGCGCCTACCGTAATCTGAGGCTCCGGGCCGACCAAACTGCGGTCGCGAAAAGCATCGGTCTGACCGCTCCTGTGCTCAAATCTTGGCTCCAAACGTACGTCCGAGTGCGGAACGTGTGCGCCCATCACGGCAGGCTGTGGAACGTCGGCCTCGGCGTGTACCCTGTCATTCCGACCACTCCCTCGATCCCTTGGCTCGCGGGCAGCGGTGTCCTCCCAGAGCGGTCGAGGAAACGCCTTTATCCCGTTCTGGTGTCTTTGCAGGCTGTGCTGGAGACGGTCTCCCCGCGCAGCGGCTGGGCTGGCAGGCTCTATGAACTGGTCGAGTCACGGCCCGTGATGAACCTTCACGGCATGGGATTTCCCGAACAATGGGCGGACGATGAGTTCTGGAGCCGTCGGCTTGGAGGATGAGACGCTCCGCAGCGCAGGTACGGTAGCGCGCTGCTTCCACGCCGGTCCTGACGCGACAATTATGCGCGTGGCTGCTGTTGAGATTGATGGTTTTGTGCAGTGGTGAGGTTTCGCCACGAAACACCTGCGATACCAAGCCCGACGACACCAATCCCAACAAGCAGCCACGCTGTTGTAGCAAGCCCAAGTGAAGCGCCTAAAACCCCAGCAAGTGGATACGTGACAAGGAAGCAACTGTGGGAGAGCGAAAACTGTGCCGCAAACACTGCGGGGCGTGTTTGTTCTGAGCTTTGCCGACGAAGAATGCGGGCAAGTGGCGTCAAAATCAGTGATGTTGCTGCACCTAAAACACTCCACAAAACGAGTAAGACAATGCGTTGCGTGGCAGTCGTGTTCCACGCTAATGCACTACCGACTCCTGCGAGGGCTGCAAGAAGTATGACCGCTCCAGTGAGCATGACGGTGTGATCGGAGCGGCGTGCCAGAACACGCGGCATCGTTAAGGCAACAAGCATGGAGCCGCCGCCATATACCCCAAGCATGATTGCAACGAAGCTTTCGTCTTGGTTGAGCACTCCTTGGGCGATCACAACAGTGTTGATAATGACCATGGCGGTTGCGGTAGCGACGACGAGGTTTAACCCCATAAGTCCGCGCAGTTCAACACGACGCCAAAATTCGCGCACTCCTAGCGTGAGACGGTCTAAGAATGGCGACTGCTGCGGGGCATCAATGTGGGGGAGGTGCGCTGCGAAAATGAGGATCGCTGACACTGCGAACCCCAACACTGTGCCTAAGAACAAGTTGTTGTACGAAATGATTGTTAATAGTGCGGCAGCAATGAGGGGGCTGGCTAGTGCTTCAAGGTCGTAGGCGAGCCTGGAAAGGGAGAGCGCCTGAGTATATTTTTCTTCGTCCGGCAGAATCGAGGGAATGACGGCCTGAAATGCTGGGGTGAATGTGGCAGAAGCTGATTGCAGAAGAAAAATGAGGACATAAATATGCCAGGCTTCAGAGACGAACGGCAGCATGAGTGCGATGGACGCGCGCACGAGGTCTGTGCCAATGAGGACGTGTTTGCGTGAAAGCCGCGACGTGAGCGCCGCACTGAGCGGTGCTACCGCAACGTAAGCGACCATTTTGATGGTCATTGCTACGCCTAGGATGACGCCAGCGTTTTTCCCTGCAATGTCGTATGCCAAGAGACCTAGTGCGACGGTGAGGAGTCCTGTTCCGAGCAAAGCGATGATTTGCGCTGAAAAAAGTTTGGCGTATGTGTTGTTACGCAGAACGGTAAGCATGATCTCGTCTCGGTGTGATCGCGAATGGGTTACTGGGCTGGTGAGGTGTGATGAGGAGGGATCGCCCCGTGTGACACTGCATGTTCGGCTTGTTTAACGGCTTCTGTGACGAGGGAAAGAGCGTGTTCGTCGACGAGTCGGTATAGAACGCTTGTGCCGTCTTGTCGTGTTGTGACGATGCGGGCCATGCGCAGGCGGGCAAGGTGTTGGGAGACTCCTGAGGGTTTTTTCTTGACGATGCTGGCAAGGGCGCTGACTGAAAGTTCGCTGGCTTGCGCGAGTGCGCACACGATGCGGATTCGCGTTGGGTCGCTGAGCAGGCCTAATACTTCTGCGGCAAGTTCAACATATTCCGAGTCGGGGTTTACCTCATAAGATTCATTATCCGCATGCATACGCAGACAATAACATGAGTCGTCTTCGCTATGAGCTTCAAGAGGCAAAAGAACAACACGGTATTATATAGCGAGCATAAGAAAACATCTGTAAACGGATATAAGAGACCAACTCGCGCCTCAATGATGGGAAACTAGACCGCTAGAGGACTACACTCAAAGGATCAATTTTGTTGTGCGTTAAACGCCCAACCGCACTGGAGCGCACGTGAAAAAACACAACACCCCCACAGCTACAAAGACCCCGCGTAGCTCCAGCCTGCGTAAACGACGCACAATCCTCGTCAGCGTTTTAGTGATACTCGGAGTGCTATGCGCATCCCTCGCAGTAACAGCACGGTGGATAGCCACCACAATCACCGACGAAGACAAATACGTGTCCGCAGTAAGCAACCTCGCGCAAGACCACCAAATCCAAGGGCTCATCTCTCGAACCATCACAGACACAGCCCTCGAAAAAGCAGACATTGAACAACGCATCGCAGAATCAGACAACGAAACACTCGGAAAAATCAACAGAGTCGTTGGCATAGTACAAGGCCGCAACCTCGGCGACCAGCTCGAAGCATACATTCGACCAAGGCTAACCAATGCAATAAACCAAGTTATAAGCTCTACAACTTTCCAAAATCTGTGGGCCGCAGCAAACCGCGAAACCTATTCTGCACTCATGTCTGCACTAGAAGACCCCGACCGCAGTCAAGACACCATCGCAATAGACCTCACCGAAATCATCAGGAACGCAAACACCTCATTAAGCAGTGTTGAACGCATCGACAACGCGCTAGCCCGCACAACAATCACAGTGCCGCTACTCGAAGAAGAACAACTTTCAACACTGCGCGCATACTACAACCTAGTGAATGCGCTCGCGGTGTGGCTGCCTATTGTTGCCGTTGCCGCATTAGGTATGGCGCTGTACCTTGCTCGTCGCACAATGCTCACAGGCATTAGCATCGCGGTGCTCATTATTGCTTCGGCGGGCATACCGTACTTTATTCGCTTCGCCATCCATATCTTCCCACCTCAATCGTTGATGGGCGACGAGATGAGCGCAGTGCTAGGCGAACGGCTCGTTGAAGCAGTGCTAGACGATGTTGCACACGCCTATTTGAGGGTTATTCCAATAGGCGGGGCGATACTTCTAGCAGTGCTTTTAGCGTGGTATTTCATGAGGCGACGTGTCATCTAACAGTCCAGAGACACCTGCTGCAGCAGGTAAAGAAAACTATGGCAGGTTTGCTCCACCACACACTTCACAGGCAGCCTTGCCGTCGGCTTTCGACTATCAGCAGGAAGCTAACCGACCTGCCGTCACTCCTCAAACTGGACGAGATTATCCACCACCACCGCCACCTAACAGGAACCCCACAGGTAGCCAGCGCCTAATCGAAAAATGGCTTCTCGACGATACCCCGCCTCAACCCCAACAAAAAATAGCGAAACCTGTGCGAAAACGCACCGTGCTTAGGGTGGTAAGCGGACTGCTCCTCGCGACGCTATTCGTCACTCTTGCCGGGGCTCTCGTCGCAAATTTTTCACTCATTCGTGCAGTATCAAGTGAAGAACAATTTACTCGCGTCCCGCACGTTGTCTTAGCGAACCCGAAAGCTCTCAACGAAATTACAGATCGTGTTGTTGAAACTATATGGGCGCAAACCTCACGCGCAGAAGTAATCAACGAACTCGAAAAATATGTCGTAAACAACGAAACCCCTGAAGAACTGTCATATCTGCTTCGAGAGTTAGACCAGCACAAGCAGCTAGACCCACAGATCGACAAACTTTTAGAGCAATGGCTAAAACCATATATTCGAGGTTTTCTTACGAGCCCCCAAGCCCGAACAGTATGGAGTGAAGCTAGCGAAGAAAGCCGTAAGGTTGTCACCGAAATCGTAAATACGGGTTTTGTTCCACGCGACACGGATCTTTACTACAACGGCGCAGTCATGATTGACCTGAACGAGTTGAAAGCGCTGTGGGCCAAAAATCCAACAGGACTACCTGCAATTGACGAGGCGATTGCGCAGCTTGATGTGAGCGTTGAGTTCCTTGATGCACAAAGCATGTACGAACTGAAAAGTGCGTACTCCATTGTGAAAAAAATATGTGTTGCGCTCGCGATTATGGCGTTACTTATCCTCGCTTTGGGCAGATGGGCCGCCCGATCACAACCTTGGTTTTACGCTTTCCTTGGGCTGAACTTTATAGTTTTATGGGCTTTCCGAGGGCCTATCTCGACTGAATTATTTTTTCAACTGGCAGTGCGAGAAGACGGGTACACATCAGTTTTCATTAACGAGTATGCCCGCTTTATTGGCACTTACTGCAAGAGCCTGCTCGACTGGAGTATTTATGTGGCCGCACTCTTGATCGGATACGCCCTCGTGCGGCACCTCGTGTTACGACGAGGATCGTCACGAAGCCCTTACCGATACGTTTAACCGATCCACCCGTATGCAGCAGTCCACCGCAAAATCGATTCGTAATATGTTGCGCGAATAGCAGGTGGGGAGAGCGCAAGGTCATGCAGCCCGCCTGCTATTCGTTGCACGGTAATGCTGGGTCCTAACTGCACTGCTCGTCGCGCAATAAGTTCAACGTCAAGCACGCTGTCGCTGCTGAGCATGTCGTCCGACCATCTCGGCAAAATCGTTGTTTTTGCTGATGCTAAGACAAGCACCGGAGCCGTAATGTTTAAGCCGCGTGCAACCCGCGCATGACCTGTTGTAATTGCGTTCAGCCATCCGGCCCGAACTGGGAAAGAAGGCGTTGGTCGCCACAACGTGTTGAATTCCCATTCGCCGTCTAAGTCTTTACTTATTGCCCTGGAATAGAACCCAGAATCAAGGTTGGGCAGCGGGTTTTTAGGCTGTAATTTCGCTAATTGTTGGAGAGCTGGCTGGGAAACAGTCCGCACCACAGATGAGCCTTGAAGTTCTAGCCAGGGGCTGTTCAAAATGAGGCCACTAATTTTATGTGGGTTGTAGTGCGCCCATAAAGACGAGGTCAGACCACCTGTTGAATGCGCCATGATCATGATGGACGTGTTGTGTCCTAAATCCATGCGAATGAGATCTAAGGCGGCGTTAATATCTGCCGAATACGTGGCAAGGTCGTCAACATAGCCGGGTGTTTGCCATGGCCGTAGACTGCGGCCATATTTTCTTAAATCGAGGGCATAGAAAGTTGCCCCGTGTTCATGCCAAAACTCTGCGGTTTCGGTTTGGAAAAAGTAGTCGCTCCACCCGTGGATATACAAAATGGCCCGTGCCGAACGGACATACCCGTCCGGTTGATATTTCACGACGGTGATAGGGACATCACCTTCGTCGTCAGGCTCTAAATCGAGAGTGGTGACTTTGTAATCGGGGCTGAGGAAGTCCTGATCCCACACGTTCTTAACGGGTGGCGTGTAGGGGGAAGGATCTGTCAGGTTAAAGAATGAGGGCAGTTGAGAAACTTTTTTTCGGTTCAATCGTGCCCCACAGTCACCACAATTTTGCCAAAGTGTTGGCCACTATGGAGGCGTTCCATGGCTTGCTGGAGTTTTTCGAAAGGAAAAACTGAATCTATGGGGATGTTGATGTTGCGATGAGCAACGAAATTGACTAGCGCTGCAAGGTCTTTACGGGTGCCCATGGTGACGCCTTGCACGCGAATCTGGTTGAAGAATATGCGGGTCAGTTCAGCTGTCGTTGGGTCACCTGATGTTGCGCCAGCAACAGCGACGATTCCCTCCGGCTTCACTGACGCAAGGGAGTGGCTCCATGTGGCTCGCCCAACAGTTTCGATGACTGCATCGACGCGTTCTGGTAGGCGTTCGCCAGGAGCCGCGGCGTAAGCTCCTAAAGCGCTTATGCGGTCACGTTTTTCTGCGCTGCGTGACGTCACATAGACGGTTGCGCCAGCGGCAAGAGCTAACGTTGCTGCCGCAGTAGAGACTCCGCCACCTGCACCTTGAATTAGGACGCTTTGGCCCGGTGTGATGCGTGCTGCATTAAACACAAGCGCATAGGCGGTTAGCCACGCTGTCGGGAGGCACGCGGCTGTTTCAAAAGTCATGGAGTCGGGAATGGGAATGAGGTTCGCTGTGGGTACAGCAAGTTTCTCGCTGAGGGTGCCTGAATATTTTTCGGAGAGGAGGCTGCGGCGTTCTGTTGGGCCAACACCGTGCCCGTCTGCGCCGATCACACCATGGACAACTACTCGTTGGCCATCTTCCGTGATTCCTGCCGCGTCTGTACCTAATGTCATGGGCAGCTGTGATTCGCGTAGGCCCACACCTTTAAGCGACCACAAGTCGTGGTGGTTGAGTGCTGCTGCACGTACCTGTATGAGTGACCAGTGCGGTGCACAGGTCGGTTCAGGCACGTCTATAAGCTGCAATCCGGCTAGTGGGTTGCTGGTATCAAAGTGTGTGACGACTCCTGCACGCATGGTTCTACCATACGGCTTCTCCACGAGTTTGGTGCACTGTAGTAGCGGGTCAGATCTAGTTTTACAGGAGTGGAAGCATTCGCCCTAGGTCGGGAATTCCACCTGCCGTGTGGGTGGGGTTGAGCGCGAGTGCTAGCTGGTCTGTGTTGTAGGGGAGGCGCCCTGTAGCAAGGCGCACCCACAAACTTGGGTGCACTATATCGAGTGGTTGTCCGCCGCGAGCTACAACAATGCTGAGTAGTTCGTCGGCAACGATGTCGAGGGCGGGCTTGTCGATGGGTTTGTTCCCCGCTGACATGTCTACGCGCCCGGCGAGGGAGGCTTCTAAGTCGAGTGCGTGTACGACGAGTTCGATGAGCCGGGACAAGACGATGTCTCGTAATTCGATAGGGCCTCGTCGGCCTTGGATGACGAGTTCTTCGTCGTCGCCTAGTTGGGCGAGTTTCGCGGTGAGTTTGCTGTGTTGTGCGTCGAGGAATTCGTTGAGTGGGGTGGTGAGCTCGGTTGCTTTAGCGTGGGTGAGTTCGCTGATTTCTTCTGCACGGTTTGGGTAGGTGCCTAAATATTCGGCGAGGGTAAGCGGGTGGGTTCCTGCCGGCGCAGGGTAGGAGTCGATGAGTGTGTCTAGGCATCCACCGATATGTACGACGAGTTCGCGTACTGTCCATCCTGGTAAAGATGAGGGCTGTTGTGCTTGTCCAGCGAGGTATTCGCCAAGTGGTTCGAGCCATTCTTGTAGTCGAGTGAGTTGGGTCTCGAGCGATTCTGTCAGTTGTGCGAATGTTGCTGGCATGTGCTCGATTCTTCCTTACCGAATGTTGGCGTGTCTATGTAGGAACTTGGTTACTACTGGCCCTAACTGGTCAAACTCTATGAGGAAACCGTCGTGTCCGTAATCGGAGTGGAGGGTTTCGAGGGGTTCCGCGGATGGAATGTGTGTTGCTATGCGCTGTGATTCTCGTGGGAGGAAGAGACGGTCGCTGTTGACTGCGACGACGAGGGTGGGGCAGGTGATGGTTCGTAGTGCGGTGGCGACGCCGCCGCGGTCTCGGCCGAGGTCGTGGGTGAGCATCGCTTGGGTGAGCACGATGTAACTGTTTGCGTCGAAGCGACGTGCGAGTTTGTCGGCGTGATGGTCGAGGTAGGACTGCACTGCAAAGCGACCACCGAACATGGGGTCTTCTGCGTGTTGGGGGATGCGTCCAAATCGTTGGTCGAGTTCGCGTGCGCTTCGGTATGTGGTGTGTGCGATTTGGCGGGCTATGCCGAGTCCGGTGTGGGGGCCTTGTCCATGTGGTTGGTCGTAGTAGTCGCCGTTGTTGAAGTTGGCGTCTGCTTCGATGGCTGCGATTTGGGGGTGTGCCCACGCGATTTGGTCGCCTGTTGCTTGGGCTGCGGCTGCGATGACGGCTATGGAGTTGACGTCAATGTTGTGTTCTGGGCCGAGCAATGCCCATTCGAGTACGCGTAGTCCACCCATTGATGCACCGATGATGAGGCTCCACGATTGTATGCCGAGGTTTTTTGTGAATTGGATTTCGGCGTGGACTTGGTCGCGGATGGTGATGACGGGGAATTGGCTTCCCCATGGTTTGCCGTCGGGGGCGTTGCTTGAGGGCCCTGTGGTGCCTGCGCATCCACCTAGGACGTTGGGCGCGACAACATAGTATTTGTTGGTGTCGATCGGGGCGCCTGGGCCGATCATGTCTTCCCACCAGCCTTTTGTTGAGTCTGTCGGGTGGCTGGTGTTTCGGGTGACGTGGGAGTCGCCGGTTAAGGCGTGTAGGACGAGAACGGCGTTGTCTCGGGATTCGTTGAGGGTTCCCCATGTTTGGTAAGCGATGTTGACGGTTGGGAGTATGCCGCCGGTTTCGAGTTCGAGGTCACCGATTGTTGTTGTGGATGCTGCCGGTGTGGTGTTTTTAGTGTTGTGTGCACCAGATGCGGGGAGGTTTGTGGCTCGCTGCGATGCTGGACGTACCGGTTGGTGGTGCCGGGTCCACGGTTGGGCTTGTGGTGGTGTGTTACGACTCATCAGACTCACGATATTGCTTTATGTGTGCCGCCGCGCGCGTTGCAGTCTCACCTTGTGGGTGGCACGTGCGGCGGCACA
This sequence comes from Timonella sp. A28, assembly GCF_051200815.1. Lineage (GTDB taxonomy): Bacteria > Actinomycetota > Actinomycetes > Actinomycetales > Cellulomonadaceae > Timonella. The sequence continues at coordinate 1,553,238 of NZ_CP195159.1, read as the reverse complement.
TGATGGATGAATGTTTAGGCTTCTACTGCTGCTTTTGCGGCTGTGAACCCTAGTTCGAGGTCCGCAAGGATGTCTTCAATGTTTTCGATTCCGACGGATAGGCGTACGAGACCTGGTGTGATTCCGTTTGCGAGGAGTTCAGCTTCGGTGAGTTGTGAGTGGGTTGTTGAAGCTGGGTGGATGACGAGGGATCGTACGTCACCGATGTTGGCTACGTTTGAGTGGAGTTGTAGGGCGGTAACGAATGCTTTTCCTGCTTCGAGTCCGCCTTGTACGTCAAAGGACACGATGGCTCCGGCTCCACGTGGCGCATATTTTTTGGCGTTTGCGTGCCATGGTGAGCTTTCTAGCCCGGCGTAGTGGATGGTGGTGACGTCGTCGCGGTTGTTGAGCCAATGCGCAACTTTTTCTGCGTTTTCGACGTGGCGTTCTACTCGTAGGGACAGGGTTTCGATGCCTTGGGCGATGAGGAAGGCGTTGAATGGTGAGATGGATGAGCCGAGGTCGCGTAGGAGTTGGACTCGTGCTTTGAGGATGAACGCGAGGTTTGCTCCGAGGATTCCGTTGACGCCTAGGTCTCGGGCATATACCAAGCCGTTGTAGGTGGGGTCTGGCTGGTTGTAGTTGGGGAAGCGTTCTGGCTGCTGTGAGAAGTCAAAGTTGCCGGAGTCGACGATAACTCCGCCGATAGCGTTTCCGTGCCCGCCTAGGTATTTGGTTGCGGAGTGTACGACGATGTCCGCGCCCCATTCGAAGGGGCGGATGAGGTATGGGGTGGCGACAGTGTTGTCGACGATCAGGGGCACGCCGATGTCGTGCGCTACGTGGGCAACACCTTCGATGTCGAGAACGTCAGCTTTGGGGTTGGGGATGGATTCTGCAAAGAAAAGTTTGGTGTTGTCTCGTGCTGCTGCGCGCCACTGTTCGAGGTCGTGCGGGTCTTCAACAAAGGTGGTTTCGATGCCGTATTTTTTGAGGGTGTGCGCTAGGAGGTTGTAGGTTCCACCGTAGAGTGAGGGGCTTGCGACGACGTGGTCGCCTGCTTCAGCGATGTTGAGAATCGCGAATGTTTCGGCTGCTTGTCCTGAGGCGAGGAGGAGGGCGCCGACGCCACCTTCTAGTGAGGCGATACGGTTTTCGACGACTTCGGTTGTGGGGTTGCCTAGGCGGGTGTAGATGGGGCCGAGGTCTTTGAGTGCGAACCGGTCTGCCGCGGTGTCTGCGTCGGGGAAGACGAAAGAGGTGGTTTGGTAGATCGGTAGTGCGCGTGCGCCGGTTGTGGGGTCGGGGGTTTGGCCTGCGTGGATCTGGCGTGTTTCAAAAGACCAGTGTGGTGTTGTCATGGTGTTCTCCAAGGTCGGGGTGTGTGCTGTTGCTGTAGGCACCCAAGCTTGGCGCGCATGTGCGTGTATGACGTGTTCCGTGTGGGAACGTCATAGGTGAGGTGCCGGTGCGGGATCCGGCGATACGAATGCGCGACAGGGGTATGGCTTGGGCCATGGGCTGTATCAACACATTCGTTTTGTCATAGGTATGACTCTGGCATGTGTGGCGAAGGGATGGAAGACCGAACACGCCTTTTTCTCGCCATCTGGACAGCAAATGTAAAAATAGCGTCCACAAAATGAGATTTTCCTTAAAGTGCTGCTCACAGGCCTAAAAAATCACGCAGCACAGCAGACAAAAATACACGCGGACGGGGAGAAGTACCACAAAAAACAAGTTCTACTAGGTAGTCTCTACACAGAACCCTCCCCACCTTGGAAGCCAGCGATGTCGGACAAAGAAGCCACAGTAGCCCCGCACCCATCACCAGCACGCCCACAACGCGCACGCCACCTCATCACAAGCATCGCAACAACACTCATCGCAACACTCGCTATCGTGCCCCACGCCATAGCCGAACCCAACGACCCCAACCCCGTCGAACGCGCCCTCGACATAGCAGCCCTCGACGTCCGCATCGCAGAACTCGAACAACAACAAGCCTCCGCCTACAACGACATGCTCACAGCCGGTGAAGCCTACGTCACCGCAGTAGACGAATACCAAAAAACACAAGACTTCGCCGACGAAGCCGCCCACAAAGCCCGCATCGCACGCGAACAACTCAACGAATCGCGCCGATTCGTCGTCAAAATTGCTCGCGAGTCACACAACGGCAGCCACACACTCGACACACTCGGCGCCCTCTTCACCGCACACGGACTCGAAGACATCATCACCGAATCCGTCGCCCTCGAAGCAATCAACAACAAAAGCGATAAAAAACTTCAACAATTCCAAGCAGCAAAAGTCGTCTCAGACGTACTAGAAGAAACCGCCGCTACCGCCGCCACCCAAGCCCTCGAAAAACGAGAAGGCGCAGCCAACGCGCTCGCAACTGCACAGCAACTGGAACTACAAGCGGATAGCGAAGCAGCACGCGTTACTCAAGAACGCGAAGCACTCATCCAAGAGATCGCAGCCGCACGACAAGCCAGCATTGAAGAAGAACGACAACGTCAAGAACAGCTAGCAGCAGACCGTCTCGAACGTGAACGGCAAGAAGCCCTCGACCGAATAGCGCAACAAGAACAAGAAGCTAACGACCCCGTACACGTTGAAGAAGCGGGACGCCCCACAGAAGAACCTCAAACCCCGACGCCAACAACTACTCCACGTCCAACAGCTACCCCAACGCCAACGCGTACTCCTACGGCCACACCAAGCCCAACATCTTCACCACGGCCAGACCCCACAACAACGCCTACCACCACACCAACGTCGAGTCCTACCCCCACGCCAACAACAACTCCACGTCCAACACCTACCCCAACTCCGACGAGGCCCCCCAGCCCCACACCAACCCCAACTCCCACACCTCCATCCGGCAATAAATGGGCTCTTGGTACAGGAACCTCTGTTGGCAGCGCATCAGGCGGAAAGAAAGCCATAAGCGAAGCAAAAAACCACCTTGGGAAACCCTACGTATGGGGTGGAACAGGACCCAACGGCTTCGACTGCTCAGGCCTGACCTCCGTGGCTTGGCGCAAAGGGGGAGTCAACTTAACCCGAACCTCACGCAGCCAATACACGCAAGTACTGAAAATAAAACTTGCGAACATGCGCCCTGGCGATCTCGTGTTCTGGGGAAACAACTCAGCGGCAAACGACGGAAACTCAATCACGCACGTCGCCATATATATGGGAAACAACCAAATAATTGAAGCAAGTAGGCCAGGTGTGCCCCTGCGGATAACTTCAATGCGGTGGGACTCGCGACTCATGCCCTACGCCGGCCGGCCCTAACCAACTCAATCCCATATGTCGAAAACATAATGGCGGAGGGGTGAGGCAACTTTGCCTCACCCCTCCGCCATATCAAGACCATGAAAGATATGAACTAAACGTTCGGGCGTTCTGCACACACAGAACACGGGAACAATGCGGGACTGCTCATATCTACTTCCCCCTGTAAGAACACATATGTGCGTTGACCTTACGCAGGGAAACCCTTAGTGCTCCTCGTAGTATCCTGCATCTTTTGCACGCTGGAAAGAACGTGCAATTTCAGCTTCTGCTTCGGCACGACCTACCCAGTGTGCCCCTTCAACAGACTTCCCAGGTTCAAGATCTTTATAAACCTCAAAGAAGTGCTGTACTTCAAGGCGGTGGAAGTCAGAAACATCATCAATGTCCTGACGCCACGCGGCACGCTGATCCGCCGTTGGAACACATAAAACCTTGTCATCTCCGCCAGCCTCATCAGCCATACGGAACATGCCAAGTGCACGACAACGAATAAGGCAACCTGGGAAGGTTGGCTCTTCAAGGAGCACAAGCGCATCCAAGGGGTCGCCATCCTCACCAAGGGTTCCCTCGATGAAGCCGTAATCGTCTGGGTACCGTGTTGCTGTAAACAGCATCCGGTCTAGGCGGATTCTTCCTGTCTTGTGGTCAACTTCGTACTTGTTACGTTGACCCTTAGGAATCTCGATAGTGACGTCGAATTCCACTTCTTCCTCCGTTGCACCCTGGCCTGGGCGGGTTACGCGCCTAGGAGGTGTATTCAATAGACTAGTAACTGATCTGGTTGACCCTTTCAAGGGTAAAGGACAATGGTACTTCCTTGAGGAGAAACTGTTGTGATTCGTGTCCCCAGGCCCGTTATAGAGGAAAAGCAAAGTAGGCTTTGCAGTGAACATGGCACATACAGTGCACAATGTGTCATTGCATAAAACTAGGGGAAAGAGAACCGTACGTGGGACTCCTGTCTAAAGCCGTCGGTGGCACAGTAGCAGCAGCTCTTGTAGTAGCAGGCGGATACGCATGGGCTGACATTCATGATCTTGTGCCCGGAGTGCTCACCGACTCACCTCAACAACCAGAACCACGACCTTTCCCAACAATAAATGTCGAACCAGCTGGTGCAACTACCGCATCATTACTGACAGCTCTACCCGAAGACGCGCCAACACCAACGCAGTCCAGTGTCGAATCCCTTATTAAGTCGCTCGCCAAAAGCGAAGACACCATCGGCTCACGAGTTGCCGTCGTCGTTTCCGACCCCCTCACGGGGGACACTATTGCGTCAACACGAGCAGACACAGCAGTCGTCGGTGCATCGGTGCAAAAACTCCTCACCGCAATTGTCGCGCTCGACGAACTCGGCGCTGATCGCACCCTAAAAACCCGTGTCGTATTAAGTGGAGAATCAACGCTCTACCTTGCCGGCGAAGGCGACATGATGTTAGCCGCAGAAAGCGGTGACGTTACACAAGTAAACGGACATGCAGGGTTAGGCGACCTAGCAGACCAAGTAGCAAACAAACTTAAACTTGCCGGTGTTGACACCATCACCTTAAAAATTGATGACTCCGCATTCACCGGATCAGCAACAGGACCATGGGACAACGACATGGCATCCCTCGGGTTTGCTGCACCAGTGTCAGTAGTGGCGGTAGACGTCGGCCGTAAAAAAGATGGTGAATATGCACCCCGATACGACAAGCCAGCTCTTGCCGCAGGAGAAATCTTTGCTGAACGGTTAAAAGAACGAGGCGTTAACGTATCAGGCAACCCACAACTGGGAATATACGAATCCGACGGTGCAGCGCTACGTGCCGAAGGCGACAACGTGCTCGGGGAAGTCACCTCAGCACCCATGGCACAGATCGTTCAATATTTTCTAGCAACATCAGACAACGCGATTACTGAGGTAGTCGGTAGGACCATCGCACGCGACAGAGGGCTGCCCGGGTCATTTAGTGGTGCTACAACCGCAGTAGTCCAAGGCCTCGAAAAACTCGGACTAGACACGAACGGCGTGTCACTCGTCGACTGCTCAGGGCTCGGCGACACCTCCACGCTCACTGCCGAACTCATCAACCAAATCTTAATGATGATTGTCAGCCCAGAACATCCAGAATTCCACGTAGCAGCATTTGGACTGCCCGTAGCCTCGCTCAACGGAACACTAGATGAACGCTTTTATGATCGAAACGGACGCGGGCTAGTACGCGCAAAAACAGGAAGCCTCCCAGGAGTAACCTCACTTGCTGGAACCGTCGTTACCTTAGACAACAGGATGCTTACCTTCGTTGTCATCGCCGATAAAGGACACAAAGGCGGACAATGGGGTGCACGTAAAACCATTGATGCTTTCGTCGAAAAACTTGCTGAATGCGGGTGTTCATGAAAATCATGAAAATAGTGCGTGACGCATACCGCGATTACCGCACACCACAATCCTCACAGACCAACTCACCATGGGAACGGGCAGCACGACTGGCCGGGTCCATCGTGCGGCCTGGACCAGACGTGTCGCGGCTCAAAGCCGAAGAAGTCGTCGCAACCCTGCGCGAACAAAGCAGTTACGCGATGACTATGGTGCAAGAACTTGCACAACTGACGCCACACCCCGAACACGCGAAAAAACATGGGGACGTGCTGTGTGACGTGTCCATAGTTGACCGCGCAGGATGGGCAATGTGGGCTGCACGTGGCATGGAAGACCTCATCGGTGCGAACCGTGCAGAACCCATTGATAACGAGCCAGACCCCACAGATGTCAACCCATCCGTTGAAATAACAGCCGTTTTAACGTTCCTTGCCCAAAAAACTCTCGGACAGTTCATCCCCCACCAGTACACAGGAAACCCGAACGAAGAAGGCGAACTAGGTAACCTCGTTTTAGTCGCGCCTAACATTCTGGCCACACAGCGTTCAATGGCCGTGAACCTCACAGAATTTTCTTTGTGGGTGTCCACGCACGAACTCACCCACGCCCTCCAATTCGCTCATGCGCCTTGGTTAGCCCAATACATGCGAGATATTGCAGACGAACTCATTCGTGGCTTCGATAGTGAGACTTCACTCGTGCAGTGGGCTCGAGCACTGTCTAGTTCTGCACGCGGTCAGCAATCCGTTATCGAATACATGCTCAGCGAAGTGCAACACGCGAAACTTGAAGAAATCACAGCATTGATGTCTGTGCTTGAAGGGCATGCAGATGTCGTGATGGATTTAATACCAAGTTCTGTGCTGCCCGCACAACGCGTGTTGCGGCGAAAGTTTGAATCTCGTAAACGAGACCTCAACCGAACAGCCGAACTTTTTTCCCGAGTATCGGGGCTAGACGCCAAAAAGAATCAATACAAAGTTGGTGCCCAGTTTGTGCGCGGGGTGCGTTCCCGGGCTGGCCTAGAAAGCTTCAACCGAGTCTTTATCGGGCCAGAATATTTGCCGACCCTAGACGAACTTTCGTCGCCAGCTCAATGGCTAGAACGCACCGCGCACATACCCGGTGACACGCAAGGAACTGAGGAATAAGCGTGAGTCTTCCCCCTAAAGCCGTTATGGCTGGGAGAAACGCGGTTAAAGCACTGCTTGCCGAATTGCCATCCACAGACACAATCGCTGTGGCATGCTCTGGCGGCGCCGATTCGCTTGCGGTAGCAGCATCGTTAGTGTTTGTTGCGCGACGAACAGGCCACACAACAGCAGCTTTTATTATCGACCACAACATGCAAGAAGGATCTGCGCAGGTGGCGGCGGAAGCCGCTGAATCCTGCACAAAACTGGGCATCGATATTGTTGAAATCGCTCAAGTTCATGTTGCTTCAGGGCCAAACTCTGGTGGCCCCGAAGCGGCAGCACGGAACGTGCGCTACCACGAATTAGAGCGCCTTGCCGCAAAACATCAGGTGGAAACCGTACTACTCGGGCACACCATAGACGACCAAGCAGAAACTGTTCTCTTAGGTTTAGCCCGCGGTTCAGGCGCTCGCTCGTTGGCTGGAATGCGTGCACAAAAGGGCATTTTCCATCGCCCTTTCCTCGGTATAACAAGAGCGGAAACAGAAGCGATATGTCAGCACGAAGGTTTGAACTATTGGATTGACCCAACAAACCTCGAATATGAAGACGGGCCATTGCGGTCACAGGTGCGTGGAACAGTAGTGCCGATGCTTGATCGAATATTAGGGCCAGGCATTGTTTCTACACTTGCGCGTACAGCGGAGCAACTCAACGACGACGCACACGCACTCGAGCAACTCGCTCAAGAGGCCTTTGCGAAAGCGACAATAGGAACTTTTCAAGAGGATGAAACACAGATCACATTAAGCGTTTCTGCCTTGCTGAAAACACATCATGCAATAAGGACCCGAGCCTTAAGATTCGCTGCGATAAGCGCTGGAAGTTCGGCAAGCGCCCTCAATTACAAGCACGTCGCTGACCTCGACAGGCTCTTAACTCACTGGCATGGACAAGGCCCAATTAGCCTACCGGGGGGCGCTTCAGCCCGTCGGCAAAGTGGAAACATAGTCATTAAACGGCCTACTGTTTGATATGTAACTTCCGCATCGCCTACAGGTGAGTGCGGGCAGCTCACTACCCAACGCGCATGAGGAGCATCTTCGTGGGTTCTGCACAACCGAACGACATCGACCATATTCTTCTTTCTGAAGAAGAAATAGCAGCCAAACTCGACGAACTGGCCGCGAAGATTGACGCAGATTACGCAGACAAAGATTTGTTATTAGTTGGCGTGCTGAAAGGCGCAGTCATGGTGATGGCTGATCTTTCCCGTAAACTGCAACACACCAAAGTAGCAATGGACTGGATGGCCGTATCGTCATACGGTTCCGGAACAAAATCTTCTGGCGTTGTCCGCATTCTGAAAGACCTAGACGCAGATTTGTCCGGCCGTCACGTCCTGATCGTCGAAGACATTATTGACTCAGGCCTCACACTGTCTTGGCTGATGTCAAACCTACGCTCACGAGGCTGCGCTTCCCTTGAGGTTGCCGCCATGCTGCGGAAACCAGAAGCCGCAAAAGTCAAGGTAGACGTTAAATACATTGGCTTTGATATCCCCAACGAATTCGTTGTCGGATACGGACTCGACTACGACGAGCGCTACCGTAGCCTGCCTTACGTCGGCACTCTGGCGCCGCACGTATACGAAAACTAATTCACTGTGTGCGAGGCCGGTTCGGGTACTAGGGTGAAACTATAATCTTCGTGCCCTTGGCGAACATGGGAACAATCCGAGCTCGTTCGAAGTTAAACCGTGTACCGTCAGAGTACTGATGTGCATGCATGCCTTAAAGGAAGGGATACGGGGGAGTACCTCGATCGCCGATGAAAAAAAAGCGTTTCTTTAGCGGCCCATTCGTGTGGGTAATTCTCGCTGTCGTGCTTCTGGGACTAGCTGCTTCAACATTGTTTAGGGAGAAAGTCTCACGTATCGACACGTCTGATGGCTTGGAACTCCTTAAAGGAGACACAGTTACTCAAGCCCTCATCGTTGATGGTGATCAGCGCGTCCGGTTGACGTTGAGTGAGCCTTTCAAGATAGAAGATAAAGACAAAGGCAAGAGCGTCGAGTTCTACTATGTTGCTCCTCAAGGCGAGCAGATCGTCGATGCAATAACTGCCTCTGCTCCGAAGGACGGCTTCAACTCTGAGGTGCCGCGCACAAACTTCTTTGTGTCGATGCTCTCCTTGATCATTCCGTTCCTGATCATCGGGTTCCTTTTCTTCTTCTTAATGTCCCGCATGCAAGGCGGCGGACGTAACGTTATGGGCTTCGGCAAGTCACGGGCCAAACTCGCAAACAAAGACATGCCTCAAGTCACGTTTGTTGACGTTGCTGGAGCAGAAGAAGCAGTCGAAGAACTCCGCGAAATCAAAGAGTTCCTTTCCGAGCCTGCCAAGTTCCAAGCCGTGGGCGCAAAGATCCCTAAAGGCGTTTTGCTGTACGGCCCTCCAGGAACAGGTAAAACCCTGCTCGCACGTGCTGTCGCTGGTGAAGCAGGAGTACCGTTCTATTCGATCTCTGGTTCTGACTTCGTCGAAATGTTTGTTGGTGTGGGTGCCTCGCGTGTGCGTGACCTCTTCCAACAAGCTAAAGAAAACGCGCCAGCAATTATCTTTGTTGACGAAATTGACGCAGTCGGCCGTCACCGTGGTGCAGGTATGGGCGGTGGACACGACGAACGTGAACAAACCCTCAACCAGCTCCTCGTCGAAATGGATGGCTTCGACGTTAAAACAAACGTCATTTTGATTGCTGCAACAAACCGTCCAGACATCCTCGACCCAGCATTGCTGCGTCCAGGACGTTTTGACCGTCAGATCGCAGTTGAGCCCCCAGACTTGAAGGGCCGCGAAGCGATCTTGAAAGTCCACGCACAAGGCAAGCCAATGGTTGAAGGCGTCGACTTGCACTCAGTTGCTAAGCGCACGCCAGGTTTCTCTGGTGCTGACCTAGCAAACGTTTTGAACGAAGCAGCATTGTTGACAGCTCGCTCAAATGCGCAACTCATTGATGACCGTGCAATCGACGAAGCAATCGACCGTGTTATCGCTGGTCCGCAAAAACGTACACGTCTGATGAACGCAAAAGAACTAAAAAACACCGCATACCATGAGGGCGGTCACGCACTCGTCGCAGCGGCAATGCGTCACACAGACCCAGTAACTAAAGTAACGATCCTGCCACGTGGGCGCGCCTTGGGTTACACCATGGTCATGCCAACAGAGGACAAGTACTCGAAGACCCGCAACGAACTGCTCGACGAAATGGCCTACGCCATGGGTGGTCGTGTCGCAGAAGAACTCGTCTTTAAGGACCCAACAACGGGTGCCTCAAATGACATTGAGAAAGCTACTGCTACGGCTTACAAGATGGTCACCAAATACGGTATGAGTTCCCGCGTAGGAACCATTGACCTCGGCTCAGGCGGCGGCGAACCTTTATACGGTTACGGCCAAGGACAAAACGCACGTGCACTCTCACCAAACGTTTCCAACGCGATTGATGACGAAGTACGTGAACTCCTTGACGTGGCTAACAAAGAAGCATGGGAAGTACTGACCCAATACCGTGACGTACTGGACCAGCTCGTCGTTGAACTCCTCGAAAAGGAAACCCTGAACGAGCGAGAACTCGCAGAAATCTTTGCCCCAGTGGTGAAGCGAGACGAACGTGCAGTATGGCACTCGTCGGAAGAACGACCACTGCTTGACGCACCTGGCCCAATTGAGACTCCAGCGAACCTGCCAGAAGGATCAGACCAGGGTGGAATCGTTGTAGGTCCACACTCAGACGACGAAAACGGTACGTTGACGAAAGAATCTGAGAGCGGCCAAGAATGACAGATCACGGGTCAGATGTTCGGGGCGAAGTAGATCTTGAGCGTGCTGCCGCAGCAGTAAAAGAATTGCTGCTGGCGTTGGGTGAGAACCCAGAACGCGAAGGCCTCAAAGAAACACCAATGCGTGTTGCCCGAGCATACGACGAGGCGTTCTCTGGGTTGGGACAAGACCCAGAAGGCATCTTGAGTACAGTGTTCGATATCGGTCACGACGAGATGATCCTTGTGAAGGATATCGAGCTGTACTCAACCTGTGAGCACCATCTTCTGCCTTTCCACGGAGTAGCCCACGTCGGCTACATCCCTGGGGCAGAAGGCCGGGTTACTGGGTTGAGTAAGCTTGCCCGGGCCGTTGAGGTGTTTGCTCGCAGACCGCAGGTGCAAGAGCGCCTTACCCGGCAGATCGCGGATGCGCTCGTTGACGTGCTGGGTGCCAGCGGCGTGATTGTTGTCGTGGAATGTGAGCACATGTGCATGTCTATGCGTGGTGTTCGCAAACCTGGCTCGCGAACTGTGACATCCGCGGTTCGTGGCCAAATGCGTGATGGTGCTACTCGAGCGGAAGCAATGAGCCTTATTATCGGCAAGTGATTATGCATCCGGCACCACTACCACTTTCTCTCACAACCATTGATCGAACATTGATCATGGGAGTTGTGAATGTTACCCCCGATTCGTTCTCGGACGGGGGTAACTGGTTTTCTCATGAAGCTGCTGTCCAGCATGGTTTGTTGTTGCGTGAGCAAGGCGCTGACATTCTTGATGTTGGCGGTGAGTCTACTCGTCCTGGTGCTCCTCGTGTGGATGAGGATGAAGAACTTCGCCGAGTCATTCCTGTCATTACAGAGTTGGCTTCGCATGGCGCTGTTATTTCTGTTGATACGACCCGTGCACGTGTGGCACAAGAAGCTATTGCTGCCGGTGCACACATCATCAACGATGTTTCTGGCGGTTTAGCGGACGACGACATGGTGCATGTTGCAGCGCAAACGGGCGCCGTTTTTGTGGCTATGCATTGGCGTGGACACGCGCAAGTCATGGATTCGCTTGAAGTGTATGACGACGTCGTTGATGATGTGCGTCGCGAGTTACTGTCGCGTGTTGAACATTTATATGAGGCTGGCGTTCGACGTGAGCAGATCGTCTTAGACCCAGGTTTAGGTTTTTCAAAGAGCGGTGCAAACAATTGGCCTTTGCTTGCGCATACTCCAGAGTTTGTGGAACTTGGTTTTCCGCTGCTCATTGGTGCATCACGTAAACGCTTTTTAGGCCACCTGCTTGCACAACCCGACATGCCACCTGTGCCCCCTGAAGCACGTGATCATGCGACTGCCGCAATAACTGCGCTTTCGGCTTTTCATGGTGCGTGGGCGGTGCGAGTGCATAACGTGAGCGAGTCGGCAGATGCGCTGAAAGTCGCACATGCGTGGAAGAGCGCAAGGACTCTTTGAAGGTTATGTGAGCGTGATTTAGACAATTACGTGCTCTTATGTGTCTATGTGGTGGACATGGGGACTAGTCCCGGAGAATGCTAACCCGCTAAGATTGCTGGGCGCGACAGTATTGCCCACCACCTCCACAGCGCGCTGAGCAGGTTAACGAAAGGTGTAGACATGGCCTCATCGGATGGCGCCCACAATGCCCCGTTGTTGGACTCTATTCGCCTCACAGGGATTAATGCTGTGGGGTATCACGGCGTTCTGAGCAGTGAACGCGAAGAAGGCCAAACCTTTACTGTAGATCTCGTACTGCATGTGTCGTTGGGAGATGCAGCAGCACAGGACGATCTCACTCAAACAGTTAATTATGCGCATGTTGCTGAGGCTGTGGTTTCGGTTATTTCTGGGCCACCAGTTAACTTGATTGAAACTGTTGCAGAACGTATCGCAGCAATTATTTTGGAAAATCCGCTGGTCGTTTCCGTCGATGTCACGGTGCGTAAGCCATCGGCACCTATCGCTGTTCCTTTTGGGAACGTGGATGTTTCCATTTCGCGTGGTGTGCATAATCCGCCACGAGTTTCTCGACCTTTTGTGGACGTTGGTGCCGCGCCAGTTGAGTCGTTGCCTTCGTGGGAAGAAGCAGATTCAAGCCCGCTGGTAGAAGATGCAACTGTTGATGAAGCTGCAACCGGTGATGAAGTCGTTGATGTCCCTGCAGTAGAAGAGCCACTTGTTGATGGTGCTGTGTCGGCAGTAGCGCCTGCGACTTCAATGGTGAGTGCAGTCGACCCGATTGCGCTGGAACCAGAAACTGTAGACGCTGAGCCAGAGCCAGAGCCAGAGCCAGAGCCAGAGCCAGAGCCAGAGCCAGAGCCAGAGCCAGAGCCAGAGCCAGAGCCAGAGCCAGAGCCAGAGCCAGAGCCAGAGCCAGAGCCAGAGCCTATTCCCGTATTGCACCTTGAAGAGGACCCTGAAGAGGTCAACGCAGAGGAACCAGCCGCTACACACAGCGAGCCGCAACCAACACAAGAACCTGCCTCAAACTTCTCTACGTTTAGCAATCCGTTTGACGACCCTGATTTAGACGCGCCATATGAGCCAGAGTTTCGTCCAGACCTAGCAAGCACACCACTGCCTGTAGCGCCACCTTCAGCAAGCTCACCGAATTTTGTTGACGATACGCCTGAACAAGCGCAGTCAAGCTCGCAACTAGCGCCGAGCGAGGCCGAAAATTCAGCACAAGCAACCGGCCATGACGATGCAGCCGGAACCGCGATGGAACGACTTGGAGTTTCAGACACTTCAAACTATCCGTGGCAGCAACATGAACCAGCGCAGGAGCGCACCGCTCCTACTTTGTCAGAATTGTTAGGCGGTGACCCTAACGAACCATTAGACATGTCGAAACCATTGGCAGCGACACGTCGTGATGCGAGCTTGCCACCGCTTCCACGTCCTTTCTTCCAAGCACAAGCAGCGGCTGCGCAACAGGCACCACCAAAGCCGGAGACGAAAGCTGCACCCACGAAAGCTGAAACCTCCGCGGTTTCCACGCCTACTGCCAGCGCGCCTACTGCCAGCGCGCCGACGCCAGACGCCGACACGTCGACCACCGTGCACCCGCAGGTAGATTTGGGTGCTGCTCCAGTTTCTACTGCGCCGAGCCTTGACCAAGAGCAAGCTATGCAGGCTGAACCGTATCAAGAACCTGAGCGAGCAAAACCTGCCCCGTTAAGTGCGGCAGCGTTTGCTCCACGGCCCAACTTTGATGATCTTGTACGAGGTACAGAATCTCCTGTAGACAGCACACAGAACACTTTTGCTCCACCACAGCAACCACGCATGAGTGATTTTGACCGTGCAGTTTTTGAAAGCACTGCTTCTTCCGCTGAACAGAAGTTTGCGCCACCTCAAACCCCAGCCGAACCGTCGGTTACGTCACCTGCAGAACCCGAAAAAGCTGCACCAGCACCACAGCAAAGCAACATGTCGGTGCACGAATCTTCTTCAATGTTCGCTGACCTTGACGAAATGGACGAACAGCCAGAATCGCCTGTTCGAGTAGTGCTGGCGTTGGGTGCAAACGTTGGCGAAGCGCAAAAAACTTTGGCAGCTGCAGTTGATGCGTTACGTAACACACCAAACTTTAAAGTCCTTGAAATCGGTCCGTTAGCTCGCACCGCTGCTGTGGGTGGTCCTGAACAGCAGGATTATCTCAACTCTGTTGTTGTCGGTGAGACGACGCTCGCTGCCCGTGAGTTGTTACATGCAACTCAAGCAATTGAGAACGCATACCACCGCACGCGTGAAGTGCATTGGGGGCCGCGCACACTCGACATCGACATAGTTACATACGGCATGATGGTTGCCGATTCGGCAGACCTCACTTTGCCGCACCCGCGGGCAAAAGAACGAGCCTTTGTTCTTGTGCCGTGGGATCAAGCAGACCCTGACGCCGTACTACCTGGCCTTGGCGGTGGCCCAGTGAGCACTCTTGCCTCAACTGCGCCAGATCGTGATGGAGTGCGCTGGCTGGCACTTGATTGGCTGCCGTAACCATATGAACGCCACACCGCAACGTATATCAGGCATGATGTAGAACATGACACGAACCTCAATGCGTCAAGTGCTTGCCCTCATTCTGCTCTCAACTGCCGGCACGTGGGGCCTGCTGCAGATATTACTGCGGCAGGGGATACACGCCCCAGCCGTCGGCTGGGGGCAGCCTTTTGGCATTGTTCTGCTTGCAGGTCTTGTTACGTGGGGTGGACTCGTCGTCCGGGCCTACCTGAACGGGAAACGCCCAAAACTCGCTGGAATAACAGCAGCACGCATTGCAGTGTTTGCTAAAGCTGGGAGTTTAGGTGGAGCACTTTTTGTGGGCGGATATGGAGCTCAAGTGCTTGTCGCTTTAGAAAATATTTCTGTTGAATCGCAGCAAGCCCGTGCTTGGGGTGCCGGAGCTGCGTGTATCGCTGCCCTCATTTTTGTTGTGTGCGCAATGATCGCAGAACGAAACTGTCAGCTTCCGCCGCCAACGGAAGACGCTAGTGAAGGCTTAAACCCAAACGAAGCCTAAACCTAGGAATAATTACCGCTCACAACGCACAGATAGGGTATGTCATGGATGCAGTTTTTGACCCTGCAGGTATTACATGGACGCGAGTTTCACCGCAATTGGTAAAGGTACGGCTCGTGACATGGACGCTCTCCATGATCCTTCCGATAATTGCCACAGTCGTCATCGCAATCATCTTCTTGCAGTGGTGGGCATTCTTGAATGTTGCTGTTGTCGTTGGTGTGTATGTGTGGGTTGCCATTGTGATTCGCCGCCAAGTACCTGCTATCGGCTACGCCGAGCGGGAAGACGACTTGTTGATTCGAACTGGAATCTTGAACCGGTCAATTGTTGTGGTTCCTTACGGACGTATGCAGCTTGTCGATGTTGAGGCCGGTCCACTCGACCGAAAATTTAAGATCGCTAAGGTCACTTTGCACACGGCTTCAGCGTTGTCCGACGCAACGGTTCCCGGTCTTGCACCGGAAGAAGCCGCGCGGCTTCGTGATCGTCTTGCAAGCCGTGGGCAAGCACGATTGGCGGGTCTCTAAGAATGTCTGAGACACAAACCCCAAACGCGGAACGTGCAGAAACCCCAGATTCTTTAGACGACGAATCAACGACGCACGCCCTTGAATGGAAACGCGTACACCGAATTACTCCGTTTGTGCGCGGCTGGATCGCGATCGCAGCAATTCTTGTGGTTGCTGCACAAAATTCTGGTGAAGACCTGCTTGCAGACGGTGTTTCTAGCACCGAAATCATGTTTGTTTCTGGTGGCACATTCCTTGTAGCGATCATCGTCATTCTTTTTGGATGGCTTTCATGGCGAAAAATTCGTTACAGCTACGACAACGAAGCAATATATTTCAATAGCGGAATCGTGTTCCGTCAAGAAAGAAAAGTTCGGCTTGATCGTGTCCAAGCAATTGATATTGTGCGGCCACTGATCGCTCGGTTTTTTGGTTTGGCTGAGCTTGCGATCACGTCAGCGTCTGGGGGAAACTCTAACATTAAACTCGGTTTCATTAAAGAAGCCGAAGCAGAGCAACTACGTATCGAACTTCTTGCGCGTGCTTCAGGCGCGGTAAAAGCGGCCCCTGCTGTTCCAACAACACAGCAGCACGAAGCGCACGTTGCTGCAGAAGCAGATGCGACTGCACCTGTCGTGGGTGCAACTCCTGCACCGGTTCTTGTAGATTCCACACCGGAGTCACCAGAACGAGTGATCTATGAGATTCCACCGAAACGCATTATTGCTGCTGCTCTTTTATCCACCGCAACGATTATCACTCTTATTCTCATTATTGTTGGTGTTTCCCTGTTTATTGCAGGTCAACAGCAGTACGCACTCATGCTGCTTCCGGTGCTGTTCGGTGTCGGCCCATACACGTGGAACCGTTTTGTTGGAGAGTACGGCTTTACTGGTGCTATCTCGCCAGACGGCATTCGAGTCCGTTACGGTTTGCTTGAAACGCGCTCGAAGACGATTCCTCCTGGCCGCGTACAAGCTGTACGTATCCGCCAAGGCGCCCTGTGGCGTCGATTTGGTTGGTGGCGAGTCGACGTCAACATCGCCGGAGAGTTGGAAGTAGGCGGAAACTCAAGCCTTGAGTCCATACTGTTGCCGGTCGGCACACGCACGGAAGCCGTTGATGCATTGTGGCTAGTCCTACCTGATTTAGGCACAGCTAACCCGCTGGAACTGCTAGAAGCCGCAATGAATGGGAAAGGACCCGAGCAAGGGTTTACGACGTCGCCGCGTAGCGCACGCTGGCTAGACCCATGGTCGTATCGTCGTAATGGTTTTGTGGTGACAGACCGTGCCTTGATCATTCGTAAAGGTTTCTTTATGCGCACTGTCGAAGTGATTCCGCATGAAAGAACTCAATCCATCGGTGCAAAACAAGGACCAATGCAACGCGCACTAGGCATAGCATCTTTCTCTTTGCACTCCACGCCTGGTTCAATCATCCCTAAAGTCGCTCACCTTGAACTCACAACAGTTCGTGATCTACTTGTTGAACAAGCACAGCGTGCTCGTGAAGCACGCGCTAAAGCAGGTCCAGAGCAGTGGCTCGCAACAGTCGCTGAGCGCCTAGACCTACACGACGAGACAACACCAGACACAACACAGCTAGCGCACAACGGTGACAGTGCAGTGGCTGAGGAATCCAAGGCAACAGACAGTTTATGAGTAGTGCAGCAGCAAAACCCGGTCGGCTCGGTATCGGAATTATCGGTGCCGGCCGGGTCGGTGCCGTTCTCGGCTCGGCATTGCGCCAAGCAGGGCACGCGATAGTGGGCGCAACCGGTATATCGGAAGAGACCCGCGACCGTATTGACGCACTTTTACCTGGCGTCCCAGTTATTGAACCCCAAGAAATCGTAGAACGGGCAGAGCTTGTCCTTCTCGCAGTTCCAGACGATGTATTAGCGGACGTAATCCAAGGGCTTGCAGATTTAAAGGCGTGGCAGCCAGGGCAAATCGTTGTACACACGTCTGGTGCTCACGGTATTAGCGTTATGGAACCAGCACGCTTACAAGGCGCCATACCTATTGCCGTTCACCCCGCAATGACGTTTACGGGTACGTCTTTGGACCTTGCCCGCTTGGAAGGAACAGCGTTTGCTGTAACGGCCCCAACACCGATGCTTCCCATTGGTCAAGCACTCGTTGTGGAAATGGGTGGCGAACCAGTGGTGTTAGCAGAGGAGCAGAGGGGCTTGTATCACGCGGCTCTCGCACACGGTGCGAATCATCTTGTGGTGCTGGTTGCGCAAGCCGCACACATGCTGTCTGTGACGGGAATAGATAACCCTGGGCGGGTGCTTTCACCGTTATTGCATGCTGCACTTGAGGGAGCCTTGCGTGCTAGCGATGGCGAATCGGATCCTATATCGACGTTGACTGGACCGGTAGCGCGAGGTGATGCGGGAACTGTTCGGAAGCATGTTTCTGAACTCGAAGCATGTGCGGTAACTGAGCAAACTACAGACGTGATTGAGTCTTATAAAGCGATGGGTCGTGCCGCAACTACACGCGCATTAGGGTTGGGTAAAATCGGCGAGGAACAAGCACAAAACCTACTTGATGCTTTCGATTCCTAAATACAGCGCGTTCCTACCGGTAACGTGCACAGTTTGATGATGAACGGACAACTATGGCAGCACAGCCTCATGTTGCACTCACGATCAGTGAGTTACACGCAGCGCTTACTTCAACAAAGCACAAGGACACAACGAATCGTGTGACAGCAGGCTCTGACGTTCAAGTAGATAGAGCCGTCGTGATGACCATGGGCGCGTTGCATGCCGGTCATATGGAACTTGTGAAGCAAGCACGTGCACGTGCACGCCAGGTGGTAGTCACAATTTTTGTTAATCCGCTGCAGTTTGGTCCGAACGAAGACTTTGAGGCATACCCGCGGACTCTTGACGCCGATCTTGAACTGTTGGCTGAACATGGCGCAGATGTTGTGTTCGCTCCAGATTTGGAAGAGATGTATCCGGGTGGGGACCCCCTTGTTCGAGTGACGTCAGGGCACTTAGGCACAATTTTGGAAGGTGCCTCACGTCCCGGACACTTCGATGGCGTGCTGACTGTCGTCAATAAGCTTTTGCATCTGACAAAGCCGCAACTCGCGTTTTTCGGTCAAAAAGATGCGCAACAGTTGCTGCTGATTTCTCGGATGGTGCGGGACTTTAACTTTGATGTTGAGATTTGCGCGGTCCCTATTGTTCGTCAAGAAAACGGACTCGCCTTGTCGTCACGGAACGCATACCTGCTCGACGACGAAAAACTTATGGCTTTGACCTTGTATAGAGCGTTAAATGCAGCACGTGACGTAGCATACTCTGGCGGTTCAGTAGCCCAGTCTCATCAAGCCGCACACGCTGTTTTTGAAGCAAACCCACAGGTCACACTCGATTATTTTGTCATTGTTGACCCAACAAATATTGGCGAAGTGCAGGAAAACTATGTAGGAGAGGCTCTCGGGCTCGTAGCAGCACGAGTTGGCAGGACTAGACTGATAGATAACATGCACATGCAGTTCGGAGTGCACGAGTAGTGTATTCATCTGGCAGGATGAACGGGCGATTCAGCTAATCGCCATCTCTGCATCTGTGAAATATACGATTTTGAGGTTTTGAGGCACCCAGTGACGTCTTTGCAACGCCCAATGATGATTGGCAAAATTCACCGTGCGACGGTGACGCAAGCTGACCTGCACTATGTTGGTTCGATCACCGTTGACATTAATCTTTTAGAAGCTGCCGACCTGTATCCAGGGCAGCAAGTCGACGTTGTTGATGTAACTAACGGTTCTCGTCTGACGACGTACGTTATTCCAGGGGAACGCGGTAGCGGCCAAATTTGTATTAATGGTGCTGCTGCGCATTTGGTACAGCCGGGAGACACCGTCATCCTTATCGCGTACGGGATGATGGCCGACGAAGAAGCCCGACACTATCTTCCACACGTCGTTTTCGTGGATGAGCACAACAAAATTCTTGAAACGTCGGCAGAGCCGGGCCTCGTGCCCGATGGGTTTGGGCTGGAACCTTCTGGCTTGCCTATCGCTCCATTCCAAGCCTGAGACGTGCCACAAGGTCCTAGGCCTAGTCAGGCATAATTGAGAGTCGTGAATACTGTGCACCCGGTTACTGGTTCTTCGCTGACATTACCGACACGACTGTCTGCTCCAGCGCCGGGCTGGGTTACCCACGCGGATGTCATCGTGGTTGGCAGCGGAATTGCAGGGCTCACTGCCGCGCTAGAACTCCGATCACGTGTTGGTCGTGTTTTGCTGGTAACAAAAGACGTGTTGTCGTCAGGCGCGACAGTATGGGCACAAGGCGGAATTGCTGCGGCACTTGACCCTTCTGACTCGCCTCAAGCCCACCTCGAAGACACCCTCGTTGCTGGTGTGGGCTTATGCGATCCTGAAGCCGTTGAAGTGTTGGTGACAGAAGGCCCAGCACGCGTGCGCGAACTTATCGCACGCGGTACACAATTCGACCGCGAAGCTGATGGGGAAGTCGCACTTACACGTGAGGGCGGACACCACGCTGACCGTATCGCGCACGCTGGTGGGGATGCCACAGGCGCAGAGATCTCCCGCGCTTTAGTTGCGCAACTGGAAGCAGTGCGAAACGACCCGGGCATCGAAATTATTGAGCATGCTCAGGTCGTCGACATCCTTACAACATCTGGTCTCGTCGAACCTCAAGACAACGACGAAGACAGGCGCGTAGCCTGCGGCGTCACATTACACGTACGTGGGGAGGGAACCCGCGACGGTGTCGGTTCCGCTTTGGCCCGCGCCGTTGTGTTAGCGACTGGTGGCATCGGGCAACTGTATGTGTCGTCGACTAATCCTTCTCAAGCGACAGGTGACGGCGCTGCCGCCGCACTACGTGCTGGCGCAGACCTAGCAGACCTAGAGTTTGTACAGTTCCATCCCACCGTGTTGTGGCTTGGTTCTGGTGCGCGCGGACAACTGACGTTGATTTCTGAGGCTGTTCGCGGCGAAGGCGCATATTTGATTGACGTTGAGGGTCACAGGTTCATGCCGGGGCTACACCCTATGGCAGAACTTGCTCCACGTGATGTTGTCGCCCATGCGATTGTCGCCCAAATGGAGAAAACCGGCTCGGACCATGTGCTGCTTGACGCCCGTCACTTAGGTGCAGACTTTTTAAAATCGCGGTTCCCAACTATCTGCGAGAAGTTACGTGAACAAGGGTTTGATTTAACAGCTGAGCCTGTTCCGGTAGCGCCAGCCCAGCATTATCACTCTGGTGGCATCGTAACGAACACACAAGGACGCTCGACTTTGCGTGGCTTGTATGCCGTTGGTGAAGCTGCCTGCACCGGTGTACATGGTGCTAATAGGCTGGCCTCTAATTCACTGCTCGAAGGCCTAGTTTTTGCTAAGCGTGCTGCACAAGACATTGCTGATCGGATAGCTGCCGGTGAACTCCCACAGCGTGAGGCACTTTCTCGTCCAGGGAATGCTGGCCTTGTGATGGCTGCATCTCGGTCCGCTATTCAGCGGGAGATGACAAAGGGCGCTGGTGTGCGTCGCACAGCGCAATCGTTAACGACAACGCTTGGTGCTTTAGGGCGAGTTCGCTTGGATGCAGACGTGCCAGAACCTACTTCTGGTGACCATTTTGTTGTGCCACAGTCTGCTGAGTGGGAAACAACAAACATCCATCAAGTTGCTGCGGCTCTAGCAAGCGCTGCGCTGCGTCGTGAAGAGACTCGCGGCGGCCATTTTCGAGCTGACTTCGCGCACTCGGATGATCAGTGGCTGCGTCGAGTAGTTGTACGCCTTAATGATGCTGGGGAGCTTGTCACAGACCTTGCATTGTTGACTCGTGAACCCCACAATTAAGCCAATTTTTGTTGAATTGAGGTAGTGATGTCGTCGTCTCACGTGGTTGGTAACCCTATGGCTCCGCACGTTCGGTCTTTAGATGTGGAGTGGGTTCACGACGTGGTTCGTCGAACCCTCGACGAGGATTTAGGTGGTTTCCCTGGCCGCGACGTCACTTCGTTTTCGACGATGGACCCATCCGTGCAAGCTACAGCGCACTTGATGGCTCGTGAAGACGGGGTTGTTGCCGGACTTGCTGTTGTCCCTGAAGCTTTAGCGCAGGTCGCAGCACGTTTCAACATGGGAGACACCTCCGTTGTCTTTGATGTTTCAGACGGTGCTCGCGTGCGTAAAGGTGACCGTTTGGCGGTATTGCAGGGGTCTGTGCAAGCGATTTTGATTGCTGAACGCTCGTTGTTGAACCTTGCCTCGCGTGCTTCTGGTGTTGCGAGTGCTACGCGTGCTTTTGCTGATGTTCTTGAGGGAACGGGCGCGATGGTGTTGGATACGCGAAAGACGACTCCGGGGCTCCGCGAACTTGATAAGTATGCGGTTCGGGCGGGTGGTGGCACTAATAAGCGTATGGGCTTGTATGACGTAGCGATGGTGAAAGACAACCACGTTGTGGCTGCTGGTTCGATTGCTGGTGCTGTTACTGCGGTACGTGAGAAGTTCCCTGATGTTGTTATTCAGGTTGAAGCGGATACCTATGAGCAGACGTTAGAGGCTGTTGCTGCTGGGGCGCGGTTCTTGCTTTTGGACAACATGTCATGCGAAGACATGACCCGCGTTGTTGATGCCTTGCGTCCGCAAGAAGCTGCATTAGGGAAGATCGAGTTAGAGGCTACCGGAAACATCACTCTTGATAGGGCTGCCGCTATCGCAGCGACCGGGGTCGATTACATGTCAGTGGGGGCTCTCACACACTCTGCACCCATCATGGATCTAGCTTTGGACCTCATGGAATAACGTTATTTTTTGGCGGGTTTTTTAAACGTGAGGTGTACCACCCGTTCGGAAAGTTTTTGACTTGCAGTTCGCAGATAGAATTAGCAGGTGACTGTAGACCCAAATAACGCCGCAAACGCCACAACAGTGGCGCACCCATCCGCTGAGAATGATGTTCCTGAGCAGCTGCGCGTTCGACGCGAAAAGCGCGCTCGGTTAATTGCGGAGGGAGGCGAGGCTTACCCTGTCACTGTTGACCGCACTCACACGATTAAGCAGGTGCGTGAACAATACGCGCATTTGGAAACCGGTGAGGAAACCGACGATGTCGTCGGCGTCGCCGGTCGTGTTGTCTTTTTGCGTAACACTGGAAAACTGTGCTTTGTTGCCGTGCAAGATGGTGAAGGCAACCGTGTGCAGATCATGCTTTCGCAAGGTGAAGTTGGTCCTGAGTCGCTTACTGCGTTCAAATCTGATGTCGATTTGGGTGACCACCTTTTCGCAAAAGGCCGCGTAATCTCGTCAAAGCGTGGTGAACTATCCATTTTTGCTTCTGAATGGCAGATTGCTGCGAAGGCTTTGCGTCCGCTACCAAACATGTATGAGCGCGAAGATGGAACCACTGCTGAACTTTCAGAAGAAGCACGCGTACGTCAACGTTACGTTGACTTGATTGCTCGTCCAGCTGCTCGCGAGAACGCTCGTATGCGTGCCGCGGTTGTGCGTTCATTGCGCGAAAACTTCCACAAGCGCGATTACATTGAAATTGAAACACCAATGCTGCAAACAATTCACGGTGGTGCAGCAGCGCGCCCATTTATGACGCACATGAATGCGTTTGATATGGACTTGTATTTGCGTATCGCACCCGAGCTCTTCTTGAAGAGGGCTGTTGTTGGTGGAATTGAGCGAGTGTTCGAAATTAACCGTAACTTCCGTAACGAAGGCGCGGATTCAAGCCACTCACCTGAGTTTGCCATGCTAGAAGCATATGAAGCATATGGTGACTACAACACTATGGCGACCCTTACTAAAGATTTGGTGCAGACTGCAGCTAAGGACGTTTATGACGGGGAAACCTTAGTTACTCTGCCCAACGGCGAAGAGTATGAACTGGGTGGAGACTGGGCTGAAATTTCCATGTATGACTCATTGTCTGCTGCTTTGGGTGAGGAAATCACGCCAGAGGCATCAGTGCAGTACTTGAGCGCTTTGGCAGATAAGGTCGACATTAAACTCGATCCTAAGAAAGCCAACCACGGAAAGCTCGTAGAAGAGTTGTGGGAACACTACGTTGGTAATGATTTGTATGCACCAACATTTGTTCGTGATTTCCCAGTAGAAACGTCACCATTAACGCGTGATCACCGTTCACGTAAGGGCGTCGTTGAAAAGTGGGACCTTTACGTGCGTGGTTTTGAATTAGCTACCGCATATTCAGAATTGGTTGACCCTGTTATTCAGCGTCAACGTTTTGAAGCGCAAGCAATTCTTGCTGCTGCGGGTGACGACGAAGCTATGGTGCTGGACGAAGACTTCCTTACTGCTATGGAATATGCGATGCCACCAAGCGGTGGTATGGGCATGGGCCTAGACCGTCTTCTTATGGCAATTACAGGGCTTGGAATTCGTGAAACTATTCTGTTCCCGCTGGTAAAACCGCAAGTTTGATCCCTATTTGTGGCGATTAAAAGTAGGCAGGTGAAATCATGACTGGTTTTTGGACGGCAGTTGCAGCAATTATTCCTTCCATTGGTGTTGGAGTGTTGTTCTATTTTGCAATGCGGTTTATTGTTCGAGCAGATCGAAATGAACGTGCTCAACTTGCTGAATTAGATCGTGAAGAGCAAACCGATGAGCAGAAATCACCATCGAGTGAATAGGGTTTTCATTTGACGCATTTGTTATTGGGTGTAATGATTTTTATATACGAACGCCAATAACTATGTGAAAAGGTGTAACAATGGCACAGAAAGTTCAAGTCATTCTCGTAGATGACCTTGATGGTGGCGCCGCTGACGAGACTGTTCAGTTTGGTCTTGATGGTGTGTCCTACGAAATTGATCTGAGCACTGCACGCGCTGCAGAGTTGCGTTCGAGCCTCCAGACGTATGTTGATGCTGGGCGCAAGGTAGCACGAGCCGGTGGACGTGGGGTCCGTCGTGCGCAACGCGCACAGGCTAGCGGCCCGGGTGCAAACGAAATTCGCGAATGGGCACGTGAAAACGGCTTTGACGTGAATGAGCGCGGACGTATTTCTCAAGAGATTCGTGACGCTTTCGAAGCTGCTCACTGAGGTAATTTATCCTCGTAAATGAAATGGAGTACTCTCCCTAGGGAGGGTACTCCATTTCATTTATTATGCAGTTTTGTTTGTCTGAAGTTTTCATAAGGAAAGGGATAATTGTGCACCTTTATTTTGGAACATATCCAAGTCAAACAGAAGGAACAGATCGAGAAGGCATTTGGGATGCGCATCTGAATGTGGAGACAGGCGTTTTAGAGGGATTATCCCGCATTTATGAGATGGATTCTCCATCGTTCCTTGCGCTTACCCCTGACCGTGAAAAACTCGTTGCTGTCAGTGAAACACCAAACGGTAAAATCACTGAATTTCGTCGAGAAAACACCAATATTTATGTGCATGCGGAAAACACCACAGGTGGTAGTTACCCCTGTCATGTTTTTGCAGTTGATGGTTTAGCCGTCGTATCAAATTATGGTTCTGGATCCGTGTGGGCTCAGCCGCTACCAATTACTCAAGAAAATCATCCGAACATAGTTGAAGGGAGTTTATTTCAACAGTTCGGGCAAGGCGCAAACCCTGAACGACAAGAAGGCCCACACGCACACTTTGCGGCGCAACTACACAGCACACAATATGTGTGGGTTGCTGATCTTGGCGCAGATAATATTTTTAAATACCAGTTTGTGAGTGACGGCCAAGGCGGGCGCAAACTTTCTGCGTTAGGTAGTGCCGTGTCTGCTCCACAGGGGTCAGGGCCCCGGCACTTTGTCTCAAGCAGTAACGGGTACGTGTATGTCGTCGGTGAACTTGATAACCGCATTCATGCAATACGCGTAGATGCAAGCACTGGTGATGGAGACATTACGGCACACTACCCGGCGATGACGGGAATATATGGGGCTGAATCTTCGTATCCGTCCCACATTGCGTTAAGCGACGACGGCACGCGGTTGTATGTCGCTGTTCGCGGGGCCGACATCATGAGCGTCCACACGATCCTTGACGATGGTTCACTGCGGTACGAAACCGAATTCAGCACCGGCGGTGCATGGCCTCGACACTTTGCGTGCGTTGGTGAAGGCGGCGGCGAGCTGGCAGGTTATGAACTGCTTGTTGTCGCAAACCAAAACTCGTCAACAGTCGACGTGAGCGCGTACAACCCTGAAACTCGCGAGCATAGGTTGCTTTCTTCAACCCACCTACCGGCTCCAGCCTGCGTTCTGCCTGTATAAACGTGAGGGGTCACACCGCCATGGTGTGACCCCTCGTATCGCGCTCCAATACGCGATCACATATGAGATAGGCTGCGCCTACTTACTGCGCGTTCGGGCACTTTTTCAGTTCAACGTCGACGATGCCAGCAACAAACGGCAAGCACGCGCCACAGCCGCCACCGGCACGTGTCTTCACTTGCACATCGTCAAGGGAGCAGCACGTTCCAGATTGGATCAGCGAGCGGATTTCGCCAGCGTTCACGTTGTTACAGGTACAGACCATCGCATCATCGTCAAACGTTGCGCACTCTTCCGGAGTGGCAGGGGTGATCGACGACGCAGTGGTCTCGTCCTCACCGATAAGATTACGAATTGCTGCGAGCGGGTCTGCAGTGGTTTCCATACCCTCCATCATCATCACCAAGTGTCAGTAAGTCATGGGACCTATGGCCCTCGCGGTTATGCGTAATGTGTATCACACTTTGCTCGGGCATTCCTAGGTTTTACGCATTGTTACATGGTTATGGCATGGACGTAGCTTGGAATCAGCCTGCGTCTTTGCGAAACTTGAGAGGTCACACTACCTAGGTGGTTCGCACACGTAATGCTGTCAAGACAAAAACTACGCACCGCAGTACCTGTTACCCAAAATGGCCCACGGGTCGCCATGCTTTCAGTACACACTTCACCCTTAGCTCAACCTGGTGTTGGCGACGCCGGGGGAATGAACGTATACATCACTGAACTAGCGAAAGCCTTAGCGCAGTGCGGTGCACACGTCGAAATATTCACTCGTCGAACAGCAGCTAACCAACCGGACATTGTTGAAATTGCGCATGGCGTATACGCCCGACACATTACGGCAGGCCCGTTCGAAGGGCTCGATAAAAAAGACCTTCCCGGCCAACTCTGCTACTTCACGCAGGGAGTTTTGCGTACACAGCATGCCCGCAACCAAAACTTTTACGACGTCGTGCATTCGCATTATTGGCTTTCAGGGCAAGCCGGATGGCTAGCCGCCGATAGATGGAATGTGCCACTGATACATTCCATGCACACGATGGCACACGTAAAAAATGCAGGCTTAGCGCCAGGAGACACTCCAGAACCGGCTGGCCGCATTATCGGCGAAGAACAAGTAGTGCTTGAATCGTCAGCGCTCGTTGCGAACACCGAATATGAAGCGCAAGAACTCGTCGACTACTATGACGCTGACCCGAGAAAAGTGCATGTTATTGCGCCGGGGGTTGACCTCGACACGTTCACGCCAGTAAACCCGAACGGGCTTACACGCGAGCAAGAACGCGCCCAACACGGATTTGCCCCGCACGACAAAGTCATTGTTTTCGCGGGCCGAATCCAGCCGCTTAAAGGCCCAGATGTGCTTGTTGAAATGCTCGCGCACATTGCCGAACACCATCGCACTGTGTGCTGCCGACGAGGACACGGGCACGCGCAAGCACGCTGCGCACAAACACACGAGTCGTCGTTACTTGGGATGCAAGAAGCCCACGGCAAGGTTCCCACGCTCGTTATTCTTGGGGGAGCCTCAGGCAAGAAAAGCGCGTTAAAAGAATTACGAGCCCACGTGCACCAACTCGAAATTGACGAACATGTCATCTTTGAACCACCAGCACAACGCAACGAACTAGCCGCATGGTTTAGAGTTGCAGACGTCGTGGCTATGCCGTCACGTAACGAAAGCTTTGGTTTAGTCGCTGTTGAAGCGCAAGCCTGCGGCACACCCGTCATTGCAGCGAATGTGGGCGGACTAAAAACCGCGGTAGCACACGGAAAATCGGGGTTGCTGGTGCCGGGGCATGACCCGCAAGAATGGGCACGCACCATTCACAACTACTTTTCTGACGAGCAGTTACGCAACAGCCTCGTCAAACAAGCACGCGCTGTTGCCGCCACATTCACGTGGCAGCACACTGCACAGGCAACACTTGACGTCTACGAAAGTGTTTCCGCACAACAATCCAAAGCCGGGTAAACATCTGTTTGCACGGACAAAAGACCCGCACATGTCGGGTCAAGAAATGGCAGGATAGAGGGTATGACATACAAGCTCGTACTGCTCCGCCACGGCGAGAGCGAATGGAACGCAAAGAACCTTTTCACCGGTTGGGTAGACGTCCAACTGTCTGACAAGGGTCGCGCTGAAGCACAGCGCGGTGGAGAACTTCTTAAAGAAGCAGACATCCTCCCAGACGTCGTCCACACGTCGATGTTGTTGCGTGCAATCACCACTGCAAACCTCGCACTTGAAGCTGCTGGACGCCACTGGATCCCAGTGAAGCGCGACTGGCGCCTCAACGAACGCCACTACGGTGCGTTGCAGGGTAAAGACAAAGCACAAACCCTCGAAGAATACGGGCCAGACCAGTTCAAGTTGTGGCGTCGTTCGTACGACGTGCCACCACCAGCAATTGAAGCAGGCACCGAGTTCTCACAAGACGCTGACCCACGTTACGTTGGAGACGCAGCGGACGTACGCACCGAATGCTTGAAGGACGTTCTTGAGCGCGAAATCCCTTACTGGGAAGGTGCTATTCAGGAAGACCTCAAGGCAGGAAAAACTGTTCTTGTTGCAGCACACGGTAACTCGTTGCGTGCACTGGTGAAGCTTCTCGACGAGATCTCTGACGAGGACATTGCAGAGCTCAACATTCCAACAGGTATGCCTTTGGTGTACGAACTGGACGAGAACTTCAAGCCACTTCAAAAGGGTGGACGCTACCTTGACCCAGAAGCTGCAAAGGCAGCTGCAGAGGCTGTAGCTAACCAGGGCAAGAAGTAAGTCTCTTTGCTTTATAAAGGTGTGGCCCGCTGGAAACCAGCGGGCCACACCTTTTTGTTGCCTATTTTTGTCGGGCCTTATCACTGGTGTGCACTATTCTGCACAGTTTGGAATGTGCAGCATAGTGCACACAAGAGGAGTGGGTGATGTGCGAAACAGAGCGGTAGCGTTACGTAAAACAAAGCAGAACCGAAACTAACGCAAAAATAGGTGAGGGGTCACACCAGATGGTGTGACCCCTCACCTTTGTTTCGCTGGTGACAGCAGCAATCACTATTTGACCCTCAACGAAGACACTGCATCACACAATTGTGTGGACTTCGTCGGCGATTACTACAGTCAGCCCTCCCAGCGATTCGCAAGCCGTAAGGACTGCTCCTTGTGGCGACGGTTAACGGTCGGTGCGTTACGCACCCGAAGTGTGGTGTTCCTTGTCAAAGTCTCCGGTGACAAGGTAGTTGATGCGGCGGGCCACAGAAACACCGTGGTCACCGAACCGTTCAAAGTAACGGGACAGTAGTGTTGCGTCTACGGTTTCTTGAGCGGATCCTTGCCACTCTTGCCCAAGCAACGTAACGAACACGTTGTTGTGGAAGTCGTCGAGTAGGTCGTCGTCGCGTTCGATGTTTCCTGCAACGTCAAGGTCGTGCGAGGAAACAAGGCCGTACACGCGGCGGCCCACACGCTCAGCTGCCCCGACCATACCTTCAAACGTTTCTTGCAGTTGCGGTGGCATTGCAGAGTTTGGGTATGCGCGTCGTGATACTTCAGCGATGTGACGGGCGAGGTCACCCATGCGCTCCAGGCTTGCCGAGAGGCGCAGCGCCGTCACAACGACACGTAAGTCGGTGGCGACCGGCTGCTGCTGTGCCAGAAGCAGCACGCAGCGTTCTTCAAGTGAGCGCTCTAACGCATCAACTTTTTGGTCGTCTTCGATGACTTGTTGAGCCAAAGAAATGTTGGATGTCAGGAGGGCTTCGCCGGCTCTGCTGATTGCAGCGTGCACGAGTTCAGCCATCTGGTCGAGGTCTTCACCGAGTGCTTGAAGCTCGGCCTCGAAAATCTTGCGCATGGTGCTCCTATGAGTTCCTTATCTGGGCACGAGGTGTTGTAGCGCCAGATTCTTGTGCATGGTGTTTACCTTTCCAAGCGCAAGTGTGGTGCGGTCAACTTGCAGGTGAACTGTTGGTGTCGCGTGTATGAACTCTTGGCAGTGAACTGCCGTTAAGTTGTTGAGATTGTGCGATTGTGCTGTTGATGACGCGCCGAGGAGGGAGATTTTCTGTCAAACGCACCGTAGGCTAAAAGGGTGGAAAGCAGTGCGCTCATAGCCGCAGGAGCGGTTGGGCTAGTCGTCGGTGTCCTTGCGACACTCGCATTTTGGTATTCAGAGCATCAGCAGTACAAAACCCCAATCAGGAAAAAAGATGAACTTGGTGATGGGGTTGTGCGCGTGCTCGCTGTGTTGCGTTCAGCCGCAGTTGTATTGCGTGAGGACGATTCGGTGGTGCGCGCCTCAGCGCCAGCGTACGCGTTAGGTGTAGTGCGCGGCGATCGGATCGTGCACCCCTCCATCCAAGACATGATTGATTCTGTGCGCAGGTCGGGGCTTATCGCCGACGAAGAACTTGAACTGCCTCGAGGGCCTGTCGGTCGTGGCCGCGTCATGTTACAGGTGCGAGTAGCGCAATTAGATGCCCGCCACATTGTTGTTCTTGCCGAAGACAAAACTGAAGCTAAACGCGTTGAGACAATTCGCCGCGATTTCACAGTGAACGTCTCCCACGAGTTGAAAACACCAGTTGGTGCTATCGGCTTGCTTGCGGAAACGCTGCAAGATGCGGCTGACGATCCTGAGGCTGTTCGCCACTTTGCTGGACGTATGAGTCAAGAATCTAAACGCCTCGCGCAGCTTGTGCAGGAAATTATTGAACTGTCGCGTCTGCAACTTGAAGGTTCGTCGCATTCCGTATCTATGGTTGATGTTGCCGGGGTCATTGATGAGGCTATTGACCGAGCGAAAGTTGTTGCACAAGGCAAAAACATCACCATTCATGTGGGTGTTGACCGCGACACGTACGTGTACGGTGACCACAATCTTTTAGTGACCGCAGTGCGAAACCTTGTTGATAACGCGGTGTCGTATTCGCCTGAGAACACCACTGTGGGTGTGGGAGTGCACCGTCGTGGTGAGCTCGTCGAAATTTCAGTGGTTGACCAAGGTATCGGAATTTCACCGGAGCAGCAGTCGCGTATTTTTGAACGCTTCTATCGCGTAGATCCTGCCCGTTCGCGGGCAACTGGTGGAACTGGTCTTGGGCTTTCCATTGTTAAGCATGTTGCCGCCGATCATGGCGGTGAAGTGACCGTGTGGTCGCGTGAAGGGAAAGGGTCAACCTTTACGCTCCGCATTCCTGCCGTCAGCGATCTTGATCCTGGAGATGCTGCTGACCAGCCACCGTACGAACTCGATCCGGTGGAAGAGGAAGAAAGCCGGATTACCATGTCTGGTACCACCCGACTTGAACGTCCAAATCGAGTATTACTCCCAACAGATGTGCTGGAGGTGCGTAGCATGCCACCACATTCGGGACCGCCACATAAGGAGGAAGGCGCGTGACGCGCATTCTGGTTGTTGAAGACGAAGAGTCTTACCGTGAGCCGCTCACATATCAGCTCACTCGTGAAGGTTTTGATGTTGTTGCTGTTGCGTCAGGCAGCGAAGCGTTAGACGCATATGATGAGGAACTTCCAGATCTTGTTTTGCTGGATCTGATGCTTCCCGGTTTGTCGGGCACGGAAGTGTGCCGTGAACTGCGTCTTCGTGGTGATGTTCCAGTGATCATGTTGACTGCGAAAGACGGCGAAATCGATAAGGTTGTCGGCTTGGAATTAGGTGCAGACGACTATGTGACGAAACCATACTCGTTTAGAGAATTACTTGCCCGCATGCGCGCAGTTTTACGTAGACGACAAGGGTCAAGCAGCACTGAAACAGCGGAACGCCACGTCAGCGACGACGATTCGCAAGTACTTGCGGCAGGGCCAGTGCGCATGGATGTGGAGCGACACATCGTCACTGTTCACGGGGAGAGTGTTTCGTTCCCGTTGAAAGAGTTTGATTTACTCGAATATTTGCTGCGAAACGCAGGTAGGGTGCTTACTCGTGGGCAGCTCATTGACCGTGTGTGGGGCAGTGACTATGTGGGCGACACGAAAACTTTAGACGTTCACGTCAAACGTATTCGCGCGAAAATTGAAGAAGACCCAGGTAACCCGCAACTAGTGTTGACGGTGAGGGGACTGGGATACAAGTTCGCTGAAGCATCTTGATGTATATGCCCTGATTTAGGGCTTATACATGCTGATACGCGTGTGGCGGTACATTCAATAGAATGCACCGCCACACGCGTTATCACTGCGAAATTATGAACCGACGCTAACGTTTTTCAGGTTTTTACGTGTGCTGCGACGCACAATACCTGTAATGAGAGAGACCAAACCCTTCGACCGTGATCGTTAGTGTTGTAAATAGTTTGCGAGGTGGGTTCCAGTGAGAGTATCACTCCCGGTCAGGGCTTTGGGGGTGCCTTCAAAAACGATTGTTCCACCGTCATGGCCTGCACCCGGTCCAAGGTCGATAACCCAATCTGCGTGGGCAATGACTCGTAGGTTGTGTTCAATGACGATTACCGAGTTGCCTTGCTCTACAAGATGATCGAGTAAGCCAAGCATCAGGTCGACGTCTGCCATGTGTAAACCGGTCGTCGGTTCGTCAAGAACATACAATTTCTTGCCTGTTCCCATGTGTACCGCCAGTTTTAGGCGTTGCCGTTCACCACCGGAAAGGGTGTTTAACGGTTGCCCCAAGCGGATGTAGCCGAGCCCTACACGGTTGAGGTTCTCTAAAATGCTGACAGCTTTTTTGACTTTTGCCGCTGTAAAAAATTCGAGTGCCTGCTCCATGCTCATAGACAACACGTCGTGAATATTGGCTCCTTCAAACGTGTAGTTGAGGACCTCTTGTGTGAAGCGTTTCCCCTCACAGGTTTCACATGTGGACGACACCGTCTGCATAAAACCAAGCTCAGTGAAAATCAGTCCGCTGCCGTTACAGTTTTCGCACGCCCCAGCCGAATTGGCAGAAAACAAGGCAGGTTTCACGTTGTTTGCTTTAGCAAAAGCAGCCCGAATAGGGTCAAGCACGCCCGTATATGTTGCCGGGTTTGAGCGTCGCGAACCGCGGATCGCTGCCTGATCCACAATCTCAACGTCTAAGGCAGGATGTCCAGCCGAATCAAAAACCTGCTTCGCTTTTTTAATGTTGGAATGAATAAGGGAACTCTTACCTGACCCTGCAACACCGGTGACCGCAGTAATGCACCCTAACGGCACATCCACGGATACGTCTTTAAGGTTGTGTTGCCGTGCACGACGAATCTCGGCTTTACCTGCCGGGGAACGTACACCTTCGTCGTCTTCTTTCAACCGGGCTGGAATACGCAAATGCTCACCGGTTAAAGTTCCAGACGACGCAAGTTCGGCAACTGAACCCTGAAAGACGATCTCCCCACCGTGTGTTCCGGCC
This sequence comes from Timonella sp. A28, assembly GCF_051200815.1. Lineage (GTDB taxonomy): Bacteria > Actinomycetota > Actinomycetes > Actinomycetales > Cellulomonadaceae > Timonella. The sequence goes on along the minus strand of NZ_CP195159.1, from coordinate 1,519,905 downwards.
TTCGGGCCCATGTCAACTACTTGATCGGCTATAGCAATCACTTCAGGTTTATGTTCAACAACCAGCACGGTGTTGCCCTTGTCGCGCAAGCTCACAAGCAGTTCGTTCATGCGGGCAATGTCGTGCGGGTGCAAACCAACAGTTGGTTCGTCAAAAACGTAGGTGACATCGGTTAGTGCAGAACCAACGTGCCGCACCATTTTGACTCGTTGGGCTTCACCACCTGAAAGCGTTCCCGTCACACGGTCTAACGACAAATAGCCCAAGCCGATATGTTCAAGCCCCTGCAAGAGGGCTGCAAGGTTAGCTGCCACAGGCGCAACAGCGCTTGTATCAACCTGGTTAAGCCACACACGAATGTCACTTACTTGCATCGCAGAAACGTCAGCAATGTTCACCCCATCAATGCGGCACTCCAACGCGGCCGCGTTCAAGCGAGTGCCTTTGCATGCGGGGCACGGTTCAAAAGTTGCGGCACGATCCATAAACGCACGAATCTGCGATTGTGCTTTCTCACGATCCTTACTCATGATCGTTCGCTTTACTTTAGGAACAAGCCCCTCATAGGTGGCGTTGTGTGTGCCCACATTAACTTTCATGGCCTCCTGATACACCAAAAGATGCCATTCTTCGTCCGTGTAGTCCTTGAGTTTTTTGTCAGGGTCAAACATTTTCGATTCGACAATAATCTGCCAATACCAGGCACCAACCTGAAAACCAGGAATCGTTAAGGCGCCCTCATTTAACGTCAACTCCCTATCGACCAGCTCATCAAGGTCAAGGGAGTTCACCTCACCGCCACCCTCACACTCCATACACATGCCCGCGGGAGTGTTGAAAGACAAAGCCGCAGACACAGGAACAGCGGGAGAACCAACGCGCGAAAAAATAGTGCGCAAAAATGCTGACGCATCCGTTGCCGTACCCACAGTAGAACGAGAATTAGCGCCAATCGGATCCTGATTCACCACAATCGCAGCGCTCAGATTCGACAACTCATCAACCTCAGGGCGCGCATTGCTCGGCATAAACGACTGCACAAAGGTCGTATACGTTTCATTAATGAGGCGTTGAGATTCCGCCGCAATAACCCCAAACACCAGCGAAGACTTACCCGAACCAGACACTCCAGTAAACACAGTCAATCGCCTCTTCGCGATATCAATATCCACTGACTTCAAGTTGTTCGTGTGCGCGCCACGAACCTTAATCGTTGTATGGGAATCTGCCGGAACAACACCAGAAAAAGTCTCAGACATTTCCTCAGAATAATGAACGAAATAGCAACTGTCAGGTAAATACTCGACGCAAAGTTCAGCGAGTTCACCCAAAAGTAATGTTGAACAGCGAACAAGCCCCTACTGTTCACTTTCGGTTAACCCAAACACCAAACCCCCGTCATTTACGACTCATACGTTTTTTACTGTGCGCAGGAGAACCTGCCACCACACACACATTCAGATAGGTAATACACAGTGAAGAACGTGAAGAGCCGAGTACTGGCAGGCACAGCGTTTACCGGTGCACTCGCACTTGCGTTGACGGCATGTGGAACCGACGCAGTCCAACAAACCACCCCAACTTCATCAGGGAACGACAGTGAAGCAACAGCATCCGGAAGCATCGCCGGTGCCGGTGCATCCTCACAAGAAAAAGCAATGGGCGGATGGATCGCAACCGTTGCTAGCGTTGCCCCAGACCTCTCCGTCACCTACGAAGCCATTGGCTCCGGCGGCGGCCGCGAACAGTTCCTTGCTGGCGGTGTACAGTTCGCTGGTTCAGATGCAGCACTCAAAGAAGAAGAAGTAGCAGCAGGCGCAGACCGCTGCTACGGCGGTGAAGTTCTCGAACTACCGCTCTACATCTCACCAATCGCTGTCGTCTACAACCTTCCAGGTGTTTCCGCAGAACACATCAACATGTCTGCCGAAACCATTGCAAAGGTGTTCAACGGTGACATCACCAAATGGAACGACCCAGCAATCGCAGCAGAAAACGAAGGTGTTGAACTACCAGACATCGACGTCATCCCAGTGAACCGTTCCGACGAATCAGGAACCACAGAAAACTTCACTGAATACCTTGCAGCCGCATCAAACGGCGCATGGACACACGAGCCATCAGGTGACTGGCCACGTTCAGGCACCCAATCAGGCAACGGAACCTCCGGACTCATCGACACCGTAGCTTCAGCAGAAGGAGCAATCGGATACGCTGACGCCTCCCGCGCAGGCGACCTCGGAACCGTAGCACTCAAGGTAGGCGAATCCTACGTACCATTCTCGGCAGAAGCCGCAGCGAAGGTCGTAGACGCAAGCCCACGCTCAGAACACGCAACAGACAAGCGCCTCGTCGTGGAACTTGACCGTTCCACCACAGCAGAAGGCGCTTACCCGCTCGTTCTGATCTCCTACTCGATCGCTTGCTCCGTGTATGAAACCTCAGAAGATGCAACCAACGTAAAAGCATTCCTCAACTACGTTGCATCAGCTGAAGGCCAAACCGTAGCAGCACAACCAGACGTCGCAGGCTCCGCACCAATCTCAGAGAACCTGCGTGCAGAAGTTGTAGCAGCAATCGACTCGATCACCACCAAGTGATCTGACCTAAACCGCATCCACAAGTACTCAGGTGAGAATATTGCCCGACAACATTGACGTAGCAGCAAACGCCCAAGCCACCACGTCACCTACTTCATCCGCAGCCGCCAACCAGAACGCACAACTGGATGGCAGCGGAGCCCGCGCGCACGGGCACAACCAAGGCTCCCACACACAAGGGCGGGGAGACCTCGAAGTAAAACGTCGCGGACGAATCGCCTCAGCACTATCAGCGAAGTGGTTTGAATACCTATCCACGGGCGCCGGGCTGACCATCCTGGTCATCCTGGCGGCCGTGGCAGGGTTCCTCATCTACCGTGCATGGCCAGCACTCGTCGCAAGCCCAGAAGAACTACAAAAGATCTCCTGGTTTAAAGCAGACAACCTGCTCGACTACATTGGCCCACTGATTTTTGGCACGCTACTCGCATCAATACTGGCGTTGCTCGTCGCAGTGCCACTATCGGTTGCGATCGCGCTGTTCATCTCCCACTACGCGCCACGCAAAGTAGCCGGACCACTCGGATACGTGATCGACCTACTCGCAGCAATCCCATCAGTGGTGTACGGCCTGTGGGGCGCACTATGGCTCGCCCCACAACTCGACCCAATCTTCATGTGGATGACCAACACACTCGGGTTCATCCCACTCTTCGCGGACTACCAAGCCCCCGCAAAAAACGTTATGACAGCAAGCCTCGTCCTCGCCGTCATGATTCTGCCAATCATCACCGCAGTCGCACGCGAAGTCTTCCTGCAAACACCACGCCTCCACGAAGAAGCAGCCCTCGCTTTAGGCGCCACCCGCTGGGAACTCGTACGCATGGCAGTGTTCCCCTTCGGACGCTCCGGAGTCGTCTCCGCATCCATGCTCGGCCTCGGACGCGCCCTCGGTGAAACCATGGCAGTACTGATGATCCTGTCACCAGGAACCCTCTTCTCCTTCTTCTTGCTCAAACCAGGACAACACCAAACAATCGCAGCAAACATTGCCGCAAAATTCCCTGAAGCATCAGGACTCTCCGTGTCCACCCTGATCGCTACCGGTCTTGCCCTGTTCGTCATCACACTCGCGGTAAACATGCTGGCCCGATGGATCGTCAGCCGCCGCAGCGAATTTAGTGGAGCTAACTGATGTCTGCCCTCACATCCCCAGAAACCACGCATGGAGTATTCGCGTCTATGCCACGCCTGCCTAAATGGGCTCCATGGGCAAGCCTAGGCGCAAGCATCCTCGCCTCAGCTCTTATCCTGACACTCGCATCAGCCGCATCACCAGCAGGAATCATCGCCCTAGGCGTAGCAGTACACGCTATAGCCCTCACCGCGATCTCCCGCAAAGTTGAAGGCTCCCGCTACTCAACCGACCGCTTCGCGACGACACTCGTCACCATAGCTTTCGGTATCGCACTCATCCCACTGGTCTCACTCCTGTGGACAGTAGGGAGCAACGGGATAAGCGTCATGTCATTCGACTTCCTCAACACCAACATGGTCGGGGTATTCGGCGAAATGACAGAAGGTGGAATCTTCCACGCGATCTGGGGCACCATCCTCGTAACCCTCGCCGCCACCGTCATCTCCGTACCAATCGGTATCCTCACCGCCATCTACCTCGTCGAATACGGCCGCGGTGCACTCGCACGAGGCGTCACTTTCTTCGTCGACGTCATGACCGGCATCCCATCCATCGTTGCAGGTCTCTTCGCATTCTCCCTGTTCACCCTGCTCTTCGGTCCCGCATACCGCGCCGGAATCATGGGTGCAGCCGCACTCGCAGTACTCATGACACCTGTCGTGATCCGTTCCGTCGAAGAAATGCTCAGGCTCGTACCCAACGAACTACGAGAAGCCTCCTACGCACTAGGAGTCACCAAAGCACGCACCATCTTCAAAGTTGTACTACGCACCGCAGTAGGCGGAATAGTCACCGGAGTCATGCTGGCAGTAGCCCGCGTCATCGGTGAAACCGCGCCACTACTCCTCACAATCGGTATCGCCGCAGACGTGAACTGGAACCTATTCGAAGGACGCATGGCAACACTGCCAGTATTCGCCTACCGCCAATATTCCCAAGGTGGCATAGGCGTCGACCGCGCATGGGGAGCAGCCCTAGCCCTCATCGTCATCGTCATGCTGCTCAACATAGTGGCACGCATGATCTCCAAATACTTTGCCCCCAAACTGGAACGATAGCCCACTCGTCCCGCCCCACCAACAACTTCCGAGGCACACCCGATGAGCCCCGGCTAGAGAGAGTAAAAACATGTCAAAGCGAATCGATGTGAAAGACCTCAACGTCTACTACGGAGACTTCCTCGCCGTAGAAGGCGTCAACATGGAAATCGAACCACGATCCATCACCGCACTCATCGGTCCATCAGGATGTGGAAAATCAACATTCCTGCGTACCCTCAACCGAATGCACGAAGTCATTCCAGGCGCTCGCGTTGAAGGTCAAGCGCTCCTCGATGGAGAAGACTTGTATGGTGCACAGGTTGACCCTGTGGCTGTACGTCGCCACATCGGAATGGTTTTCCAACGCCCAAACCCGTTCCCAACAATGTCGATCGCTGAAAACGTGCTGGCTGGAGTGCGGTTAAACTCCAAGAAGATTTCTAAGTCTGACGCAGAAGACATCGTTGAGCAGTCACTGCGGGGCGCAAACCTGTGGAACGAAGTAAAAGACCGTCTTGACCGTCCAGGGTCATCCCTTTCAGGTGGACAGCAGCAGCGTCTATGCATCGCGCGTGCAATCGCGGTAAAGCCAGACGTACTGCTTATGGACGAGCCATGCTCTGCGCTTGACCCGATTTCAACGCTCGCAATTGAAGACCTCATGCACGAACTGAAATCCGATTACACGATTGTGATTGTTACGCACAACATGCAGCAGGCAGCACGTGTGTCTGACCGTACGGGCTTCTTCAACATTGCAGGCACTGGGAAGCCAGGCAAACTCATCGAAATCGATGACACTGCAACGATGTTTTCCTCGCCTCGTATGCAAGCAACAGAAGACTACATCTCTGGCCGCTTTGGATAAGCAGCCGACTATACGACGAGGGCCGCAGCTTCTAAATGAAGTTGCGGCCCTCGTCGTTTGTGGAACTATCGCGTGGACAGTTCCACAAACGTGTTAAGACGTTGCGGTAGGCGCGAAATCTTTGTATTCAGGCAGTGTGCCGTCAAATACGGGCACGTGCACGACCTTCGATGATCCTGCGTTGTCCGAGAATGTTACGTCGATTGTGGAACCTGGTTTAGGTGAGAAACCGCTGAAGGTTACTTGCTTGTCTTCATCGGTGTACAAGTTGATGGTTTCTTCACCAGCAAGTGGGATGGTCAGGTTGATGGAACCGTCGTCTGCTGACAGTTGTGCAACATTGTCTTCTTCGGTTTTGTTGTGCACGGCACCGAGGAGAACGGCTTTACCGTCTTCACCAGAAGTGAGAACCATGAGGTTGATGACTTCGAGTGTTTTTGAGTCGAGTGTTGCACGCGTACCGTCAGACGCTGCGTAGTACAGGTCTGTGGTTGATGGTGCGCAGGCAGCAGTCCCGAAGACTAGGCCGCCTGCGACGAATGCGCCAGCGACTGCGCGCAGCGACCGGGAAGCTGAGATCTGGCTAAACATGGAAACTCCAAGAGCGCGGGTAGTTGATCGCTTGGGCGATCGCGGGGCTTAAAGTGAGTGTATCTGTCAGCTTTGGTGGAACCGCATCCATGCAGCCATTGCACGGGACAGCGCTGCGGGTGCTCGCTCTAGATTCCACCGTATGCCTAGAGATATCCTCGGTTGATTCTATCGTTACAGGAATAAGAGCCCTACCACCACATCTATGAAGTCCGCCACGTTGCCTAGTGTTACGGAAAGGTCGCTTGACGAGCGGCGTTTCAGTGTGCAAGATTAATTCATTTTTATCAGCGCTCCCCGTGATAGAATGGATATCCGCGAAAGGGGACAACCGCTGATGTCGTTCACAGTAGGGGAGACCGTCGTCTACCCGCACCACGGAGCCGCTCTAATCGAAGAGATCAAGACGCGAACGATCCGGGGCGTAGATAAAACGTATTTGAAACTTCGAGTGGCGCAGGGCGACCTGACCATTGAGGTTCCCGCAGAGAACGTAGACCTAGTTGGTGTACGTGATGTGGTTGATAAAGAAGGCTTGGATGAAGTGTTTGAGGTGCTTCGTGCCCCGTACACTGAGGAGCCAACAAACTGGTCCCGCCGGTATAAGGCAAATGTCGAAAAAATAGCTTCAGGTGACGTTATTAAGGTTGCTGAAGTTGTTCGTGACTTGTCACGCCGTGACACCGACCGCGGTTTGTCCGCTGGTGAAAAGCGTATGCTCGCTCGTGCGCGGCAAATCCTCGTATCTGAGTTGGCGCTAGCTGAGCACACTGAAGAAGATAAAGCTGAAGCGCTTCTCGACGAGGTTCTTGCCGGCTAATTCAAAAGTTTTTACGCCAGCCGCTTGGTGTGTTTCTGATTGGGAATACAAGCCAAGCGGCTGGTGTTGTCTTGAAAGGCCGTAAGGCTGTTGAGCGCCTAGGCGCGCTGGAAAATATTGGTATGACCCCAGGGAGAGCTGATCGTGACCGCGCATTTTGATGGTTATGACTCTGAGACCCTCTTCAATTCCTTGCAAGAGGGCGGCCAAGGGATTTTTAGTCTCATGGTGGATCTTGGCAAAGTTATTGATTTAGCAGGTGACGCACCATCTGCGCCTTTGACCTCGTCATTGCCGCAACGTCAAGTGACGGTAGGGCAAGAGGTTCGCGTTGAGCTGTCTGAAAATAGTGTTTCGCCTGCCGCCGGTGATGTAACTGTGGTGTGGTCTAACGGCGCAATCGGTTCGTCGTATCAGGTCACGTTAGAGGACGTCGGTACAACGCTGTCTGCAACAGCAACTTTTGCTGGAGAAGATATGCAACCACTCGAAGTCACTATTGAATGTGGTGATGTGGTGCTTGCTCCAGCTCCTGTTATTGATCGTAGTGCTATCAGCATTCGTAGCGAAGCTGAAGTGCGTGACGAAGGAACTCCCGACACGGGAATCATGGAGTTGGCACCGGTTATGTGCGAACTTCCAATAGATGCAGTATCTCCTGCCGTTGAAGCTGTTACTGCACGCTGGTTGGTTGGCGGGCAAGAAATCCACAGTGAGATAGTGGAAGCCCACGATGACGCATTTACGACGTTCTTTTATCCTCCTCAGGGCAGCGCCGGATCGTCTTTAAGCGTTGAATTAAGTGTTCAAGAAGTAGGCACAGAACCAGCTAATGTTGTGGTCAATGCCGGCTGGATCGGTGAAGGCAATGCTATTGCGTTGAAAGACACGGTCGAAGTCCAAGTAACTGACCCTCGCGTTGGCGACAAAGTAAAAGCCCGTGTAAAAAAGTCTTTTTTTATTCCTCGAGCGGAAGAGTTGACCTACCAGTGGCAGGTGAACGGGGAAGACGTGGACGGTGGAACATCGCAGTCCTTACGGGTTAACTCGATGATGCGTGGACGTAACCTTTCGGTCCTTGTGCAAGCATCGGCTCCGCACGTTCTCGACAGCACCATAGAAGTGCATTTCGGGGTTGTTGGGTTAGGCGATGCCCCTGAGTATTTGGGAGACCCTGTTCGGGTGAAAGGCACGCCGCAGCTAGGCCAAACACTTCGTTTGTCGGGGTTCGACGCTGATTTTGTGTATCCCGAAGCAGATTCGGTTGATATTCAATGGATGCGTGGCAAAAAGCCTATTAAGGGTGCTCGCGGGCTGACCTATGAGCTGCGAGATGTTGACCGCGACGAGAAGGTGTGGGCGCGCATTACTTTACGCAAACTTGGACACGCTTCGACTGTGCTCCAGAGCCGTAAAAAACGTATCGAGTTTTAGTTAGCACAGCTGTCACATCGAGGATGAACGCAATAATGAAGGTGCTTGAAGAAACCGGTCATGCTCGGGTGGTGGCTGTTGTAACGGCTGCAGGATCCGGCCAACGGCTTGGCTATGGCGTGCCCAAGGCACTGGTTCCACTTGGTGAAAGTGGGCGTATTGGTGACGATTCGTCTTTGCTGTGTACTGCTGTGCGTAACACTGCTGCTGTGCATGGTGTGCAAGCCATTGTTGTTACGGCTCCTGCTGCTGACGTAAAACTTTTCACAGAGCTTGTTGCCTTGCTAGGCCTTCAGGTTCCTTGTGCTGTTGTTGCTGGTGGTGTCTCTCGGCAGAGCAGCGTTTATGCGGGACTTCAGCATCTGAAAGATGCACAGCATGATGCAGATGTTGTTCTGGTGCATGATGCGGCTCGTGCGCTTACCCCAACGAGTCTTATGGATCGTGTTGTTGCTGCTGTTGCCCATGGTTCGGCTGCCGTCATCCCAGCGCTTGAAGTCGCAGATACGATCAAGTTGGTTGAGGACGTAGCAGACGCGGCGAATACGAGCGTTCAACGTGTTACAGGGGCAGCGGACCGTTCTGTTATGCGTATCGTGCAGACCCCGCAAGGGTTCGCTTGGGATGTTTTATGGCAGGCGCATACGCGCTTTGCTGACCGCTCGAATGATGAAGCAACAGCGGCAACAGATGATTCAACGTTGGCCCAGTGGGCAGGTGTCGAAGTCGATGCCGTACCAGGCGACGCTTTAGCGCTAAAGGTGACCACTGCGACGGATTTAGCGTTGGCTCGCACCCTTTTTCAGCAGGAGAAGGACGCTCCTTCTTCTGACCACACTCCACATAGCCAAGGTGTTGACGTGAATAGTTCTATGCCACTTGTCGGAATCGGCAGCGACGTGCACGCTTTCGTTGTGGGGCAGAGCGAACGGGAAATGTGGCTGGGTGGAGTTCATTTCCCTGGTGAACAGCCGTTGGATGGTCATTCGGATGCTGACGTCATTGCGCACGCTGCCGCTGACGCGCTTTTTTCTGCGGCAGGATTAGGCGATTTGGGTTCCAATTTTGGGACGAGTGAGCCACAGTGGGCGGGCGCTGCAGGGTCAGTTTTACTTGCTGAAGCTGCTCGTCGTGTACGTGAAGCAGGCTTTGACATTGGAAATGTTGCGGTTCAGGTTATCGGCAATAAACCTAAGGTTGGGCCGCAGCGTGCACTGATGCAAGAGCGTATGAGTGCCGCAGCTGGCGCTGTTGTGCGTATTTCAGCGACAACGACTGACGCGTTGGGATTTGCCGGACGAGGCGAAGGCTTGGCAGCGATTGCCACTGCTTTGGTCGCGCCCCGCGCACAATAACTGGACACTTTGGGCCCGTGGGCGCCATTTCATGTGGTGGGCGAGGTCGTCACTCCAGCTAGTGAGTTAATCAGGTTCAATGTGGTGCACAACTGTTGGAATGAACTGTCAACAGATTCGGGCAGCCCGAAACCGCCGGTTTGTTCAAGGGCAACGAATCCGTGCAGCAGCGAGCGAACGATGCGTACCTGATTGACAACATCATGTGGGGAAAGCGAGTCAGGTAGCGTGGAGGCGATCAGCGCGATGATGCGATGCGACGCCGCTAGTGATGTTTCGTCGGTAAATAACTGTGGTTTTTGGGTGGCTTCGTACAGGCCGGGGTGTTCTTGAGCGAATTTACGGTAGGCGGTTGCGATCTCAATAACCCCGTCGGGTTCACCGGCGCGTAGCGCGCGTTCGAATAATATGAGGGCTTCCGACGCTATTGCGCTGTGTAAATCATGCAGGTTTTTCACATGCTTATACATGCTGGGTGCTGCAACGTTGTAGATGCGGGCGAGGGAGTGCATAGTGACTGCAGAGAGCCCATGTTCGTCGGCGATAGCCATTGCTGTCGCTACAAGTTTTTCTCGACTAAGGCCGACTCTAGGCATGATTTTTCCAAGTGTGTAGGGCGGTGGTTATTACCTGCGCTGTCACTGTGGGTTCCTCAACGTGCGGGTAGTGACCTGCTGCTTCAACAAGTAGCGTTTCACAGTCTAACTGCTGTGCAATCCACTGTGCTTCTGCTTGAGGGTATTTCCAGTCAGGATCGCGGGTGCCCATAATGACAAGCGTGGGCGCTTGCACGGCTCCGAGTACAGCTTCAGCGTGGGAGTGGTCTGTTGTGGTTGTCGCAGTGAAGGCTTTCCACCGTTCAAGTTGTTTAAGTTGTTTGTTTCGTTCTGCGATGTGGGCTTCTAGCCATGCTGGACGTTTCGTGGCGAAAAGCGAACTGTAGTAGCGAATCCACGCTAGACGACCCCATGGGCGCATGAGCGCTATGCGGAAGAGTGCAGCCATCACTGGGCTTGCACTATTGCGGACAAAGGGGCCGGTGAGGACGAGGCCGTTGATCGCGTGTGGGGTTTGTGCTGCAGCGATAACGGCAGCTCCGGCAGCCATTGATGAGCCGACGACGATGGCTGGTCCCGATAGTTCGTGGATGAGGGCGAGAATGTCTGAGGCAAGTGCACGGTTGTCGAATTGATGGAAGGTAGTGCCTGACTCGCCATGTCCTCGCAGGTCCATGGTGGCAACTGTGTAGCCTGCCGCGGTGAGGTGGGGGATAAGGTCGCGGTAACTTTCTTTTGTTTCGCCCATTCCCGGGACACAGAGGATGAGTGGTCCAGCCCCAGCGACGTTGTAGGCGATTTGACCAGTGTCACGAGTTAGATGGTGTGTGCGGGAAGACATACCCCAAAGTTAATACTATTAGCTTTAGCGGGTCAAGGGCAGCAGAAAATAAAACACACACAGCACACCAGCATGAAACCCCTCACGAAACAAGGAGAGCGCCACACAACAGGTAAACTAAGACAGTGACTTTACGGCTATATGACACGGCAACGCGACAAGTACGCGACTTTGAACCTCGAAAAGCAGGCGAAGTAGGCATGTACGTCTGTGGCGCCACCGTACAAGCCCCACCTCACATAGGACACATGCGGTCCGCAGTAGCATTCGACGTACTCACACGCTGGCTGCAACGCACAGGACTACGCGTCACCTACATCCGCAACATCACCGATATAGATGACAAAATCCTGTCCAAATCACACGCCGCAGACACCCCATGGTGGGCATGGGCCGCACACCACGAACGCGCCTTCACCCACGCATACGAAGCACTCGGCAACCTCGCACCCACATACGAGCCACGCGCAACCGCACACATGCTCGACATGATCGACTTCATGGACACCCTCGTCGAACGAGGCCACGCCTACCAAGCCGGCGAAGGAAACGTCTACTTCGACACCCGATCATGGGAACAATACGGGTCGCTCACCAACCAACACATCGAAGACGCCCTACCAAGCGACGACGAAGACGAAAGCACCCTCAAACGCGACCCACGAGACTTCGCACTCTGGAAAGCAGCCAAACCAGGCGAACCCGCCACCGCACAATGGGCCACCCCATACGGAACCGGACGCCCCGGCTGGCACCTCGAATGCTCCGCAATGGCAAAACGCTACCTCGGCGAAGGATTCGACATCCACGGTGGAGGACTCGACCTACGCTTCCCACACCACGAAAACGAACAAGCCCAATCAAAAGCAGCCGGATACGAATTCGCTAACTTCTGGCTACACTCCGCATGGGTCACCCAAGGCGGAACCAAAATGTCTAAGTCCCTCGGCAACGGACTGCTCGTCAGTGAAGTACTCAAAAACACTAGAGCAGCAGTCCTCCGCTACGCACTCGCCACAGTGCACTACCGGTCAATGCTCGAATGGACCCCCGACACTGTCGCCGAAGCAGACGCAACGTGGGACAGAATCCTCGGCTTTATAGAACGTGCCACCGAAAAAATAGGTGCCATCCCTACCGCCGACATCACACACGCACCACTGCCAGACGCATTCGTCGAAGCAATGAACGACGACCTCAACGTTGCATGCGCTCTCGTCCGAGTACACGAACACCTCAAAGCTGGAAACACTGCGCTCGCGGCAGGAGACACTGATGCCGTACGCGAGCACGTAATTGCAGTACGAGCCATGCTTGACGTTTTTGGGCTAGACCCAGTGCAATGGTCTACCCACCAAGAAGACGCACGTGTCACCCAAGCGCTCGAATCACTTGTGCACTCACAAATTCAAGCCCGTGCACAAGCCCGAAAAGACCGCGACTTCGCTACAGCAGACGCAATCCGAGACGCTCTCTCTGCGGCCGGAATCGTCGTTGAAGACTCACCTACAGGCGCGCGCTGGACGCTCGCCTAACCCTAAAACTGATGGAAGGCCAGTAATTCATGGCAGGAAACTCACAACGTCGCGGCTCTATTCGCAAAGCCAGCACCAAAAAAGGTGCAGTAAAAGGCACAGGCGGACACGGACGCAAATCCCTTGAAGGGCGCGGCGCAACACCAAAAGCCGAAGACCGCACATGGCATCCAGCAGCAAAGCGTAAAGCTGCTGCTGAACGCTTGACTGCTGCGCGTGAACGGAACGCGCCACGACGCTCAAAACACAATAAAGCAGGGGACCGCGCGGTAGAAATCGTCGCGGGCCGTAACTCCGTGCTCGAAGCTCTACGCGCCGACATGCCAGTATCGAAGCTGTTCTTGTCTACTCGTCTAGAGCACGATGACCGCACCAAAGAGATTCTCGCAATCGCAACAGAGCGTGGACTGCCACTCTTTGAAGCAACCAAGCCAGAACTCGACCGCATGACAGACGACGCTGTACACCAAGGCGTCGCAATTGCTGTGCCACCATACGACTACAGCGACATTGACGACCTTCTCGACGCGGCAGCCGCAGCCCAAGAGCCAGCGCTGATCATTGCGCTTGATTCGGTTACAGATCCACGTAACCTCGGTGCTGTTTTGCGTTCAGCAGGCGCGTTCGGTGCGCACGGCGTACTAGTTCCTGAACGTCGCGCAGCAGGAGTTACCGCCTCGGCATGGAAAGTGTCTGCTGGTGCAGCAGCACGAGTACCAGTTGCACGGGAAACAAACCTTGTGCGGGCACTTGAAGAACTGAAAAAAGCTGGATGCTTTGTCGTTGGACTTGACGGTGGGGGAGACACCAACGTCGCAGATCTGCCATTCTCAACAGACCCACTCGTTATTGTGGTTGGTTCTGAAGGCAAAGGCCTCTCGCGCCTTGTCCGCGACACCTGTGACGCTATTGCGTCGATTCCAATCTCACGGGTTGTGGAATCCTTGAACGCAGGTGTAGCTGCGGGCATCACCCTGTATGAGGTTGCTAAAGCACGCGCAGAAGCCCAATAAGTTTCTGTAAGACGGGTGTGGGTGGCACAGATTAATATCTGTGCCACCCACACCCGTCTTATGAAAGTTGATGGTTACTCTTGAAGTTCAGCGTCTTCGGGAGCCAAACCAAGAACAGCCATCTCGTCTGGACGATCACGTAATACGTTTTCGATATAACTGTCGACGACCTCAGGCATTGGAACATCGCGATGCTGTTGTTCCGAAATGAACCAACGGTGATCTAGAATCTCGTGGAAAAGTTGCGCAGGCTCAAGCTTTTTCCGTAAATCACGAGGAACGGCCCGAACTGTAGGCTCGAATATTTCTGCAAGCCAATCGTGCGCAACAAACTCGATGTCATCTTTTTGCCGGTCGCTTGTAGCCCTGAAATGTTCCAGATCATTCAACAGACGACGAGCCTGATTTTCTTGCACATCTAACCCAGTGAGGTGCATGAGTCTGCGCGCATGATGGCCAGCATCAACGACTTTAGGTTGAATCATGACGGTGGTGCCATCAATGTCGGTGGTCATTTCTAGCTCGTCAACATCGAACCCGAGCGCATTCAAATATTCAATATGTTGTGCCACCCGCCACGGCTCATCGGCGTCGATGACTTCTTGGTTGTGGATCGCATTCCACAGTTCGTTGTAACGGGCGACGAGAGCATCACCGATAGCGATGACGTCTTCGTCTTCGTCGATCATTTCGCCGGCTTGTAAGTCCATCAACTCACCAATAATGTTGGTGCGCGCCAAATCAATGTCATAGTTGCGTTGACCGTCGGTGAGTTTTGGATGCAGCTGACCTGTTTCAGCATCAACAAGCCATGCCGCAAAAGTTTCTGCATCACGCCTAAATAGCGTGTTGGATAGGGAAACATCACCCCAATAAAACCCGATGAGGTGCAGCCTAACCATCAGAACGGCTAACGCATCGATGAGTCGTGTTGCAGTGTCTGGTTGTAGCGCTTGGCTAAACAAAGACCGGTACGGCAACGAAAATTGAAGGTGCTTCGTAATTAAAACAGCCTCAAGGCGTTCACCATTTTTGTCTTTTCGACCAGTAATAACACCAACCGGTTCTACTGTTGGCACGTCAGTGCGCGAAAGTTGCCGCAGTAGTTCGTACTCACTGAAAGCAACCGTCTCCCCAATTTCTTTAATTGCGAGAACCTGCCCAGAAAGTTTCACAAAACGCACCACGTGGCGCGAAATACCGCGCGGTAAGGCAGCAAGAACCTCGGGAGGCCATTCCTCAAGGGGAACATCCCAAGGAAGGGTCAACAGTGCAGGGTCCGGGTGGGCTGCAGTGATTTGTAATGTTTGGGGCACGAGACTTCCTTGCTGAAGGGGAGTGAGGGAACGCCTAGATAACTGCCACAACGATCAGTGGGTGGGCCCAGAAAGGACCCACCCACTGATGTTAGGCGTTACGTGCGGTACTCAGCAACGATCAGATCGTCGCGAGACGTGCACCGGTGCTTGGGGAGAACACGTGCTCAGAGCCAGGCTTGATAGCAGCGTGGATGAACTCGCCCTTTGCAGGTGCGGTGCGTGGGTTAACACGGATGATGACGTCTTGGTCGCCGTTTGAAGTCTTGAGTGAACCGTAAACGAATGCGTCTGATCCGAGCTCTTCAACGATGTTTACGCGGATAGCAAGAGCGGATGGGTCTGAAGCCGATACGAGGTCGAGTGCTTCTGGACGGAAACCAATGGTGATTTGGCTGTTGTCAGCCTCGGTGAGCGCTGAGATAGCGTCACGAGTCAATGGCAGACGAGCGTCACCAATTTCAGCTACACCGTTGCTGACACGGTAGGTGCCAAGGTTCATTGCTGGTGAGCCGATGAAGCCTGCAACGAAGACGTTTGCTGGTGCATCGTACATTTCGCGTGGGGTACCAACCTGCTGGAGGAGACCATCCTTGAGGACAGCGATGCGGTCACCCATGGTGAGTGCTTCAGTCTGGTCGTGGGTAACGTACACGGTGGTTACACCAAGACGACGCTGCAACGATGCGATCTGCGTACGGGTCTGTACACGGAGCTTAGCGTCAAGGTTGGATAGTGGCTCGTCCATGAGGAAGACCTGTGGCTGACGAACGATCGCACGACCCATAGCAACACGCTGACGCTGACCACCGGAAAGAGCCTTTGGCTTGCGGTCGAGGTACTGGGTGAGGTCAAGGATCTTAGCTGCTTCTTCAACACGCTGACGGATTTCAGTCTTGTTGACGCCAGCAATCTTGAGCGCGAAGCCCATGTTGTCTGCAACAGTCATGTGTGGGTACAGCGCGTAGTTTTGGAAAACCATCGCGATGTCGCGGTCTTTTGGCTGCACATCAGTGACGTCGCGGTCACCGATAAGAATGCGACCCTGGTTAACATCTTCAAGGCCTGCAAGCATACGCAAAGAGGTGGACTTACCACATCCAGATGGACCAACAAGAACGAGGAACTCGCCATCTTCAATGTGCAAGTTCAGCTGGTCGACAGCTGGGCGCTCCGTGTTTGGGTAAATCCGGCTGGCGTGGTCATACGTTACGGTAGCCATTTGTGCTACATCCCTTCACCGGCAGGTACGTGCCGGACGATCCGTTGTGATGGGTGCGCACGCGTTCACTCACTCGACTGAGAGACATGTCCGCGTTGACACTTCATGTTGAGTTATAGGTGGATCACAGATCCGCATTTACCTTATCAGCAATATGACAAAGAATTAATGACGCATTGTAAGGATCCGGTAGGCGCAGACGTGCCGCAGTCGACCCAGCACCAATTTTGATGCCGACATCGTGGCGTTTCAGCACAGAAAATACTGTTTCGTCGGTGACATCGTCGCCCATGTAAAAGACGCCGGCAGCATCAATACTGTGACGTAACTGTGACACAGCATCGCCCTTAGACGCACGCACAACAGACACCTCAACAACGTCATGCCCAGCCATAACATGGGCGTCACCTGCGTTGGCGTATTCGGTGAATTCGGCAACGATACGTTGTGCCTCCGCTGGGGGAGATAAGCGCGTATGCAACACCACAGACGTGGCCTTTTCTTCCACCCACGCGCCATCAACGTGTTCAGCCACATCTTGGGCACGCGCGCGAAGCCCCGCAAGAATATGGTCTTGTTCGGCCGTCAACATTGTGCCCTGAGCTTCAACCTCCCCGTTGGCATTCACAAGGCCTGTTTCAGCCCCATGAGTGCCAAACAGTAAAGTGCCAGGCGCCGGCTTAGCCAACAGCGCCAACTCATCCAACTTGCGGCCAGACACCAACGCCACGCGAACCCGCTCAGGGGCAGCCTGAACAAGTCGTGTAAGAGCGCTTGCTGAACCATCAATCATTCGAGAATCAGCTGGATTATCGACAAGAGGAGCAAGCACCCCATCAAAATCAGACGCAATAATAAGCGGCCCATCAAGCGCCAAAAATTCGTCAACAGCAGCAACTACGTCAGCAGGTAACGTCACGCAATATTCTCCACTTCAGCAACCGGTGAAAGGCTCTCGCCCCTGTTACGGTGAGCATCATTCTCGTCCCCGACAACAACCAGCATGTCCAAGAAAGCATGAGCCCACTTACTCACATCGTTATGCATAACCTTGCGACGCAGACGACGCATCCGACGACGCGACTCAGCAGCCGGCATATGAGCAGCATGCATGAACGCATCCTTCATGCCATCAATATCGTGCGGGTTGACCATAATGGCGCCGCTCAACTCGTCGGCAGCACCCGTAAGCTCAGAAAGCACCAGAGCACCCGACAGATCATGACGTGCAGCAACATACTCCTTAGCCACCAAGTTCATGCCGTCACGTAACGACGTCACCAGCATCACGTCAGCGGCAAGATACAACGCAGCCATCTCGTCTTGCGGGTACGAATGATGCAAATAGTGGATTGCCGTATGACCCAACTCGCCATACTCACCATTAATGCGGCCCACCAAAATCTCCACCTGCTCACGAAGATCCTGATACGCCTCAACATTCTCACGGCTAGGGCTAGCCACCTGCACAAGAGTGCAATCAGCAACAGAAATACGTTCGTCGTGAAGCAACTCGCCATACACCTTTATGCGGTGACGAATCCCCTTGGTGTAGTCAAGACGATCAACCCCAAGCATGACAACATCAGGGTTTCCCAACTCTTTACGTATTTCCTTAGCCCGCTGCTGCACCTCAGGAGTGCGCGCCAACTCATTAAACGCGGCAGAATCAATCGAAATAGGGAACGCCTTAGCCGCTACAGTACGCCGCTCACCATCATCAGTCTTGATCGTAAACCGCTCCGAACGCGCATTAATCGCAGTAAGCAACTGAACCGCACGGCGGAAATTTGCAGCATCCGTACGCCGCTGAAAACCAATAACATCAGCACCCAACAACCCATCAAGAATCTGACGACGCCACGGCAACTGCTGAAAAAGCTCAAAAGGAGGAAACGGAATATGGTTAAAAAACCCAATCCGTAAATCAGGACGCAACTGACGCAACAGGGCAGGAACAAGCTGCAACTGATAATCATGCACCCACACGGTCGCACCCTCAGCAGCCTGCTTAGCCGCAGCATGCGCAAACCGAGCATTAACCCGACGATACGTATCCCACCAAGCACGGTGATACGCAGGCGGAGCAATCACATCGTGATAAAGCGGCCACAACGTGTCGTTCGAAAACCCTTCATAATATTGCGCCACCTCAGCAGCACTTAATTCCACCGGCGCCAAAAACGTGCCTGCAGCGTCAAAAGGTTCAATAGTTTGATCTGGTGCACCACTCCACCCAACCCATGCGGCTTGCGCATTCTTAACAACAGGGTCGAGAGCGGTGACGAGTCCACCGGGTGATCGAGTCCATGTGACCTCTCCTGCACCATCCACGCACAGATCCACAGGTAAGCGATTTGAGACCACAACAAGGTCAAATCCGGTTTTGCTCATGCTTTACCAACTCCTTGTATTTACGATCACCTTATCGACACTTCACAATATCCGCCTAGTATCAGGGAAATATTCTCCCAACAGCGAATAACGTAGAGGCATGGAGCGCATCGGACTTGAGCCGGGCACGGAAATCGGCGGATACCGCATCGTCAACCAACTTGGCTCAGGAGCCATGGGGGTCGTTTACCGTGCCATCGACGGGGGCGGACAACCCGTCGCATTTAAAATTCTTCGTAGCAGCGTCATCGACGCCGACGAACTACGAGTACGACTAATACGCGAAGCAGCAGCACTACGGCGAGTCAACCACCCAGCCGTAGCCGCAATGCTCGACGCCGAAACAGACGCAGACGACACCTTCATCGTCACCGAACTCATAGACGGCCCCACCCTCGACGAATACGTCGCAGACAACGGCCCACTACCACCCAAAGAACTCCACTTCTTTGGAGCACGACTACTCAGCGCACTCGAAGCAGTGCACGCAGCAAACGTCGTACACCGAGACATGAAGCCCAACAACATCCTCATGAGCAAAGACGGGCCAGTACTCATCGACTTTGGTATCGCGCACGGCATGCAAGACTCACGCCTCACCGCAACCGGACTCGTCGTAGGAACCCCCGGATACCTCGCACCAGAACTCATCAACGGAGACAACCCCAACTCCGCAACCGACATATGGGGATGGGCCGCCGTGCTCGTATTCGCAGCAACCGGACGCCCACCATTCGGCATCGGCGGATTCGAAACAATCCTGTCCCGAGCAATGTCCGGAAAAGCCGACGTGGACGGCCTCGACGAACGCATCGCAGTAGCGTTACGCGGTGCGCTCGCAGTGCGGCCAGAACATCGTTGGAGTCCGCACGAAGTACTCGAAGAACTTTCTGCCTCTGCCCACGACCCGCTGGGTGTGCAACCGTTCTTTGACACAACGGAAGACCTCCCGCCAGAACAAGTATTAGGCACGTTAGGGCCACACAACCCGCACGACGAAGACCTGACACAGGTTCGGCTAGAACCACGCACTCAATATGCCGAAAATACTGCGGACACGCAGGTGTTAAACGACGGCAGTGGCTCCACGAAGGTCCTTCCGGCACAGCCCGCAACAGACGAGCCCTTACCTCCTTCTATACCTGCTGCGCCGCCTCAACAATTTGGCCGACCACCCGGACCATCTGGCGATTATGGAACGTTTGATGAGCGTTCAGGTGTTCCGTACCCTCCCGGGCAATCACCATATTCGCAAGAAGAATCGCCCTATCCGCCCTCCTACGATTACGCAGGATATGTGCGACCTACACCGCGCCCCCGACCTTTTGTTATTGGAATCGGAGCGCTTGCCGGAATCCTGTTCGCAAGTATTTATCCAGTGCAAGCAGGCGCGGCAGTCATTGCCATACTTTTGGTTTTCCGGATAGTGGGCGTTTCTTGGGATGCTTTTCATAGCCGTCGTGAATACAAAGGTCCGTCAAAACGCGAAGTGTTGGTGGCATCCGTGTCCTTCCCATGGCACGTGGTACGAGGAGTAGTTGGGTTGATTCCAGGACTGCTGATTGGGCTGGCAACGTTTGTTATCGTCGGTGGTTCACTGTGGTGGCTACTAGATTCGGGGGCGCTACCTATAAACATTGATGATGCTGCTTCTTACATGCGCGGACGTCAACTCGTTGTGGGTATTGCAGTGTTCTCGGCGTTAGCGCTCATGTGGTTTGGCCCGTTGTCCCGTTTGACGCGGCAAGGTGGACGTGTGGCGGTGCAGGGCCTCTTCCCGGGCTCTTTTACGTCGCTTATTGTTGCTTTCTTGTTGGCAGGACTAGCCTTGTACGCGTTGCTTATGATCCTCAACGGCATAGACATAGTGTGGGATCCCCTTCAGGAACCGCCCAGTTTCCGTGAATAATATAAGCGCGAATAGATGGAGTTTTTCTTTGTCATGGGTGCTTTTAGTGCGCGGTGACTCGAGAGAAGGAACAGGATGACTAATCAAGCTGCTGGAAGCGAGAAAAGCTAGGCGTCGCGAGGAAGCACGTCAGCGCGCTCTAGACATTAAAAAAGCTCAAGAGAGAAGCGAGAAGCGTTCACGCCTCATCATTTTGACGTCGGTTATTGCCGGTCTCCTTGTTGTTGGTGTGCTTGCATATTTCATTTTGAGTAAGGCACCAAAGGACATCGATCCAACCATTACGTCTTTCCCGAGTGATGTAGCAGTGCCGAGCACTTCGGACGAGTCTGGCGGTTTCACGTTCTTCAAGAATGAAGTGACAGCGACAGCTCCAACAGATGTGCCTGTATTCGACCTATACCTTGACTTCATGTGTTCTTACTGTGGTCAGTTCGATGCATTGAACTCTGACTGGCTTATTGAAAAAGCAAACGCTGGAGAGATCGCATATCGCGTCCACCCAGTCGCTATTCTTGGGGCGCAACAATCGCTGGAGTTCGGGGCAATCTTTGCGTCCTTGCTTGAAACAAACCCAGCAGCAGCAGTGGAATTCTCTAAGCGCGGCTTTGAAGCTCAGCAGGGTGGACTCACCGATCAGCAGATCCGAGACCTTTTGAAAGAGCAAAACGTGAGTGACGCTGACATTGAAACAGCGCTCTCTGGAAAGTATGAAGACTTTATTAAGTCGGCATCGCAGATCACGCTGAATGACGAGTCACTGCTCAACGAAGAAGGTCGTTTTGGTACGCCAGCACTCTTCCTTAACGACAAGACTTGGAAGGTTGACTGGACAAACCGCGAGGCGATGGAGAAGGAACTAAACGAAGCTCCATCATTCGCTGAAGCAACTAAATAGTCGAGAGAAGCGGCTAGTGTGAGCAACCTCATGAGGCCTTTTTGCGCTAGCCGCTCTTTTCGATTTCGCAACTGAGCATAGTTCCGGTTAATCTATTAACCGCGCTAAGTTCAGTGCAACGCCGCTTTAGCTCAGTTGGCCAGAGCATCGCACTTGTAATGCGAGGGTCATCGGTTCGAATCCGATAAGCGGCTCCACTCAAAAGGCCCGAAATCTCAACGGTTTCGGGCCTTTTGCTTTACCTAAGTAAAGTACACTTTTTTGCTGATAGTCCCGACAAGAGTCCCGACATACAACGGCGTTCGCGTATGCAATACCTGTGCTCTTCTGTGCATGAAAAGCGTAAATCGTTAACCTAAAAAAGTTACATCGTGGAAAGTGAGCCTTTAGGGTTAACAGTTTTCCACAGGCGCGCGCTCGCGTGTGTAGGGTGTGGCTGCCTTCGCGCTTCTCTTCAAAGTTTCCTCTAGCGCTTGCGCGCCCCTACACTCACGGGGTATGCTGGGTTGCAGCACAATACGTCGCAGTAAAAACCAAGGCCCGCCTCTAGCACGGGCGGGCCTGGTATCCCTCGCACAGGCGAGGCACCTACATCGGCATGACGTTAGGGTGACACCCATCCTAACAAGGACACGTAAGGATGATAGAAAAATGGGTCGAAAATCAACAGAGGCAAGTCGCGCACAAGATCCCAAGCGCACCAGTGACACCACACGCGGACGTGACATCGCAAAAATGCTGCTAGAGCGCTTTGCTGCTGAGTACGCCCAAGGTGATGATGCGACCAAAGCCGAGCTGGATGCTCTTGTCGAGGCGCGCCAAGGCGCCTCACATGGGCAAGACGCTGAGGACTATCTAGAAAATCTTTTCTCTGACGACTACCAGGAGTGGGACCGCATCGTCAGGTATGGGGCAGATTTTTGCTGGGGCGCGCTCACCCCGCCGGCAGATGGTATCTACTACATTGGGCTAGAAAAAGACGAAGATACCGGCGAAATCGTGGCCTCGTATCTTTACACTGACCGAGACGGCTACCCCGACTGGGACTACTTCTAAACAACAAAAGGCGGCTGCACCTAGGCAGCCGCCAAAACCCCTGCATGCGCAGGGAATGTTTCACGCTCTCTGTTTCCACGGAAAACATAAAGGGCGTACCCCGCAAGTGCAGGGGAAGAATACTTGGACTTTAGCACAGAAAGGCGCTGTTGTGGCGAAAAAAATTGAGTCTACACGCGAGGCGGCACAAATCGTAGGAGTCACTGCGCGCACAATAAACGCATGGATTGAGCGCGGAGCACTTACACCTCCTCCGTGGACCAGTGCATACCTGAAAAAAACTTCGGGAAATTTGCTGGAGAGCCCATACATCAGGGGGGTGGGATCCTCGGCAGAGCACGGGACCTCTACCGCTTATCGTGCGGGCTGCTCATGCGCAGAGTGTCAGGCGTGGGCGCGGGCTGACATGCGGCGTCGTCGCCGCGAAAAATCCCTAGAAGCATCGCAGCCTAAAGCAGATGCTCTGCTGCGGCTGCTTGAGGACGGGTGTTCTTATCAGGAGGCTGTAGAGCAGGCGGGGTGGACACATCAAGGTGTGGCTGGGCGGCGAAAACTCGACCCGCCCTTTGGGATCCGCTTAGATGAGGCCCTTAATGATGTGCGCGATCCGGCACTTAGGCACGGGCGGCCCCATGCGTGGCGTACCGGATGCCGCTGTGCCGACTGCCGCGAGTATCACGAAGCCTCACGACAGCGATAAAACTTTCCCTCAACCACTTGCGCACCCCTACATTCACGGGTACATTTGAGGTATCAGGTCAAGGGGAAACAGCCCCAGACCCCGTTGTCTAGAAAGAAGGCAGATCGTGGCTACATACTCCGAAACCACCACAGTAAAGCGGCTCCTCGACCTTGGCGTATCAGAAGAGGCCATTAAAGACACGGGCGCTTTCCAGCACTCTGATGGCACATGGCTCGTCAACGGACGTAAAGGCCAAATGGCACTGTACCGCCTCGAAGAAAAAGAGACCCAAACCTCTTTCACAAAGATCCAAGACAACTGGGGTATCCGAGGGCGTGGGCTGGTCACCGGTAAAGAAGTCGTTGTCTCAAAGCGCGATGGCTCAAAAAAAGAGGTCGTGGTCGGAGAGGTCGTGTCAGATGAAGACGGCGTCCAAACCGCTCACATCGCGCCAAAACCACGCGCTACCAACCCCGTAAAATACTGCGCAGAGTGTGGAATCCGCATAAAAGGCTCAGGCCACGTCCGCTACGACATGAGCGGCATAGAAGGCTTGGTCTGCCGTAAATGCTCACGCGACGACCACCTCAGCTTCGCATAACCCCTAAAACACAAATAGGCCCCACCTAAACAGGTGGGGCCATTTGTTTAGTCTCTGCAGCACGCCTCGGCTGCTGCAGTAGATGCATATTCAGTTCCGCATTCAGGGCATGTCATCGAACTGGGCTTCCTGCGTGTCTTGTCCACGGAAAGCGATTGAGGTGAGGACAGAAACAACACCTGCTAGTCCTGCAACACCCGCAACGCCTGCGAAATCAACCTCAACGAGACTCGCAGCACCCGCAGTCAGTACAGCAACCGATGCCTGCGCAGTCGTAGCGACAGCACGATCAACGGTGTCTACCCAAAACTTTTTGTTCGCGTATTTACTCATCGAACCCTCCGGTTTACCTCAGCGCGAACCTTTGCGTAGGTCGCAGAATTGATTTTTAATGATTTTTGGCGGGCTGCATGACCGGTGCCGTGCTTGCCCTGAATAACCTCAATCGCCATTCGGCTAACAGATTTGGTTTTCGGCTTTTTTGTTTTACCGCTCAGAAGGCGGTTCACGGCGGCCTGTACAGCAGCGAAACGTGAGCCGAGAGAGCGCTTACGTGCTACGCCTGTGCCGTGCTTGCCTGCTAGGACTTCTTGGGCGAGTTGTTGCGTGGTCTTGACCGGCTTAGGGGAAACAGGAAGTGGTGCAGGTTTTGGTGTGTCATCTTTTGTTTGAGTTACACCAGCGAGTTCTGCTTCAACTGCGCGCAAAAATTTTTCCCATCCGCCGTCTTGGCGCAGGCTTGCAGGACAGTTTTTGCCTGTCCAATAGTGGTGTTGCACCACACGCGATAGCGGGATTTTTTCCTCGCGCATAATCCGTGCAACAAGTTTGACGGCATTACGTACAGCGTTTTTGTGATTGCCATCAGCATTCACACAAATCTCAACGCCGATAGACTGCCGGTTACCGCGCCAATGCCCAGAGTGCCAACAAATCGTTTTGTGTGAAAACGACTGGATCGCTGCTTTTTCGTCGACTTGCCAATGCCACGAAGCCGCACGACTATTGCCCCGTTCTTGCAAGGTCGCGTGCGCTTGAGCGTCAGCGCCACGCGCCTTATTTCCTGTGTCATGCACAGTAATAAACTTTCGAGTGTTCGTGCCACGTGACGTTGCAGTACGAGGCGCAAACTGCTGTTTGACTAGCATGTGATTCTTCCTTTCAGGCATAAAAAATGCACCCACCAAGGGGTGCTTAAGCTAATGATTTGAGGATGTCAGGTAGATCAGGAGGGGGAGGAGGCAACCGATTCTCAATATGCCGGTTAAGTGCCCCCACATGCAGGCGATAAGCCGCATCACGCGCTTCTAACGTCGCGACACGATCTGATAAAGCCGTAGTCAGTTTGATAGCCGTATTAGCGAGAACTTCCGCTTCTTCGGCTTTGGTTTTAGCAGCTTCGGCTTTCGATTTAGGAGACTCACGCTTATGAATCAGCAGCGCACTCACAAGCCCACCACCAAGCACAACACTCACCACAGAAATAATGAGTGCTGTCATAAGCCGCCGCCCTCTGTTGGAGGGGTTACTGGTGGTTCAGTAGGTGGTGGAGTTTCTACAGGTGGCTCGGTGGGCGGTGGGGGTTCGATCCAGTCGGTTGACGTTCCTGGGAGTTCAGCAAGGAAACAGCGACCGTTGTTGACGTAGGTTTTCCCTGCGTGCTCGACACGCTGGCCCGGTGGGTGGCCAGTGATCCCACCCCACGAAGGAACGGGAGAAAAAGCAACGACAGGTCCTGCCTCTGCAGCTGTTCGTATACGCGTGACGTGCCGCTCATATTCTCCAGCAAGTGCAGTAAGAAGATGTCGTCGTTGATGTTCACCTTCAAGGCGCGCTTGTAGTTCAGCGAGTTGCTCTTGTGTAAGTGTGGTCGGGTCCAAGATAGTGCTCATTTCTGCCCCCATGATTGTTGTGTTTTTAGTCGATGCGTATGCCTGAAAAACCGTTAAGCATGACGTAGTCGGGTGCCGGATGCACTGTGGATGACACCGCTGACACCATGATTTGTAGTGTGGTTTCGTGGATGTAAGCACGCAACGGGATTTTGTTTCCTCCAGCAGCAAGCGTGGAAACACTGTGCCAGCTCAGCCGAGGCGCACCTGACAATGCTGTGAGCGGCTCCGTAATCGCTACATATGACGTACCAAAAGATCCGCCATTTATAGGCTTGATCGCTCCACGCATATACAGCACACCACCATCGATCATGTACTGCGGCTGTACGTCATAATGCATCTCGTAACCGGCGGCAGGTTGAAAATCGATCCATGTGGGAGTTGAAAGAACACCAAGAATGATTGCCGTTGTTCCCAACCGTAAAACCAAGACGCTATCACCAGCACGAAGCCCCGTAACCAGCGTGCTAGCCCCCGAAATGCTTCCAAGCGCACCGAACGAAACCACTAACGGGGTAGTCCCAGTAATGACCCCACGACTAAAAGAAGGAAGCCGCGTCACCTCACGAGAAATGAGTTTCTTACACTCACGAATAATCTGCTCAATCATGTATCCACCACCTCACGCAGAGTCGTCTCAACCAGTTTTGTTGGGTCAAGAGGAATTGACATGCTAGTCACGACGTGGCGCTTACCATCGAAAATCACTGCGTCATTTAGGCGCAGCGGAAGATACCCATGCTTAATAACTCTCGTAGCCGTAGCAGACGATAATTCTTGAAGCCTGCGCTGCGCGTAAGCTAGCAAAGCGCTTTGCCCTGTGGTTTCCACGTTTTGCTCAGGATGCGTAATCCACCGTCCACGCGACTGATAAGAGTACGGCGATTCAGGGTTTTCATTTGTCGCTACCGCAACAAGTTCCTCAGCTTCACCTGCAGCACTTGATACTGCCACTACGCGATTAGGTATCGCGTATAGATCTTGCTCAGATGTGTATGTAGGCGAATGAACTTCACGTGTGCTGGTACCAAAAACCCATGCGATTGGGCGATCTTGTGGGGACGCGTAGGGTGTTACTTGATATTGCCCATCCGTGTCACACCATAAAGAAAAGAACCCAGCCGCATCGAGCAGATCGTTGATGATCCGCAGTTTCGGTGTGGCCGGTTCCCACGTCATTACGGTTCGCGTTGCTGCAGTAGAGGGTGTGATTGCGCCAGGATTTTCTCCCGTAGACGCAATGATTTCAGTGATCGCAGTCGTGACAACGGTGCCTACAGGAAGACTCATCCAAGCATCGGTTACATCTTCAGCAAGAACCGTGAGCCTATCAAGTAGCTCTACAGCCCCGTTCGAACCGGCACTAGTCACAGTCTGAGAAGGCGCGCTAGGTATGAAGATCCCTAACGGGTATTCCTCGCTATTGATGACAAGGACTGGCTGCAACCGAACTTTTGTCCAGTCCACAGTGCCGCCCTGCACGATTACTGTTCCACTGGTTTTAATCGTGGATGCGCTACTGAAAGATAGTGTTCCCCCGGAGACCTCATTGAGAAGTCCAATAAGAGCACCTGAGTTGTCTACCAGTTGTACATGCCATGAGGTCACACGATGTCCGATGAGGCTCATGAGCCTTCCTCCCACATAGTTTTTTGCACCGCACCAGAAACCGAAATGACTAACCCGTTATCGGACAATGCGACGGTTAGAACCCCAAATTCGCGTCTGCCTCGGCGGTCGCGGTAGCACACGATTGAGCGTGATCGTGCAAGCGCAAGCCATTCTTCACGCGTGCTGGCGCCATACAAGAGGTTCCCTGAAAACCCAATGCGGTGGTTTTCTTCTGTTCCCCAGTACGCGACAGGGTAAGGATTTCCAGCCACGTGGTGCAGTTCAGTTGCAACGGTTGAGGTTTCATCAGCGCTATGTCCGTGCACATGGCAAGTTAGCCCAAACCCGTCTCCGCCGTTGATGAAAATGGGTGTTCCCAAAATGGGTGGCACCCACACGATTTCAACTGGTTGCCCAGTGTTACTGGATGGCAAAGAGGTTTTGCTTATCGCTCGATACCTGTTTATGTCGAGTAGTGAGGGGATTGGGTCGGTGAGCGCACCATCTGGTGGGATGTCGGTAGCAATAGTGATCCACGGTCCATCACCGATTTGGCGTTGAATGTCGAGGGTCTCCGGCAGTACCTCACCAGTACCAGGGATCGGTGGGTCAGCGAACGTCAGCGACACAGCACCTGTATCCATGTCCCACTCTGGTATCGGTTCCACAACAACAGGTAGCGGGAAATCAGTCGTAAAACTTGCTGAATCTTGTTCTGACCACAGACCGGCAGCTGACCTCACACGAACAGTCAGCCCATACGTGGCTTGATCTGATAGTGGAGTTTGAAAAGTGGTGTAGGGGATTGCTGATGACCCAGTGCGCACCTCAATGAGGGAGCCCTCTTGGAGAAGGTTTACTTCCCATTGGGATTGTGAATACGAATCAGCGTTTGCGTAAGCCCACTCCACAGTTAATACAGATTCACCAAGAACACTGGCGTTTATTGGTGACGCAATTACCACGGTTGGCCGTGACACTATTAGTACGCTGCCTAGTGACGACCACGGCCCAAATGATGCATAGTCACCGCGAGTGCGTACCTGCCATTCGATACTTCCAGTAACGCCTGGGGCAGGTAGCGTCCACGTGGATTCACTACTGCCAGTTGTCGTGATCCAGTTGCTTCCAGCCACACGATACTGCAGTTCGTAAGCGGTTTGATCTGTGGTGTCTACGGGGTTGTGTGTCCACTCAAATGTGACAGGTAGATCACGGTCGAGTGTTCCCGTCGGTTTAACCCGTGTAGGTGCCAGTGGCGGTGCTAGAAGCTGCACAACTGCTGATGCTGCCGAGTAATCCGATGGCACGTAATAACTGGCATTAACACCATACGTATACACGCGAGTGAGCACACGATACTGGTGTGTTTTCGAGGTGTCAGGGTTGCTGTGTGTCCATGAGGTGACCGCGCCAACGGTTGCAACAGTCACCCATCCCGTACCGCCGGGATTGTCTTGAATGATGTTTTGGAAGACACCCCACTGGCTGGTGGTGTGCTTCCACGATATGACAATGCTGGAGCCAGATTTTTTCGCGGTAACAGTGTTGGGTGCTGACGGCTTCGTGCTTACCGCTGTTGCCGCACTATATGCACTTGATCCAGCCGAGTTTACTGCACGCACGCGATAGTCATACCTGCGAGAAGACACAGTAGTCGTATCCGAATACGAGGTTGCTGTTGCTGTGACCGTCGCGATCCTGACCCACGACAGATTATGTGTGTCGCGCCGCTCCACTTGCTGCGAGGTATACGGCGCTGCACTGGTTGAGTTACGCGTCCACGATAGGGTTTGCTGACTATCAGAAACTCGCGTCACACCAAGACCGGTTTGGGCGCTTGGAGATACAGGCTTTGTTGTGAATGAGGCCGTGTTCGACCACGACGACCACCCAGCAGAGTTTTTAGCGCGAATCCGCACGTAATGAGAAGTGTTCGCAGCAAGGTTCTGCGGATGCGACGGAGGCGAACCGTCCTCATAGTCTTTTACTAAAGCGGTGAAACCGCTATTGGTTGAGACCTGAATCTGCATTGCAGTAGGAGTCGCGCCGTTTCCGTTAGGGAAACTCCAGTTGATCGTCACATCATCACTGGTAATCCCAGAAAAAGTTGGTGTCCCAGGCTTCGATGGAACAGTGGCAGGAACCGTAATCGAATCAGACACCGACGGAGTGACACCGTTATAGACGCCCGAAAGTTTCGCGCCAAAAGAATACGACGACCCGCGCGTACCAGAACGACTCTTCTGCGCAATCTTCTGTGTTCCACCACCAGACGGCTGAGACGCAGTAAAACTCACCTCACCAGTAATCGCGCCAGTAAGCGTCAACTTCTGATTATCAGAAACACTACCGCTCGTTTCCAGCCAGTATCCAGCATTAATCGTCGTGCCAGACACCCACAAATCAATACCCACACGAAAACGTTCGTAAGTTGGCCCCTGCCAAGAACCCCACTTAATCGCCACAACAGGCCCCTTCCCAGGAAGCAACAAGCACCCGCCCCCAACAAGGAACGGGTGCCACAACACCAACAAAAACTACAAAACCCGAGCAGCCTGACGAACCATCGAACCAGAACCAGACAACCCAGAAAAAGTACCCTCAGCAGCACCAGAACGAACCGCATCAGCAATCGCCTGCACATCCGCATCCGACAACAAACGCCGAGACCCAGACCCCAACGCCACCGAACCAGACGTCACGCTAGAAGCCACCGCCCCATCAGCAAAAGCAGTCACAGCAAACCGACCCAACCGGCGCCCAGTCTCCTCCCAAATCTGCAAAGACCGAGCACGCTTAGACGGAGCAAGAGGAATAAAAGCCTCACCATGAGTCTCAGGCTCAGCCCACTGCACCAAATGTGCTCGCGGGGATTGAATGCGCGCTGTCGAGGGAAGCCGCCCCTGGATACCACCATCTGCAAACGCGCGCACCCCATTAGCGATAATCCCGCCATTAGCATTCGTGTGCTTAGCAATAGTTTCTTGGATCGTTCGGATCGTCGTCGTCACGACCTTTCCGGCCAGCCCACCGACCACTCCATCAAGGTTTTGCGCTTTTTTGAGAGCAGAGTCAAGACCAGGCGCCGAAAACTTGGTTTTGACGTTATTGGGGATAAGCCCATAGGAATCAGCGAGTTCGTTGGCGGCTTTCTTTGAATCGCCCAGAGCTCTACGCTGCTTGATGAATTCCTCACGCTGCGCGCCGATCACTGCATCAAGATCTTCAGCGGAAGCATTATTGCGACGCATCGCATCCGTGTGGCTTTTAAAACTGCGCACAGACGACAGAACTGCCGACTCGGCCTCACGCTTTGCAGCAGTTAACTCTTTATCAGTCGCAGTTCCTTCTTTCGCTAATTTCTTATACTTACTTACTGCGTCCGAAGCCCTGTCCTGGGCTTCCTTAGCTCGCAAGGTTGCCTCAGCCTGCGACAAATTAGCATCAGCAGCTTCACGCTGAGCATCGATTTGCTCCTTCACAGCATCAGTATGAGAACGTGTCGCACCAGCGGCGCCATCTTGACTACCTTTTACAGCCTCGATTTTCTCGCGGTTATACTCGAGATCCTCAGAGTTCTGCTTAATTGTCCCGCCAAGGTACATGCGCAGTCTGTCCTCAAGTTCAAGCTGATGACGCATGGCCTCGTACTTGGGAAGAGAGCGTTCATAGCTGTTTGAAACAGCGTCAAGCTCATCACGATACTCGGCGAATCGGCCATTCATCCGCTCAATGGCAGGCGTGACTTCGCCAAGAGACATAGATACAAGGTCACGCATAGAAAGGCCTAATGCGTCTGCGACAGACATGAGTTCGTCATAGTAGGTGTGCCCCCGCAGTTCATCGAACATTAGAGCGCGGGTTTGTTCGGTAATTGCGCCAGTTGTCTGGTCTAGCGTTGCTCGGAATTCTTGAGATTGTGCTTGTGCTTGTGCTTGCGAGGCCATGAAAGCCCCTAAAGCGGCAGAAATGCCGGTAATGGCTAGTCCTACTGGTCCACCAAATGCTCCCAGCATTGCGCCACCGAGTTTTTGGATACCCGAGCGGGCTGATGCAGCAGCAGAGGAGACGCCGATTAGGGCCGTACTAGATGCAGAAAGACCAGCATTCCATGCCCGCATCATCTCCGTTTGTTGGAATTTCTGACCCAACTCGCCCAACCCCGTGGACAACGTAACGATGTGAGAACGGAAAAGAAGCATTGCAGCACCCGCCGCAAGCACAGGACCCGGCAGCTCTCCAACAAAAGAAGCCAGCCCAGCAACAACCTCAACCAATGGTGTGGCTGCAACAAGAACATTCGTTAAAGCAGGAATGAAACTTTGCGCCAGAGAAACCCCAGCCGTTGAAAAACCAACAGCCAACTCCCCAATAGCAGGAGCCAACGTCACAAGCGCGTCCATCAAAACGTCAGCAAGAGTGACACCCGCATCATGCAGAACCGGCAGAAGAGGCTCCAACGTCGCCATCACACTAGCAAAAGCATCACGCACTTCAGGAGAAGTAACCGCAACAGCCGCGAGCCCAGCAACAACAGGATTCAACGTCAACCCCAAAGCCGATAGCCCCGGAATACTGCCAGTTCCGAGAGCAAACAAAGCAGTAGCAGCACCAGCAATAAGCGGGGTATAGCCGCTAAGTTCATCGAGTTGCGCATTAACCTTTGATAAATCCCACGAGTTGATTGCGCCGCGAGCTTTATCTAAAGCGGGAGTGATTTTATCTAATGCAGGACGGTAGCGATTCTGCAAAATATCTACGAGCGGACGAATCTTTGTTTCCGCAGCACGCATCGTGTCTGCAAGCTTGTTTGTCCACTCAACGGCCATACCACCGCCTTTAGGATCCACAAAAGGCTTTGCTAGTGCAGAGCCAATATCACGGAAAGCACCTTTTACACGGTCAGCAGCACCATCCATCTGCTGCTTAATGTTGTCGGTCGCGCCACCAAAACGCTTCATCAACCCCTCAGTAAGAGGCGCAAAAACTTGATCCGCAGGAATACCACCTGGGCGAGAAGCCATATCGCGAATCTCAGCACCAGTCTTACCCCACTCTTTTCCAAGGATCGTGGCAGCATCGATACCGTACTGACCTAGTTGATTGAGTGTCTCTCCAGTGAGTTTTCCTTGCCCTTGCATCTGCGCAAGCGCATACGTTACCTCTGAAACCTGCTGGTTTCCGCCACCTACAGCTGCAACCGCGTTTTGTATAGCATCTAGCGTGGGGATAACATCCTCAGCAGTCATACCAAAACCAAGCAACTGTTGTTGAGCCTGGATGAAAACTTGCTTAGCAAACGGCGAGTTCTTCGCGAACGCGTCCAGCTTGTCCATCTGCGCATTAGCGGCTTCAGCAGATCCAAGCAGCGTCGTAAGCGCGGCACGGCTTGACTGCTGCATCCGGTTGTAGTCGTACCCAACCTTGACCGCAGCAGCACCCAAAGCAGCCGTCGCAAGAGTTGTGGTTGCGAAAGCTCCTGCTGCAACCTGCAATCCTGCGCTGAGAGTGTTCCTTAAAGCAGAAAAGCTCCTACCCGACCGGGTAAGAGCTTGATTAAAATCGCGATCCTCAAGTTTAAGAGTGGCGTATAACTCGCCAACTTTTAAAGGCATAGAGCCGCCTCCTAATGTCAGCGGAAACCGCTAATCTAAAAGAATGAAAAAACGTGGGATGGGCGCTATATCTTTAGGCGCAGGAATAGCACTTTTAGTTTTTGGGCTTATCAATGGAGTCATAGGCAGAAGCGCTCTTGGGTATGAGTGTGGAAGCGTCTTTTCCAAAGAAAGCTTTGGATGGCAAGTACATGAACTGCTCATAGAAACACGATGCGAAGATGCGCTGTCCGTCGCGACCGCCATCACATGGGTGCTGATAATCGCTGGCTTGGTAGCAATCGCCCTTGGCATTTACATACTTGTAACGGCTGATCAAAAAGCAGATGCTAAAGAGATAGAGCGCCAATTAGAAGACAACGAGAAGATGTTTCAAGCTGGAGCCATTAAAGAGGGCACCTACAACGCGCGTAAAGAACGCTTGCTAAGCAAACTCGGCTAAACGGTAAATACTAAGTAGCAAATTTATGTGCTAGTCGGCTTTTGGTGGAGAGGAGCGCGAGGATGCGGTCTCTCCACCAAGGCCATGGACGCTGAAGCGCTGGATCGTAAATATCGATCCCGAACGTTTCGAGTAGATCGATTTCTACAAGCGGCCAGCACTCTAAAATGTCAGACCAATCAACACTGCTGACTTTATCCGCAGCAGGTCGTGGCGTTAGCTCTTTTGGGAGTCTGTAATCTGCGTAGATCGGGATCCCGTTTTCGTCTTCGCCGACGGGCGCCCCGACCCCGTACTGCGCCCATTCTTCGGGCGTGGTCGGACTTTTGGGGCCGTCACACCTGCTTTTCCCTGATGTACCGCAGCGATCCACTCATCAGCTGCCGATTCACCGAGAACCCAGTAGTAGAAGGCATACAACTCGAATAGCTCAATGTCGGGTCCAGGGACACCAGCCTCAAGCATTTCTGTATATGCGCCGCCAAGTGATAACTCAGCGAGGACACGGTTTTTAGCAAGCGCTACGAGTTCTTTTTGTCGATCATCTAACTCGATGTGATCAGAGCGGTGGCATGTAGGGCAGGCTCCTTGCGCGACAGCATAAGCAAGTGCCCCAGCCGTGTTTATCGCGGTCATTGTGAGACCGTCTTCGCGTGATGGAGGCGGGACAATAAATGTTCGGTCGCGCCACGTGAGTTCGAGGTTTGGTGTGAGGAAAGCGGAAAGGTCTTTAAGCACGGTAACTCCAAGATGTTGGCGGTGAGGGGCTGTTGGTGGCTTCCTCGCATAGCACAGCCCAACTATGCGAGGAAGCAGCATTTATGCGCCGCGCGCGTATTCGACGGCGTTGGATGTGCCAGCAGCAGTCACTACGGTCACGGATACGGTTCCAGCAGCGTCGGTTGGCAGCACGGCAGCGATAGATGATGGTGAAATCACAGCGAATTCTGTTGCGGCAGCCAGCCCGAAGGCGACCCCGGTTGCTCCTGTGAAGTCCGATCCAGTGATAGTGACAAGATCACCAGTCACCGCACCCGCAGGAGTGATGGAAGAAATGAATGGTGTATCTGCTACACCCCACCCAAGCCATGGGTTTTCGATCTGGCGTCGCCGTCCTAGACCTGCTAGAGAAACGGACCAAGCACCGATACCTGAGTTGTCTGTGTTTCCTCGGTTGAGGGTGACTGTTGCATCTCCCTCGTAAGCGTCTTGAGGGTTTGGAAGACCAGCGGCAGGCTTGTCATACCAGCGGAACCGTCCAACGGCTTTCGCACCGGTGGCGCTTGGTTTCGTCAAAGCCATAAGTGCTTCAACCTCTGGCAGGTATGAGCCATTGGCGAGACGATGCTGCTGCACTTGGAAATCAGCAGTCCAAGACTCAGAGAGTTTGACTTCACGCGGTGCACCAAGGTCGTCGTATGTAGCACCATCTGATGTGACAGGAGTTGATTGAGGGTTGATTCCAGTGGGGAATCGGAACGGCAGCCATTGACCTGATACTGGGTCAAAAATGTCTAGCCCGTACTCGTATCCAAAACCGTACTCGGTAGAAACTGACATGTGAGCCTCCAAAAGGGCATAAAAAATAGCCGTGACCTTTTGGGGTACGGCTCAATTACAGAAAAAAGTTGTTATCGCACTATGGCTAGTGCGTAGTTGTCGGCCCGCTCAAAACGGTTGTTGCTGTCAGGCCCAAGATCAGCGGTGGAAGTACGTCGAGCACGCGATACTGCTATGCCTCCAGCCAGAAATGAATGCCGCATATGTAGTCGCGCGAAAACGTCATCGGCGAAATCATCAACAGCCGTTCTTGTGCCGCCATCACGAAATCGCAATTGCACAAGAATCTCAGCATCAGGCACCGCTAATCCATCACCCATGTCATATACAGACAAGCTGACTGCTTTAGCAGGCTCTGACGGCAACGTTTTTAGAGAAATAACGGGACCGTCAGCAGGGTATATGCCGGTAGGCGAGTAGGTGGCTAAGCCTTCATCATGTAGCCACTGGGCTAGCCCTTCAAGGAGACCAGAAACGCGAAGAGTCACAGCACCCTCCTTAACGATTTACTGATTTCAGATTGCACTGCTCCAGCACTATCGCGTAGTGGCTTCTCTAAGAATTTTGCTTGCTCACCAGATGGGTGCGCATACGATAAATCCTCGTGCTGCTTGATCGCTTTAATGTCACGCGGCACGTCATACCCCACTATCGCGATCAGCGATGATGGATCGACTTCCGCATAAGCAGACTCGCGAAGTTCTCTTGTCTCGCTAGGCGCTACACGCTGAGATGCGTCACGCACATGCTTAGCACCAGCAAGCAAACCTTGCCGAGCTGCACCACGCACGACTACCGAAACGTTAGCGCCATCCCAATGAGAACGAACACTCATCGTAGATATCCAATCGCGAAAGACGGCCACTCATCATGATGGTTCAGTGCAAGTTTGAAGATTTCTGAGGTTCGCTCATGAAGGGTTCCTGCCCATACAGTCACTTTTGAGCGTTTCAAGGGTGCATCATCAAAATTGAAGATCACACGTCCAGAAGAAACGACCTCTTTACCTGAATCATCAATCACGACTTCTTGCACATCTTCAACAAAAACGTCTCGCACTTCACTAGCAGGCCCCCAAATCTCACCGTTTGCGCCTTCGCCAAGGAAAGGAGTAACGGTCACGGTATGTGGGGTGAATGTTTTTTCGAGCCTCATGGAGCAGTCCACCCTTCAGGAAGCATGTCTAGGGAAAACATTTTTTTAGCCTGTAGTCCAAGAAGTTTCATCTCATCTGGGCCGATCCACAATCTGCGAGAAGCCCCGCCAGAAAACTTGAAAGATCGTTGAAAAGGACCGACCCCGACTTGTGTCGTTTCCACGCCTGCTGGAATGTTTACCGCGGATGAATCTTGCGGAAAAGCGTTCCTCACCATGCGCGCGCAAACAAGTTTGAGGATTTCAGGGTCAGCCGATGTAATGTCTCTTCCAGCATTTTTGAATGCTTGACGGATCATTAGTGTGGCCTCACCTAATCCTTGATTCACGTCGTCGAGTTCAACCCCAGTGAGGTGCGCCCATTTACTTCCCAGATCTTGCACTGTGGCAAAAGCACTCATTGAGCGCACCTCACTTTCTTATCAGGATGTACGACTACGGCGTTTAGACGGAGCAGCTTGCACTGTTTCTTCCTTAGGCTCTTGAGTGTCTGTTCCCTTAGAATCTTGGTGAGATTCAGTATCTTCAACAGCCACAGGTGCAGCCTGATCTGCTTCAGTTGCTACTTCGACTACTTCAAAAGACGAAAGGCCACGCAAGCGTTCAGCTCGCGGGCCTTCTTCCATTTCAAGAACCCCATCTTGAAACCGCAAACCTAGATCTGCGACACGAAGACTTGGATATTTTGGGCTATGAAAAGTCGCCATCATTCCCCCTTAAACGGTTGGTGCAACGGTTAGGACACCGTGCTTCAGCTGGTTGCCGTAGTTCAATCCGATCTCGCCGTAGATCTGCACCTTGTCAGAAGCGCCAGTCTTCGCGAGAGGTTCAGCGAAGAAGTGACCCTTGCCAGGAATCTCAAGGAACGCAGGCTTGCACTCCTCAAGGGACACGACAGCAAGTTTGGTTACTGGCATGTAGCGGTTCAGCATGATGTTTACCTTGCCGAAGTCCGTTTCAATGGTTTGCAGGTTCACGCCACCAACGTTTCGGGTAGCTTCCGCATACTTCGCATCCTTGATGAAGATGCGGGTCAGGGCACGCTTGAGAGCCGCGTTCACGATGATGGTGCGGGTCTCGCCTTCCTGGATACCACCAGACTCCCAGATGTCCTGCATCAGGTCGATGACGGTTCCCTCGGTAAGGGTCGCAGCGGTCTCGGTAGTCGTAGCAACGTTCGTGGTGACAGCAGCGAGCAGACCACGAGTCTTACGTGGAGCGGTGTTGTCATTAGGCCGCGCATACACGCCCGTGATGAACGTCTTCTCAACGTCACGAGCGATCTGCTTGATCTGCTGATCAACCTGCCATGCGAGTTCATCCGCTGGGATAACAGTGCTGCCGATCTGCACGGAAGTAGACCCTGCACCACGCTGCTGAGTGGCACCCTGCTTCGTGTAGGAAACAGCAGTTGCTTCCTGGTGGATCTCAAGGACGTTCGAGTCGTTGTAACGCACACGGGAGTCCCCAGCGCCCGCATCCGCACCCTCAAGGCGCTGTCGCGTGTCATCAGCATCGCGAAGGTCGTAACCCTGCCACTCGAACGAAGTCGAACCGACAGACTCACCACCAGTCAGACCACCGATGGACGACAGGAATGGAGTGTCTTCCGGCGACGCCGCGAAGAGCTCCCCGACGAAGTTAGGCAGGTTGTAGGTAGTGCCCAGACCAGTGATTCCAGCCATCTGGAATCTCCTTTCGATAATTAGGCCTTAATTTGGCCAAGCTGTACGGCTTTGAGTTGCCCCGCTAGTTCCCAGTTCTTGTCCTTCTCCGCGAGTGCGATCTGCTCACTGATAGGGATGTTGTTCGAACTGGATGGTGGCTGCTGTCCGATGGACGGCAGGCCAGCGACTGGCGGGGTGTTGGCTTGAGGTTCAGGAATGAGAGTTTTTAGAAGTTCGAAGTGTGCTTGGATCTCTTCTTGCGTAGAGCCACTCACTGCATCTGCTGGGATGTGCGTGTCTTTTACAACGTCACGTTTCCATGCGGCGATCTGGTCACGCTGCTCGTATGCTGCAAGTTTTTCCTGTGCAGCGTTGAGCGCGTCAGCCTGTTTTTGCGCTTCTGTTTTATTTGCTTCCTCAGCAGCATCAAACTGTGCTGCCTTAGATTTCAGCGCTTCATAGTCCAAATACTTCGCACGTTCACGAGACACACGTTCAGCAATAATTCGGTTTAGGTCTTCTTGGGAAGCAGGTGGCGTAAACCCTGCTCCTTCTCCGCCGTTCGTTCCACTAGAACCTGCACCCTTTTGCTCGCCCTGTGGTGTTTCCACAAACACGAGTCGACGCATTTTTGTACTCATTCCTATTTCCTTCCGTAAGCCCGTCGGCATAGTGATGGCCCTGATTACCGCTCAGGTGTGCGTAAACCCAAAACTTTGGGCATGAAAAAACCCGCCTCACGATGTAAGACAGGTGGTCTTTGGTTAGGCGTCAAACTCGCCTCGTTGGTATCTCCGGAGAAGTTCCTCTGGGTCGAAACCATGCTGTGCAGCAATATCGGTATTCGGCCAGATCGGGACGGCAACGCACCGGCAATGGTCATGATATTTATCGCCAACATCTTGCGAACCACGATTTTTGACGCCACCACCACGCAGTTGAGTGCGACCAAGAATATCCGTGCGAGACTGACGCTCAATGCCGCGCCCTTGCACGAGTAGCGCTGATTCTTTTGACGAATAAATACCGCCGTGTACGTTTTCAGCAGACCGCGCCGCCAACATCAGGCAGAATTTGCATGCCCCAGGATTCGGCTTACGAACCCACCCGCGCGCAACAGGATCAGCCTGTGCATTCAATGCCAAAGTGTCATTGAAAGCCTGGGAAATATAGCCCGTAGACGCACCTTTAAGGAACAACAAAGTCTGTTCTGGATCTTCCCACAGATGCTGTGCACCAAACCGAACTCGCTCAGCCACAAACTCTGCCTTCAACGGTTCAGCGAGCTCCGATACATACACACCGGGGATGCGCTCATCCATGCGTAGTTCGTCGTACCAGTCCGCAGCAATCGATGCTGCTTTAAGCCCATACTCATCGACAAGTAGCGGCACAAACTCTAGTAGTGCGTCACGAGCCGCAGCAGGGTTAGATAGATCGAGGGTGTGCCAGAAAGAATCCAGCACACCCTCGACCAACCCGTGTAGCCCACCCAGAGCCTTATGCACATCCTCAACAGAGACAGCCACACCTACTCACCGCCAGAAGAAACAACAGCACCGTTTTCGAATTTTTCGACAAGGACACTCATCTGAGTGCTTGCACGTTGACGGCGAATGTCTCCACGAATGCGCTGTATCTGCTCAGACGTATACCCAAGTTCTTCAAGAGCAACATCCGTTTGAGCCAACTCTGGAATCGCCGCGATTTGCTTCACCATCGCATCAGACTGCGACACAACCGAAGGCATAGCAGGGTTACGGA
The DNA here is from genome assembly GCF_051200815.1 of Timonella sp. A28. Taxonomy (GTDB): domain Bacteria; phylum Actinomycetota; class Actinomycetes; order Actinomycetales; family Cellulomonadaceae; genus Timonella. The sequence continues at coordinate 1,480,323 of NZ_CP195159.1, read as the reverse complement.
ACTTCTGCGATATACGCCGCAATTCTTGTGGCATATCAGTCAACCCATCACGCAGCATTACGGCATTCTGCATCGTCCGATTCAATCCATACGTCAACACACGATTATTGTTTGACGCAGCAATAACCAGATCTTCCTTCATCGCATACAAACCCTCAGCAGAAGGCGGATTGTCCTGCACAATACCGAGCGAGTTGAGCGGAACCGAAGTTTCACCAGAAAACTGTGCATAAATCATCCGCAACTGATCGTTATGCGGTTGTGGTGACTGCTGAGAAATCTGCTCCAATGTCGGCATCTCCGCGTCATCGCCCTCTGGCTTTGGAATCGCATTAAGCCGAGTCATATACCAAGTCCATAACGGAATTGGATTACCGTCAGGACCCATAAAAGCAGAATCATCGGCACCCATGAGCAAGAACTTTGGAGCTGAAAACATTTCGCTATGCACCTCAAGACGTAAAATCGTCCGTACTGCACGATCCGTCAAGTTCATGACCCGACGGTTCACGCGAGACTGCCCAAAAGGACGCTCTAACGTCGGCTTAAAAGGCAAACTCTCGACAGGGACACGTTTTAGCCCATGACGTCGCACATCAGAGACGTACCATGTGGACTCTGCACCTTGTACACAATGAATGTACTCAAACGCCGTAAAAAGGGTCACACTAGTTGCACGCCCCAACTTATCGACCGAATTAATGGCCAAAAACCCGCGCAACTGACGACGCACAGAATCCCACACAGCACCAGACCACAACGCCGAATGAGACATAATCTTCACCTGCGGCTCACCTGCAGTCACATCGCCCAAAGAAGCCGACTGAAACGCCGTGGAATACGTAAGCTGAGAAGCAACCGTCTGCGGGAACTCAATATCAAACCGGTTATCGTCCAACACCTCTTCCAACTCGAAAGGGTCCTCAGACGAATTTGGGGCAACAACCCCATCCCACATACACCGCTGCGCCAACTTATCCACCGCAGTCTCCGGCAAACCAACAGCAACCTCAATATCCTGCATCGCAGGTGGAATAGAAATCCCCAAATGCTTATGAGCCTGCTTGGAATCCACATACGACTTACGCAAAGCATTACGAGGCCGGCGAGCCTGCCATTCCATAAAACACCCATCAAACAACGCTTGTGTTTGGTGGTCCAGTCCGATCACTCGCGGAGCCAAACCACCGCCCAGTAAGAACGTCACCATTCACCACCACCAATCACATAACAAGAGACCCACGAGCCTTACGCGCTTCACCCGCAGGTTTACGCTTACTCGTAGAAGCTGCAAAAAAAGCAAGAGCCGCAGCCTCAACAGACTCCGACTCAATATCTTTATGATGCGGTTGGAAACCAAACCGCCCATCATTACCAATCTTTCTGCGCACAGAACCCTTGACCGAGGCATCTAACACGGACTGCCCCTCATCATTAGAGTGCAAAAGCGCAGATGGCCCAGACCGAGCCGCATTAGTAAACGCTGAATACGCATCACTCGCAGCCGTAGAAGTCAGCAGATCATGACCAAAATTGATTGCACGATAACTAACCTTCCGACGACGCAACTCGAGAATCAACGCCGCCGCATCAGACTTACCATCAACCACAATCATCGAGCAGGCGCGCCAACGCTTCTCAAGCCAATCAGCCAACCAATCAATACCAAACAGCATCGACTTCGTTTCGATAGTCTCGACAAACACAGGCTGCCCCTCACCAAACGACAAAGCACCAGCAAGAGAAACACGCGACCCATCAGCAGAAAAACGCACACCATACGAAGGAACACCCTCGCCAGGCAACGGATCATTAAAACCAATAGCAGTATTAGCCCACCAACTTGCATGAATCGGATGATCACCAAGCTCATCGTTATCCCAAATACCAAGGGCTTCACGTTTAAACGAGTCATCCGATCCAAGGGCTTCACGCAAACGCAAAATAGCGTCCTCAGGGGTCCTCTTCGGATAAGAAGGATTAGCTTTAGCCCATTGCTTACGATCATCAAGGTTCGCGTCCTCGTCAGCAGAGAACTCCACAAACAACACGTTATTTGAGTCACCCTTGAGCGCACGACTGCGACGATTTTTAAAAGCATCCCCACGGTCAATCGGGCGCGGGGGAGTGCCCATCATGAACAACAGCGGATTACTGCCCTGGTTCATCGTCGGAACAAGATTCTCCAACGCACTCTCAGACACATGCTGCGCCTCATCAAGAACAAGAATCGAGATCTTCGTCTTACCACGACCAAAACCATGCTCACGAGCACCAAACTCAATCTGAGACTTATTACGAAACCGAATACGCTGCTTGCCATTACCAGTCGTCACACGCAAAATATGCGGCTTAATCTTACGCATCAAAGCCATCTGCTGCATCGCCTCAAACGTTTCATCAGAAGTATTTGAGTGATGCGCCGTCCAAATAACTCGAATACCAGGAAACAACAAACACAAAGCAAAAACGATCGCACCAACCGTGAACGTCTTACCAACCTGACGCGGAATCGACATAACCACGCCACCAATACCAGCCGCATACTTCCCATTGCGACGCTTCGCCAAAATAACGCGACCAAGATCCTTCTGCCACACATCAAAGCAAATCCCAAGATTCACAAGAGTCTTAGCAACAGACGGCCAACCACTCGACACAATCCCATCAGGCAAAACAACATGACGAGCAGCAGACGAAAGCCGAGGCTCAGTAGTCGTCGGCCCACTCTTCATCAGGCGACTCTTCTGCACCATCGCCGCCCTCCTGTTCCTCCCGAGCATCAAGCGCGGCAATATCCTGAGTAATCTCACGCAACCGCTTCGTCAACGCCGCCAAATCACGCGCCAAAGTCCGCTCATCATCAAGAGTCTTAGCAACCTTATTCCGCATCGCCACAAGCAACTCACGCTCATCACCAGACGCAGCAGCAGCCTCAACACTCATAAAAATCACCTACCTGACGTGTGGAAAAAATACTGCGGAGAGAAAGGCCCAATGCCAAGGGGCGGGCCTGTGTGTGGGGTGGGGAGGGGGTGTGGGTGGTGGTTGTTTGTTGTGGTGTTGTGTGTTTTGTTGTTGGGTTTGGGGTTGGTTGTTTTGGTTACCAGTTGATGCGTGTTGTGGTTTGTTGTGGTGTTGCGGTTGTGTGTTGTGTGTTTTGGGTTGTGAGTTGTTGTTGTGCTTCTGCGAGTGTTTGGTTGCTTTTCCATTGGTTGCATTGGCGGTGCATGAGTGCGCAGTTGTCTAGGGAGTGGGGTGATCCTCCGCGTGAGACTGGTATGTCTTCGTCGACTTCTGCGCGGTGTGGGTGTGGGATGCATCCGGGGCATGGTTGGTGGTTGGGTGTTTGGCCTGTGCATTTGGGGCCGTGTTGTCCGGGGATGGTGGTGAGGGTTTTGTCTATCCATTGGCCGCATAGTGCGCAGTGGGTGTCTCGGGCTAGGATGCGTGCTCTGGTTTGTCTGCGTCTGTGGCCGTTTTGTTTGCGGGGGTCGGGTTTGCTCATGTGAGTTCCTTTTCCCGTTGGCGTGTTTCCCTGACTCTGCGCCCTTGACGACGTTGTTGTGTGGCGGGGTGAGGGAATGGTGTGTGCGGATGCGTGCCGGTTTGTACGGGCCGGTTTGCTTTTAGCCTTGTGTTGGCGTGTCCGTTGAGCCGTCCGCGCGGCTTCCTTAGTGTGCTTCGTTGAGAGGCCTAGGCGGGGTGTGTGGTGGTGCCCAGTCTAGTCGTGATCTAGAGTGCCACCGGTGTGGGCTGGGCTTGCCCTGTTTTTGGGCATTAAAAAAGACACCGTGTGGGTGTCTGAGTGTGTGGGTTGTTGTGCTGTGTGCACGTGTTTCAACACTAGGAACTATAGTGCTCGGTGTGCTGGTTTGTCTAGTTCAATGTGCGTCATGTGAGTGCGTGTGTCCAGATTGCTGCGATGAATAGTGTGGTTGAGATTCCGAGTGCTGTGTTTGCAACTGTTGCGTATTTCTTTTCTGCAGAATGGCTCCGTGTTTCGTCTGCTAAGAGGCCTGTTATTAGTGCGAGGACGAGGAATGCTATTGCGGTGAGTGCGAAAGCTGCTGCGATGCTCATTTGTTGATCCTTTGGAGTGTTTGGGCGAGTGAGTAGCCTGCTTGGGTTTTGGTGATGTGGCCTTCTGTTACCCAGCGGCGGAGTGTTCCTTGTGGTGTTGGTTTGCCGAGGCTGTTGAGTGCCCATGCGAGTTCTTGGATGGTGGTGCAGTAGATTCCTGCGGTTTGTTCTCGTGTGAGGGCGAGGGTTTGTTGGTGTGCTGGTAGCCATTGTGGGGTTTGGTTGTGGATGGTCCAGGTGTCGGTTTGTAGGTCGAGTTGGTCGGCTGGTCCGAGGTTGTTCCAGAGTGTGGTGATGTGTGTGTGCATTGTTTGTGGTGTGTGGCCCCATTTGGCTGTGAGGCGGTCGGTCATTTCGATCCATGAGAGTGCGTTGAGGTTGAGTGGGGCTTTTTGTGGGTTGGTTGGGGTGTGGGGCATTCCGTTGGTGGGTTGGGGTGTGGTGTGGATTGCTTGTTTGGCGTGTGGGTATGTTTCTGCGATGGTTTGCCATTTGGCGGTGAGTTCAGTGGTCATTTGGTTTCCTCGGCGGTGTAGGTGGCGGTGTAGTAGATGAGTTCTCCGCTGATGGTTTTTTCTGCTTCGACTTCTTTTAGGGAGAGTGTGTAGGGTCTGGGTCCGAAGAAGTTGTCTGCTTCTTTTTCTGCGGCGTTTTGTACTTCCTCGTAGGTGCATCCGGTGACTGTTCCTTTGAGTGTCATTGGTGGTCCTTGTCTAGTTGTTGGGTGAGGCTGTTGATGGTTTGGTTGGTTGTTTGTGTGGTGGTGTTTAGTTGTTGCATTGCTTTGGTGATGTTTTGTGTTGCTGTGGTTAGTCCTTTGGTGATTGTTGTGTAGAGGGCGATGGTGCTTTCCATGTGTGTTTCTCCTGTTTTTGGGTGTGAAAAAACCCGCCGTGGTTGGGCGGGTTTAGTTGTCGAGGTGTGGGTTTGTTGTTGGTGTGGGTGGTGGTGTCCAGCCTGCTTTGATGATTGCATCGGCTAGTGGCATGGCTCTTGCGGCGAGGAATGCGCGTTGTTCTTTGCTGAATTGGTGGTAGCCGAAAATGTGGTGGTCGGCTTTGGGGTTGGTTTCTTTTACTCGCTGGTATGCGATGAGGTCTGCGAGTTGTTCTCGTGGTGTGGTCATTGGGGATGGCCTTTTGGTGAGTTTCTGTGTCGGTTTTGATGGCGGTTCAACGCCTATTTGTTCCATGGATAATGTTGCAGCTGATAGGGATTGCATGAATGCGTGTGCTGCTGGTTCACATGTGATTTCAATCGTGGTGGTGGATGAGAAAAGTGTTCTCGTCCATTTTTTTAGTGATGTCACGATGCGTGCTGGCGTGGTCATGGTTTCAGCTTTTCGATGGGTGGTGTTTGTGCGCATCGGCTGCATAGGTCGCCCCATTTTTCTGCGATGTGCCAGCCTTTGGCGCGCATTTGGTCGGGGGTGGGTAGGTGTTGTTGGCTGTAGGCGAGGTCTCCGCTTGTGTTTCCGCAGCGGTCGCAGTGCCAGGTCCATACGGGTTGGTTAGTGTGACCGCGCGTCATTGTGTTTCTCCTCGTGCGATTCGGGCGGCGTTCATGTGCCCGTCGTACCATGTGACGTCTTCTCGGCAGTGCGCCTCGTAGTCTTTGAGTGAGTCGGTGATTTCTTGTGCGATGTGTTCGCGGATGTGAGGGAGCGCAGCTTCTAGGACGTTGCGTGCTAATTTCCTCCAGTTTTCTTTCCAAGAGTTGTCTCGTAGTTCTTCCCAAGAGTTGTCTTGGTCGGGTCCTTGGGCTTCTTTGAAGATTGCTTGTGCCGCTGCTTCGATTGCTTCTTGTGGGATTGTCATGGTGTGTTGTGCTTTCTGTTTGTGGTGGGTGACGAGGTGGGGTGGGGCTGGGTTTTTCTGTACGTATTCCCTGAACGTGCCCATTACTGTTCCTTGAGTTGTTGCGCGCGTTCGAGTAGCCAATATTCCACCCAAATTCTGTTGTCTTTTATTTCGGGATCGTCTGCGGCTTCTTTGAGTGCTTCTACTTTTGCTTTGCGTTTTTCTTCAGCAAGCCAGCGGTCAAATCCTGCCCGTCTGGTGGCGGCATTGCACAAAAGCCCACAAGTTGCGTAGTCGTCCCGTACTTCGTCTGTGTCTGGCACATATTCGCTCATTTTGTTTTCCTTGCTGTTTGGTGTTTGTTGATGAGTAGTTTTCGTTTCCAGGATTGTTTGCAGGTTTTGGTGCAGTAGCGTTGTTCGGGTTGTGTGGGTTCGTATTCGCGGTCGCATGCGTGGCATGTATGCATTTGAATGGTCACGACAGGTCTCCTAGTCCGAGGGCTTCAACGATTTCGGGGTGAAAGGCTCGGTAGTGTGTGGGCAGGTTTCCTTTCCGAAGAACCTTCCCGCAAGATGTACAAGGCGTTGGCGGATTGTAGATCCCTGCCCTAGCCTTTCCCCTGTTGCGTGCACGTTCGCAGGTTCGGCAAGCACGCGCCCCCGCCTTGGTGATCCTTGTGTTGTCTAAGGAATACTCGTGACCCTTCGGGCAATGAGTCTTGTTTTTCCCCCGCGACATCAGGGGGGATCTGCGCAGATTTTCTGAGCGAGTGACAGGTTCCAAGTGTTCCGGGTTTACACACGCTCGGTTTCGGCAGAGGTGGTCCAGGTCAAGACCTGTAGGTATTGGTCCAGAGAACGTCTCATAAGATACTCGGTGGGCCAGTTTCATGCGCCAGTCGGAGCGCGTCTTGCCACCCATTCCAAACCGTCCGTAACCATGAGGGTCAAGCGCAGCGATCCACTCCCAGCACCCTTTCTTGGATACGGTGAACTTCTCGGTGAATCTCGCAATATCTCGATCAGTTGTTAATGCCAGTGACATGGTGGATCACCTCCTGCAGAAGGCTGTTTGCGATGCGTTGCTGTTCAACGAGTTTTTCTGTTGCTTGTGCTGTGCGGTTTTGCGCTTCTACGAGTGCGAGTGATGCGTGAACTTGAGCTGCGGCTATGCGGCGGTCTATGAAGGGACTTTTATCCATCCAGTTGTTTGTGGCCATCAGGTCGATGATCTGGCTGGCTCTTTGTGCGTGGTTCATTTCTTTCCTTTGATTGCTATTGGTCCGGTTGGTTTGAGGTCGGCGAATGAGATGCTTTCGTGTATGGGGCAGACGATGAATCCGAGTGCTCCGATTGATACTTGTTTCCATCCATCTGGGTTGGTTGATGTCTCGCGGCAGATTTGGCAGACGTAGTATCTGATAGTTGTCATTTCTTTTCCTTGGTTTGTTGGTTTGCGTAAGCGAATGCTTCATCGCGGGTGGAAAACGAACGATCTTCGGTATGGCTTGCTACGTGCCACCTCTTGGTGATCGGACCTTGAGTAATACGTGCGACCCCAGGATTGGACAAGAGGTATGTCCTGTAGGGCATGCCCCGTAAACGTGGTGGTTTTGGTCGTCTGTGGCGTTGTTGGAATGTGTCGCTCATGAGTAGTCCTTAGAAGAGTTTTTCGGCTGGTCGGCTGGCGTGTTTTTTGTAGATGCGGAGTTGTGCGCAGAGTTGGAGGATGGCTTGTGGGTTGAGGTCGTTTGCCCATTCGGTTTTTGTGGTTTCTCCGGCGAGGTAGTTTTGGGCTGCTTTTTCTAGTCGGTCGATGGTGGGTGTCGGGTCGGTCACGAGCTTTCCTTTCGGGTTTGCGTTACGGGCCTTGTGGGGCGTTTGTTTTGGTTGGATGGGTTTCTGCTGCTTAAACACGTTTACGGGCGCGGTGGGGCCGATATTGCGACGCTGCGGGGCACTGTAGGCAGCCCAGCACGCACAACCTGCGAATGATGATCCGCATACGCGTCCGCGTCCTCATACGACAAGCCATTACCAATCGCATGCGCACGCAACCGCGTCCACCGCTTCTCCCGCATCGGATCGCCTTCAAGCTCTGACGGCGGCTGAGGACTAGGAGCACCCTGCAAACGCTGACGGCGAATCTGGTCAACATGCTTGCGAATATCACCAGGTGTCATCGCTTTTTCTGTGCTTGTGCGTGTGCGAGCGATTTCTCGTGCAGCCTGAAAACCTGTCGGACCGTCTACGTCGTTGAGTGCGTCAGCCCAAGCGTCGGATTGTCCTTCCATTGCCCAGAGGTTGCCTGTGCGGTTGAGGAATGTGACGATCTCGGATGCTTCGAGTTTGTTCATGGTTCGATCTCTAATCTGGGTTGCTGGTTCATTTCGTTGAGGATGCGTGCGCGTTCGGCTTTGAGGAGTTCTCCTTGTCGGTCGATTGAGGGACGAGAAAACCCGCCACCATTCGGTGAGCGGGTTTGATATTCGCTGGCTTTCAAAAGCCATTGAGTGAAGGCTTGGTTCCAGTCGACTTGGCGGCGGTCGTTCGCTAGTGCGTGTGCTTTAAATTTTTCGGTTTCTCTGTGGAGGTCGAGTCCGTTTTCTTTTGCTTTCGCGTGGTGGGTGTCGGTTGGTTGCCATTGTTCGGGGAAAGGTGTTGAGGCTTTTTTGCGGCTACTAGAAGTACCTTTAGGTACTTCTATATTTCTCTTCTCTTCTCTTCTCTTCTCTGCATTGCTTGATGCATTGCTTGGAGGTATGCGTTTAGCATTGCTTGATGCATTGCTAGATGCATTGTTCCAGCGTGCTTCGGCAGCCTTTTTAGCCTTCGATGTGGCAGCGTCTAGTTCTGCCGCTGAGGCCTGATGTTGCAGGTAGTCGTGTATTTCTGCCATTCCGCCAGAGTGGTTGATCCACATTCCGCAGTCGAAAAGTGCGCTGACGGATTCTTCGTATCGGGTGCGTGCAAAAGCTTTGATTGCTGATACTGGAAAGCGTCCGTCCCAGCGTGCTTGAGCGCTGTATAAAATGCTCACTAAATGCAGTTGCTTTGCGTCTTGCAATGCATGTAGCAATGCATCGGGCATTGCATCGGGCATTGCGTTTAGCAAGAATCTTTCGACTTGGTACCACTTGGGGTTCATGTACCAGCCCACATCGATTTGAGCGTATGGGCGTTTATCTTTCGCCATCAGATTGTGCTCCTGTCCGGGTCTAGTTGTTGGTTGTGGCGGATTTTTTTGAGTATGTGGACGCTGACGTTGTAGTGCGCGGCGATGCGGGGGAGTGACATGCCAGCGTCACGCATGCTGGTGTAGTCGGCAGGATCAATAACGGGAAGAGGTTTGGTGTGTTGTGAGCCTCGTGGACGCCATGTTTTTCCTGCGCGCTCGACTGGCCCTAGGCCACCCCAAATGCCGTAAGCATCAGCGCTAGCAAGGCATTCCCGCTTCACAGGACACGACGCGCAAACCTCTTTCGCCGCGTAAATCTCGGCTACTACATCCGAATGAAAATCAACACTTGAGCCTTTACAAGCCGCAGCTTCCATCCAAGACTCAACCCCTGCAGTTCCCTGTGTTTCAGGGCGGTAGGGATTAAACGTCATAACTATTCCTCCTCAAAAAAAGAAAAACCCCGATTCGGGGTTAAAACACGTCTAATTGCTTCAGCCGCTTGTAACGGCACCACGCCATTACCTAGCGCTTTCAACTGTTCACTACGCGTCATGTCTGGAACGCTTGTGACCCATCCATCAGGAAGACCCATCATCCACTCCACAAAACGAGGCGATAACTGGCGTTTCCCTTCTTTCCCTGTCGGTAAAGTAGGGGCCGGTGCTGGCCTTGTGATGGTCTCCCAACGTTTAATTGCAGGCGCATACTCGCCCCACTTCTCTTGATAAACGACGTCGTAAAAAGTTGTTCGGCCTTCACGGAACGCCTGCGATTTACGTCCATCAGTTCGCTCAGCAGTTGGAGTAGGTAGTAGACGTAACGCTTCAATGTGCAGGCTTTTACCATGCCCGTTTCCATTGCCGTGGGCTTGCTTCATGCGGTCGGTCCACGCATCCCACGCTTCAACATCTTTACCTGCACCCATGTCATTTACAGCAGGTGTGGGAAGTAGACGGACACTGTCCGTAAACCTGGTGAGTGTCGGCTGCGATACGCTGGTGAGTCCGTATGTTTCGCGTCCGTTACCTTCGGTGTCGGATACAAGGGAACGTCCGACCACTCTTGGTTTGCCTGTAGTTCTTGGCCATGCGATGACGAAGACTCTGAGCCTGTGGTGGGGTGCGCCAACATCGGCAGCTTCCAAAGAATGCCATTCAGCGTCGTACCCTGCCGCGGTAAGGTCTCCGAGTACACGTCCAAGTGCTCGCAAAACAGGGCGGGTTGATCCGTCACCCACGCATCCTGCGCAGGACTCCATCGCGCTAGTTGCTTCGGCACTAAAGGCTCCACTGACGTTCTCCCAAATCACTAGTTTTGGTTTGATAGTTGTTATTGCTTCGAGCATGGAAACCCACAGTCCTGAGCGTGTACCGGGTTTCATGCCTAGCCGTTTACCTGCGTGGGAAAGGTCTTGGCATGGTGATCCGCCGGTGATGATGTCTACCGGCTTCACTTCAGACCAGTTGATGGCAGTAATGTCTCCAAGGTTTGGAATGGTGGGGAACCGGTGGGCAAGTATTTTTGATGGTCCTTTATCTATTTCTGATACCCACGCAATTTCTGCGTCTAAAACATGCTGCACGGCTAAATCGATACCGGCATAGCCTGCAAACAGGGCGCCAATTTTCAGCACAAAAGGACTCCTTTCAATGTGGTGTTGGTGTTGTCTGACTCATAACCGCCCACCCCCACGTAAGGGGATGGACGGCAATCAACCAGCAAGTAAAACGGGTAAGCAGTAGCATGAGCGCATGAAAAAATTCAAAAGAACAGAAGCCAACGACTACTTCAGAAAAACCATTAATGAGTTAGACCGAAGAACATTGATGACTTCTGATTGGCCTAAAATTACGGTTCTTGGAGAAGGCGAGGCTCAACCAAACCGACAGGATGTCAGGCACGCTCAAGCTATGCAGTGGTTGAAAGCCCGAGCGATAGAAGCCCAGGAGTACTACCAGAAGGGGAATGTGAATAACCCTCTGTCATAATTTCTAGGCAGATGTATAGGTGTCCTTTCTCTTTGTAGTCGATGACGCGAAGATCAGGGCCTATAAGGTGATCCCAAGAATCATCAGGAAGCGCTTTCGCGTCAGTGACAATGCCGTCAATAAGTGCTTTGAGTGTCCCGAAATAGTTGTGTAGATCGCGCCTGCGCTTATCTGGGAAACCAAAATAAGCAATGATTCTGCATGGATCGGGGAAAACTAAACCCTCCGCGCTCTTTTTACCGAGCTGCCGGAGGGTTTTAGTTTTCTTTGCTCTCACGTGGAAGTGTTCGCGCTGGTTAGCGTTGATCACGTCCCGCATAGGGATCGTGAAGTCAACTTTCATTGAGCGCGATTTCTGCGGTGAGTGCGATGTATCCTGCCGCGTCCACAAAGGAGTCTTCGTGTTGTGGTGCGGTGATGATTCGTGCGACTTTCAGTTGTGTGAGGCATAAACCGACTTGTGTAGCAGTCACGTTTACGCCGAGGATTGGCTCCCACAGTTCAGCGATGCGTTTGAAGTTTTCGCATGCGTCACCGTATACAGCAGCACGATCACCACTAATCAGGCTAGAAGCAGTCTTCAAAACCTCAGAACGCTTTGCCTCCGGTTCAATGTCACGGATTGGCGAGGCATTTGCTCCCCTAGACTCGCTTTGGAGCAGTCCGGCCTCGTGCAGGGCCGTGACGATGGGAAGTGCTTGCTCCTTCAATGAAAATTGCGCACTTGGGTGGAGGGATTCCCAATCAATTTCGCTTGGGTTGGTGCTCGCTGCTAGGCGTGCTTTTGCCGCTACTTCCACGGCAGTGGTTAGATCAGCCATGTTTTTGCTCCTTGCATGTTTTGTCGTGTTTTTGTTGTGCAGTCCAGGCCGCTGGGATGGTGGGGAGTAGTTTTTCCCACCCGCAGTATCCGCATCGTGCAATCATGTGGGTTCTCCTTCTCAAAACGGCGGATCGGTGGGTGGTGTGCCCCATGGGTCTTGTGCAGTGGTTTGCGCAGAACGAGAAGTGAACGAACCTGCACCAGTGTTGCGAGGCGTTTTAGCGACCTGTGCTTTCGCGTAACGCAGGGAAGGACCAATCTCCTCAACCTGCAGTTCAACCACTGACCGTTTCTCGCCGTCCTTTTCATAAGAACGCTGCACAAGGCGCCCTTGCGCAATCACACGCATTCCCTTTTCATTTAGCGATTCAGCAGCATTCTCAGCCATTTCTCTCCAGAATGAGCAACGCATAAATAGCGTCTCGCCATCTTTCCAACTATTCGATTGCTTGTCCCAAGAACTCGGAGTGCTCGCGATCGTGCAGTTAGCAACCGCGGCGCCGGATGCTGTAAAACGCAGTTCTACGGGAGCAGTCAAATTTCCAGTTACTGTAATTAGAGTGTCATTTGCCAACGCTCTGTTTCTTCCTTTCTTGGTAGCGCAACCGTGATTGCGCAGAACATGTTCGGCAGACTAGCCGCCCAAGCGGATTCTTGTACGTGTTATCTGAGGTGTATTCATGCCCGTTAATGCAGAAATTGACCCAGCCTGTTTTGATGCGACGGCCCCAACCCCGTTCAAGGTTTTCTTGGTTGTCCACCACTTCTAGGTGGTTAGGGTTAACGCAAGAAGTTGTGCGACAGAGGTGATCTAGAACCTTTCCATCAGGGATTGGGCCATTCAGATATTGAAAAAGCCACCGATGTGCTCTGTGGCTTCGTTGATCGCTGAACATCCCGTATCCGTTTGCGTCTTTGCTGGCAGTCCAATGCCAGCAGGTGGGAGTCTTATTTACTTTTTCCCAGAACCTTTCGATAGCAGGTTTCCTCAGTGATCCTTCAGGGTCTCCGGTGTACATCCAGCGGAGATAGTGCTTGTTACATAGGCCACGAGCCCCTTTTTGTCCAACGTTGTTTGCACAGTTTGCGACTTTGCACAGCTGTTGCCATGCAGCCATCAGTTGGCCTTTGCTTTCTTCATGTCTTCGAGCCATTTCTTTAGCTCGCGTTTCGCGCGGCGGCTGGTTTCAGCGATCACTACCCACGCAATGGCTAAAACCAGCCACACAACAGCGAAAAACCAGTCCTTCTGCATCGCATACAAAACAGCGACAAGCAGATGCAACACCGCCACAAAAAACTCTCCTTTAAATAACATCAGCGACCTCTCTAATCTCGATTTCTGCTGCCAGACCACGCCAAAAAACGTCTCTAGCCCGCGCATCTGCATCTAGCGCGTGAAGTGCATGAAACGCACTGATCCCAGCCCTTTCAGACGGGTTCGGATGAACTTGTTCACCACGGTAAAAAAGCGCTTTCATCACTCACCTTCTTCCTTGTTTTCGAGCATTAAAAAACCCGCCATCAGCGGGTTATCTCTTTTAGATGGTTGAGTTTGTCGAGCCTGAACCCGTGCCAGGCGAAACCACCTGACTCGGTTACCACTTCGACGACTGGTGTTGTCCCGTATCCGAGGTCTTTTACCCGGTCAGCGGCTTGCGGAAGCGTACTCACGTCTAAAACCATGTGGCTGATTTGGTGCTTCTCAAGAAACCGTTTCACCGAGACGCACGGCCCACATGTAGGTTGCGAATACAAGATCACTTCTTTAACGCGACTCAACGCCTACTCCATTCTTTTTCATGCGCTTGCTTGTACTCTTCAAGCTCTGACCAGTACTTTTTACGGGCTGACCGGCGCTGATTCTCGTAAGCGATTTCAATCGTCCGTATCGCCGCAGTTCTCTCAGGAATATTCGCGGGGAGAGCCTTTTTCGTGCGAGCGATTTCGGATCTTTCTGCAAGGTCGATTGCGTCAATGTTCGCGAAGAAACGGGCTTCAATTTTTTCGGCCACGTTGTGCTCCCATTTTGTGTAGGGGAGTGGGTGGGGCTGGTTCTGCGATACGACGCGCTGAACGATTCACACCCATCAAATGCAGAACCGCCTTGTTCTCGTCAGGTTCAGGCGGTACACGAACCACACGACGACCCTCCAACTCCGCCAACGCCTTAGCGAAACGCCAACCATCAGACTCACGCTTAGATTTAGGCATCATTCACCGCCTGCAACGCTTGGACACGCGCCTGAATCAACGCCTGCACCTCACCAGAAGCCCCATGCCACAACGCACGCAACTCCTCAACAGACCCAGCCCGCTCAACAACCTCAGCCGTCACAGGCACAGCAGGAGAAGCACTGACAAGAGGCTCAATCACATTCAAAGCCTTCTTCCCACGCGTAGACGTCAACGCAAGCTTCAAAGGCTTATCAATATGACTCAAATGAGAAATCTTGATCCCACCAACCTCATCCGCGCCAAACCGCACAGACGGATCACGATAAAGCGTCAACTGACGGCCCGCATACACATCACCCTCCTTACCCCACGCCGCAACAAGCACACGACGCATCGTCTTCGAAGGCTTATACGGACGTCCAGGCAACTCCACTAAATGCACATTCACAGGCTGCTCAGCACTACCAGCAGTAACCCTCTCAACCGTGAACGTCCGAGGACCTCCAACAAAATCATCAGCATTAAGCTGATCACTACGTGGAACAATCGTTTGAGTCAGATCCATATCAGATCACCACTTCTCCTTCTTCACCGTCATACGTCGCGTATGCAGGAAGCTCGCTGAAATAAAGATCAGGATGTGCAGGCCACACCCCTTGATGAACACCATCCGCATACTTCGTTAAAGCCGTATGCATCCGCTGATCACCAGTAAGACGGTCAATCTCCGTGTACTCGACAACAAACACGTTGTGAGGTTTTTCAGAACACACAACCACCCAACGCCACCCCTGAACCGGTATGCCCAAAAGTTCAGCAGCACGCATGTAAAGCGATGCTTGTAAGTGGTAGTAGTAGGTCGCTATTTCACGGTTAAAATCTGACGGGTTACTTACACGACTGGTTTTCAAATCAACGATCAAACCGTCATTACGCAGCCAGTCAAACCGCACCTGAAACCACACTTTGTATTCGGGGTCCCAGACAAGAGCACTTACTTCAGGGTTCCCATCAGTAATCAGGCTTGAAGCCAGTTGATGGTTTTTAACCGCTTCAGCAATCGCATACGCATCAACTAGATCCCGTTCAAGCATCGGGTTGCCGCCACGTGCTAGACACTCAGCTTTCGCTTCTTTCGCGGCCTTAGACATCCAGTTCGGGAACTCGAAAATTTCCACACTTTGCAACTGCCCTTCAAGGACAAGTTCATGGACTGCTGTGCCAGTGGAAAACGCTGTCTTTGAGACAGGGTTTTCCAACTGCCACAGATAGTCGGCGGGGGAGTCGCGTACTAGTGTTTTCGCTCCGGTACTAGAAAGGGGT
Organism: Timonella sp. A28; assembly: GCF_051200815.1. Classification (GTDB taxonomy): domain Bacteria; phylum Actinomycetota; class Actinomycetes; order Actinomycetales; family Cellulomonadaceae; genus Timonella. The sequence goes on along the minus strand of NZ_CP195159.1, from coordinate 1,464,946 downwards.
TTGATTGCTAGCCCATTCATGTCATGAACTTCAATCAAACCCCTGTGATACTCAACATTAGGTATCCCGTAATATAAGCCAGGCTCACGCATTGTGAGCCTCCTGCATGGCTTTTTCTGCTTTTGCAAACCATTTCGGTTTAGCAGGGTAAGGATGCGGGTCCGTATACAAGTATTTGATAGCGATTTCATCTGGTTTTTCGGTTAAAGCACCAATGACAAGGGCGTGTTGATGAAAAAACTTTGTACCTTTATATGCCTCGTACCGAATTTTCTTAGGCGTAAACTCTTCCCCTGCGCTGCTCATTATCGGGGTCGCGTCTTCTATAGAAAGCTCTACTTCGATTCGTAGTATGCTCATTTTTCTTCTCCTTGTAGTTCGCGGAGCAGGCGGGTGTAGCCTGCATCAATTTGGGTTTGGGTTAAGCCGAGTGAGCGTAGGTGCTCGTCAAAACTGGTCATCGGGTGGCTCCGATACAGGCAGGGTTCGCAGGGTCACACCATGGGTCAGAAACCCCGACCAGCCCCGCGGCCCATGTCAGGGCATAAAAAAAGACCGCCACCACGACGATCCAAAACAGTATTTGCACGGTTCGGCGCACCCTAGGCCGCCACAAAAACACGCTCACTCCACCACCCCCTCATCCTCCAACCGTTGCGCCTCATGCTCAGCCTCATGACGCTCACGCAAAGTCTCCAACCAAAAATCCTCGTTCATCACACACCATCCGCAGCATGCTTAGGCATATACAGCGGACGTGCAGCCCAAAACTCTGTACACATCTTGTCCGCCAACCAGTCATAAACAAGCCCATGACGACCGCTTACTTCGCTCACTTTGCGCGTCCCATCCACTCAGGAAGCCCATCAGCAAAAGCCTCCAAATCATCACGATGGAACCCACGCTTACCATGCACATCACGCGGTGTAATCTCATGCTTGGCTTGTAACTCATCCAACTTCCGAACAGAAATGTTCAAGTAAGCAGCCGCATCCTCAGGTGAAAACAACACCGGAGCAAAATTCAAAACCCTAGCCATTACTTAACCTCCTTGAGTTCAGCGATTTGTGCTTCAAGTTTCGCGATACGTTTTTGCTTGCGTGCCTGTTTCCTACGCGCATTTGCTTCGTCAACAGGAAGCCAGACAGGGGTGCACTCTAAAAGTTCGGCGCTTCCACCCCAATGGCGGATGATGTCCACAGTTCTTTGAGCGGTTGACCGCGATTTCACAATCACCCCGGTTTTAGGCCAGAAGAAAGGCATATACGGCAGAACTACAGTGCCCTCATACTCGTGCCGCTCAACGTCAGGCCCCCACTTCTCTAAAGCGAACTCTTTCCACCCTTCCGGCTCCCACTCATCAAGCGGGACTTTGCAGTGCTCCACCCCTCCGATGAACACGAATTCCACCGATGCCACAACGTCATACTCGGAGGCTTCATCTACAGGAGTGAATCGGTACGCCGCATCGGGTCCGCTAATCATGTGGGCCTTATATAGGCGTTGAGTTTTCATGCTGCGATTTCCTTTACTGGTGGGAGCACTGTTCCGTGCTCACGTAGGTTGTTGATTGCCGCGTCCCAGAGTCGTCCGTATCCGCGTGGAGTCAGCCGCGCTGAAACCTTGACGAATGACCCGTGGTTTTTAGTTTCGATTGGTGTGTCTTTAGGCTTGACCCAGCCTGATTCGATTGCGCGGGCAGTGGGCTGATTGTTTCGGACAGTGTTACCGCGGATGATCAGACCGACCTGTCCAGCAAGGGCAAATAGGTCGTCTCGAAGGATCTTCACGCCGGGGTAGTTTGTTTGTGCGTGAATTTTTAGGTCATTGGCGAGATCACCGATGGTGCGTAACCCGTCTGCCTGCCTGAAAGTTTCGGCCTGTGCGACTAGGGGTGCGTCAGCTTCGACCTTTGCGGCTAGTGCTTGTTTCTCTCGGAGTGCGTGCACGTACCTTTCGGCAACCTCAAGTTCAGTAAGTGGCTGGGAGGCGTATGAACCTGTTTTGCGGATTGAAGGCAGAACTTCCTTGAGCACCCAGTCTTTGAATGGTTTGGCGAGTGGGGAGTTGGACCGAATGATTACTTCGTATAGCCCTGCTTCATTGATCGCATTTGTGTTTTGCTTTCTACCTAATGAATCGATGACCTCTGTTTTGCATAGGGCATCTTGATCTATACGATCCGCGACTTGCCATGGGTTAGAGATCTCAAGGACCGCGCACACATCGTTGAGCACAAACCATGGCTCGTTATCTATGAGTATTGAGCGGACTTGTTGTGGCCCGTACATGAATGGTTGTAGGCTAGTCATTGATTGATTTCCTTTCTAGGAATGACGAAAGCCACCTGTTACAGCAGGTGGCTTTTGGTTTGTGTTGGTTTCTTTTCTGTGTCTACCGGGGAGTTTGTGCTTACCGGGGATACTGTCATGTTGTGAAAGCACGTCTATAAGCCGGTTTAAATCGGTTACCGGGGATGCGTGTTTACTCATGCTTTTCGTCCTTTGATTTCTTTGAGTTTCTTCTGGACGTCATCTTCAGTCAGGAAGCCAACAGGCTCACTGCCGGTCAGGTCTCCTTCGTACAGCTCGGCCAATTCCCAAAGCCCACGCTTACCGCCGTAAGAATAAGGCGAACATATAACTGAAGCGCCATACCCGTTTTTGAATGCATACTCTCTACGGGTTCCACCACACCATGAGTGATCAACATCTATAGGGGCGATGACTTCTTCTGCTTGTTTACTCACGCTGCTACCTCTTTCATGATGTTGTTGAATTGGTTTTGCATTAAACGGCGCACCGCTATACGTGCTGTCGTGTCTGAATGCTGCTTCAGATCAGTAAGCCCGTTTTCTAAATCCCGAGCATCGTTCTCTGCATCCCACTCACGAAACAACTCACGCTGAAACAAAGCGTCAGCGATCTTGTGGGCTTTACGAGTAGAAAACCGCAACCCAGCCGCCAACGCTTCTTCCTGGACCAGTTTGCGTAACTGAATAAACCCAATCTCGGGCATGACATATCTCCTGTACCTACAACCCCGAACGGGGTTTGCCGTCAAACGACGGGCTTTTGAAAAAAGGGAAAAACGGGGGAGGGGGCGGGGTATCAAGCAGCGGCGGTGCGTGTGAATCCTGATGGAGTGAATAAAGCAGGAGAGATGTTGAGTGCTTCAGCGATTGAGAAAAGTTCTGAGAAGCGGAATTCAACGTGTGCTGCCATCTTGCGGTTGAGGGTGGAGTAAGGGATCCCTGTTTTTTCAGATAGCCACTTTTTGTCTCGTTTTTCGGCGGATAATGCTTCTTGGATCTGGCGGGCGATCCATTCGTTTAAATTGTTCATATGAGTAATCTATATGCTTGGTTGAGCAGTGTCAACAGATAAAAGTTACCTATTTGAACATTGCGATTGCTCAAAATGAGGATTAGAGTGTTTATATGAACAGTCGACAAAGAGCCGAAGAATTCACACGATTCGTAGGGCTCGAACTAAAAGGCGCAATCACTGCACGTGGGTACAAGGCAACCCAAGTCGCAACAGAAATCAACCGCTCACCAGCAGCTTTCAACCGCTGGCTAAATGGCAAGGTTGAAATCCCAATGACAGTTCTGTGTGAAGCCTGTGAGTTCATTGACGTGGACCCAAAAGCAATCGTAGAAATCGCATACGACCGCGTAGCAGTCGCATATGGTGAACGAAACGGCAGCAAGTACGAAGCAGAAGAAGTCGCTGAAACACTAGAGCCTGTATCGCAAATAAATGCAGCATTCCCTAAGCATCTGTCGGCCGTTCCAGATAGTGTTGCTGCCTACAAGAATGACGGCACGCACTTAGAGTTTGAAGGCAGAGACTAAGGACCGATACAGCTTGGACGAACTAATTACGCACGCGGCATCCATCGGGTGTCGCGTGTACTACCTACCACTCCCACACACCCACTACGGATACCTAGCAACAGCCCACGACATCGTAGTCAACTCACGGCTGCCCTACGATTTCCAGCGCGAAGTACTCGCGCACGAACTAGGGCACAGTAGATATGGGCATGATCTGCGTACTAGGCATGACATCCCCAAAGACGAACGCAAAGCTGACACGTATGCGGCGCACCTGCTTATAACCCCGCAAGAATACGCGCGCGCAGAAGACATGTACGAAGGGTGCTGGAAATCCATCGCCTGTGAATTGGGTGTATCCACAAAAATGGTACGAGCATGGCAAAATAGTTTCAGATAACACAAAAATAAGTCCTCGCGGTGGCGGCTACCACCCGAGGACGCGACCGACTTAAGGGAGTCGATATGAGTAACGATACAACAATAACTTCAGACAACCGCTTTGCGATCATCCCGCATTGGGTTATTTTCTCACCAATTAGCGACAGCGCGCTAAGGCTATACGCGGTGCTAATGAAGTATGCAAACAATGAAACTGGACAAGCATGGCCTTCACGTAAGACACTCGCGAAAGACATGAACAAAGGCGAGAAGGCAGTTGACCGTGCTGTAAAAGAACTCAAAAACATTGGTGCTCTCAAAGTCGCACACCGTTTAGATCAAGAAACAGGGGAGCATAAATCCAACATCTACACGGTCATCACAGCGAAGCCTCAAGGGGTAGTGTCATCAGTGACCCCACCTACAGTCAAAAATGACGCACAAACTATACCCACAGAACTAAACCCATATTCTCTTTTCACGTCTAATCTTCGATCAGACGATTCGTTGCACGCCCACGCTCCGCGCCGGGCAGCCACAAGAACCACACTCGTCCACCAACTCACAACAATCGGCGAACACCTCCAAGCAGGATATGGATTCTGGGACCACCCCGTACAAGACCACTGGGAAACCTTCCTCACAACCTTCGAAACCTGGGTAGGACAACCACAATTCGACGACCTATACGGACACCTACTCCACAACACCTGGACAATCAGCAGCACATGCGCAAACCCATACCAAGCAGGCGCAGAACTCAACAAAATAATCGCCACCGCCCACAAACAACACTAAACACAAAAATAGGCCCCACCCTCGTGATGAGGGCGGGGCCATTTTGTTTAGTTTTCAAGCTGGAGGGTTTTCGCCACCCTCATAAGCGCCTCACGCGCACGCTCTATATCAGTGTGAATATACGCTTTAGTGGAAAGAATCGACGAGTGCCCCATAATCGCGATAATAGTTTCATCATCCACGCCAGCCATCCGCAAGAGAGTCGCTGTAGTGTGACGCGCGTTGTAAAGATCTACCTCGGGTACGTCCGCCACGAAACATAACGCTTTCCACGCAGCACGGTCCTCCTTATCAGTGAGCGGCCGCCCATTATGCCGGGTCCAGACAAGACCGTGCGGAGACCTTCCCTGCTTATTCTTGAGGTCAAGCAGGGAAGCGTGGAGCCAAGGCACCATCGGAATAAAACGATCACCAGAATCCGTTTTCGGCCTCACTAGATGATAAGAATCAATCAGATGAATGGACTCGAAACCGCGCGGCACACGAAAACCGCTAGAACGGTCATAAGCCTTTTTATAGGGCAGCGGCTTTAGCTGCCAAGAAATATCAATAGTGCTGTTTTCAAAGTCGATCAGTTCCCAAGAATACCCGCGGGCTTCTGCGGGGCGTGCACCTTGCAAGATCGCGGCAACAAAACGTGAAGGGTCGATAGTTCGGGCTTTGGCTTTTGCTGCTTCCAATTCTGCGCTGTACCCTTCTGCGCCTGGTGCAATCGGTGCTGGCGGATTCAGTGCAGTGTGTAAGATTTTCAGCGCGTCTTCGACGCTGATCGCGTCTCGTTTCAAAGTGTTTTTTATACCTGCTGGCGGAGAAACTTTAAAAATGTTCTCTGATATTTCATGCCCGCCATCGGTTATTGCAGCTTTGAACATCGAGGACATGACTGCGCGGGCGCGGTTGATTGTCCCCGCTGTGCGTCCGGCCTCTTCCATCACGGTGTATACCTGCTTGATGTGAGGCGGTCGTACCAGATGGATTTTGATGTGTCCGATTGTTGGCTGTATCCATTTGCGCACAGTAGCGCGTGTGGTGCTGAAGGAGCCGGGGGCTTGACGGGTTTCTTGATCTTTGAGCCATTGCTCGGACCATTCTCGGACGGTAGTTTTTGTTTGCTCGGTGGTGAGCGTCGTCCCGTATTTTGCGATTTGCGCTTTGACTTCTTTTAGTTTTGCGCGCGCTTTTGCTTGCGATTTGGATGAGACGTATTTTTGGCGTCGTCGTCCGTCTGGGTGGAATCCGTCATCTACGGCGGCTATCCAGAGTCCTTTGCTTTCGTTGTACCAGAGTCCGCCGTCTCCTGGGCTTCGTTTTTTGGGCATTTTAGTGCCTCCCCTGTTTGGTCCCGACATAGGTCCCGACATGAAAATGCAATACATGGTGTTGCGTATGCATTCATTGTAGTCGGAGAGCCCGCATGATTTGGCGTTTTTCTCGGGCGTTCTGCAATCCGCTGTTAGGTAAAAGTATAAGACCTTCGCACTTGTAATGCGAGGGTCATCGGTTCGAATCCGATAAGCGGCTCCAAAGAAAGGAACCTCCCAACCAGCAGGTTGGGAGGTTCCTTGTTTATCTGCACGACAGCTGTTGTGGTGTTTATGGGTTAATCAGCTTCGCTGATTTCTTCAAGCGTTGGATATTTCGCGGTACGGGTGTCACCAGAGCTTGTTCCTGTGAGCCGTCTTTTAATCCACGGCCCAACATGCACTTTGGCCCAGTCGAGGTTTTCGCGGGCGCGGTCCGTAAGTTTTGCTGGAGGGCACTCATCGAGCGGAGTGTCATAGTCTGTGCTCTCGGGTGATAAGCCCAAGCCTACGAGCGCAACATCTGCGGCGCGACGATGCCCTTGTGTGGTGAGGTGGATGCGGTCGTCTGCCCACAGTCGTGGGTCTGAAATTGATTTATTTCCCCACATGTCCATGACAAACGCATCATGTTTGTGGGCGATAGACCAAATGTGTGCGTTATAGATCGCTACACGTGAGCGCGTAAGGGCTAACGAGCCATGGCCTGCAAAATCTGCGCCTGTACCCATAAGAACATCAATGCCGGCAGATTTGATGCGCGCTACGGCTTGTTCTAGTAATGCTGCGATGGAATCAACGTCAACGTGCGGGCGCAAAATATCGTTGCCACCACCAATGAGTGATATGAGATCGGGTTTCATATCGATGGCTTCATCGAGTTGTTCAGAGATGATGGGCTTTAACTGCCGGCCACGAATCGCAAGGTTTGCATAACGTAATGGTTGTTCGCCTACTTCGGTGCGTCGCGTCGATAAGGTGAGGGCAAGCATGTCAGCCCATCCGCGGCACTGGTCAGGGTGGCTGGGGGAAAAGTCCCACAGCCCTTCGGTGAAGGAATCACCAAGCGCTACATACGACTCCCATGGTGGGGTGTGTGTTGTGTTGTGTTGAATGTGCGAAACCACTTACGTCCTCAATCACGCGTGATAGTTGTTTTGTTTTAGAACAATGAGTCTGTAGTTATAGCCGGCGACGCTGGCAGAGACCAATCAACGGGTGCGGCTCCTTGCTCGTGTAGGAGCTCATTTGCACGCGAGAAGGGTCTCGAGCCGAAAAATCCTCGTCGTGCAGATAAAGGGCTTGGATGCGCAGACGAGATAACAGCCGCGTTGTGAAACAGTGGGGCGAGTTTTGCCGCATCGTTACCCCACAAGATTACGACGAGTGGCCCTCCTCGTTCATCTAAAGCTTTTAACGCATGTTCTGTGACCTGTTCCCACCCTCTTTTTCTGTGTCCGCCTGCTGTACCGGCGGGGACCGTAAGGACACGGTTTAAGAGGAGGACGCCTTGCTGTTCCCAGGACGTTAGATCACCGTTTTTGGGTTGTGGAAGGCCAAGGTCTGTGTGAAGTTCGGCAAAAATGTTGGTGAGCGACCGTGGGATACGTGAGGTGGGGGAGACCGAGAATGCTAAGCCCACGGCATCACCTGGTGTGGGATATGGGTCTTGCCCAACAATGACAACTTTGACATCGGAAAAAGGGTTTTTAAAAGCGCGTAGTACGTTCTCTCGGGAGGGAAGGACTTCGTGATCCTCAGGGGTGTAAACATCCTCAATAACTTTTTCAATGGTGGGGAGTTGTGGTGTTAGAACACGCAACCAGTCGGTAGCAATTTCTTGTGTGATGTTTGAAGAGAAAGTCTGGTCTTTGGGTTTCGATGTCACATGGTGAGGTTACCGTTGAGTTGTGAGTGTTGAAAGTGAAGCGATCCCCACCCTTGACGATGCTGTAACCAGCGGGCCTGAAGTAAGTGAATGCCAAACCGAAAAAAGTGATCAGAAAGATATACCTGAAGCAGCACATTTTGATGCGCGTGATAAATCGATTCTTGATTTTGAAGCAAAGTATTGGAAAAAAACTGCTGTCAAAGAACGCGCGATCGTTGAAGAACTAGGTATTTCGCCACTTGAGTATTACCAGCGGTTATCGGTTTTGGTGAAGGTTCCTGCTGCTGCACACTATGCTCCACATGTGGTTGGAAAACTTTTGGAATTCCGTCGTGCCCGTACGCGCAAGCCGATGATTTAAACCGTTTGGGTCCTTTGCCCCTATGAAATCGAGTGGAAACATCGTGAAACCTTGCCGGAGTACCTACCCAACCGGATAGTCTTAGGCCGTGAGCAAGAGGAAGCAAAGTTACCCAACTGACGAATTCGATCTACCAGAAAGCTCGATTGCGCGCACTGGCGTGCACCGCGGAACGATAAGCCCATGGCGCAAAATCCTTCCGTTTCTTGTGGTGTTCATCGCTGTTTTTGCGGTGTGCTTGTTTGCGATTTATCAACTTATGCAGGCTCCAGATTCACGTGTGAACAATCTGCTTGATCGGGTGAGCCAGTCTGAAACTCCTGCTGATAGTGGTTCTGATGATCCCGCTCCAACTGATGGAGAAGACGCATCTGACGGGGATAAGAGTAAAGACCCCGCAGACGAAGCAACAGACACACCAACTGAAGACCCCACCGATGAGCCTGAAGAGCCTAGCGACGAGGCCATTGACCGTGCCGTGAGTATCCGGGTATTGAACGCAGGAAACGTCAACGGTGCTGCAGCTGCTGCTGCAAAGAAACTGGAAACAGATGGTTTTACTGCTGCAGAGGTGGTGCCACAGTTCGAAGGAACGAAACCTGATAGTGCAGTGATTTACTATTTGGGCGCTGAGAATAAAGCGAATGCAGAGCACATCGGCGAAGTGCTTGAAATTTCCAATATTGTCGAAGTGGATACATTGCGTGCAGATGTTTCGGTAGTGCTTCGTTAACCGATAGATCTGACGAGTGCGGATTCCCCCTTTCCACATTGACTGTGACCTATTAGGCTCGAGTGAGTCGATAGTTTACGGAAGCTTTCCCACACTCACGACTGGTTACACCCGCATTTATGCAAGGAGCATTTCATGGCACAAGGAACCGTTAAATGGTTCAACGCCGAAAAAGGTTACGGGTTTATCACCCCAGCAGCAGGCGACCAAGACCTTTTTGTTCATTTCAGCGCTATCCAGACTGACGGCTACCGTACCTTGGAAGAGGGGCAGCATGTTGAGTTTGAGGTAGGCCAGGGGTCGAAGGGCCTTCAAGCAGAGCAGGTTCGCCCGCTCTGATTAGTGCGAGGATGCACAGTGAAGCGCATGTTTTACTAGGTATCTTTTTGAGTAAAGCCCAGCAGGTGAATGATCATGTGCTGGGCTTTACTGTATCGATGGTGTAGTTCCATATATGAGGGGTTCGTGTGAGTGTCGATAACGATGTGGTAGTGATTGGCAGCGGACCAAACGGTTTAGCAGCAGCTGTTGTTTTTGCTCGGGCAGGGTTGTCCGTGAAGGTGCTTGAACGAAATTCCACTATTGGTGGAGGGGCAAGGACCCTTGATCTTGGGTTGCGTACTGGAATAGTGCATGACCTGTGTTCGGCCGTGCATCCTATGGCTGTTGCGTCTCCTTTCTTCACTGAATTTGATCTCGCTGCACGTGGGGTTGAACTATTGCAGCCAGAAATTCAGTACGCTCAACCATTGACGGATTCCACTGCTGCGCTTGCTTTTCGCGACATTAGGCAAACCGCAGAGCGGCTAGGCGTTGATGGACGTGCGTGGCTGGACCTTATCGGCCCGTTAGCGCAGCGTCCGCAGGCGGTTATTGCTGCGGCGTTGGGTAATAAACGTAGCGTCACAGGTGACATGCTTAAAGAAACTTTCGGCATGCTGCAATTTGGCGTTGCTGCGCTTGAGCAGGGTACTAGTTTGTGGAACAAGCGATTTGAAGGAGTGGCTGCTCCAGCGTTGTTGACTGGCGTTGCAGCTCATGCGATTGCTCCGTTGCCGAGCCTTGCTGGGGCGGGGACGGCTCTTATGCTTGGGTCGTTGGCGCACTCGCATGGATGGCCTATTCCACGCGGTGGAACCGGTGAAATAACGGCTGCGCTTGTTGCTGATCTTGTGGCTCATGGGGGCGAAGTAGTTACTGACTGTGAAGTAACGACGCGAGCCGACTTACCTTCGGCTCAGGCTTATGTATTTGATACAACGCCAATGGCTGCGGTGAGTGTTTTGGGGACGAGTGTCCCTGACGAGATGGTGCGGGACTTATCAAAGTTTCGGTTTGGTAGTGGCGCTGCAAAAGTTGATTTCGTACTCTCTGAGCCTGTCCCGTGGAAGGTGGCGGACGTAGGACGAGCAGGAACAGTGCACATTGGTGGTAGCCGCGCAGATATGGCACGTGCAGAAGCTGAGATAGCACGTGGTGTGTTTCCAGATAAGCCGGTGGTGTTGTTGAGCGATCCGGGGGTAGTGGATGAGACCCGTGTCGTCGATGGATATCGTCCATTGTGGACGTACGCGCATGTTCCAGCGCATTCACCAGTTGACCCGACGGAAGCGATTGTTTCGCAGATTGAGCGTTTTGCGCCAGGCTTTAGAGACACGATTGTGGCTTCTCAGGCGATTCCTGCGCATCACATGTCACACCATAACCCCAATTACGTGGGCGGTGATATTGCTTCTGGTGCAGCGACGATGTGGCAAATGTTGGCGCGACCTACAGCGCGGTTGAATCCTTATTCGTTGGGGGTTCCTGGCGCGTATTTATGTTCAGCGTCAACTCCACCAGGTCCTGGAGTTCATGGGCTATCTGGTTTGTATGCTGCTCGTGTTGTGCTGCGGGATGTTTTCCGTGAGCGGCAGATTCCATCGCTAGCGCCCACTCTTTAGACAACTGTGGGGCTGTTCGAATTCGAACAGCCCTACAGTTGTAATGTTTTCTATTTTTTCAGTTTTGTTGCTAGAGCATGCATGCCGCGTGGAATCATTTCAAGCGGGAAGAACGCTAGCCAACACACCACCGTTGGCAAAAAGTGAATCCCTAAGGCAAGGAACGTTGCTAGGTGGAATATGAAGAACAAGAAGATGAACGCATACTGCCAGCGACCACGGAGCCAGAACACCACAGGGGAAATTATTTCAATGATGTAGAGGCCCCATTGAGCGGCTTTGAGTAGGGGAGGATATTCCAGCGTCCACGTAATGAAATCTGATCCACGACGCATGAAAGCCCACGTAAACACTGCACTATTCGGCCATGCCCAGAACGATCCGTTGCTTGCGATCTTGGAAAATACGGATCCGAAGTAGGTGAAGACAGTGGACACCTGTACGACGCGTAACGCCCAGCCCGCGGCTTGAGATTTTCTTGTATCTAGGAACTTAGCTCGACCAACAGTTGGTAATACCCATGTTGCAACGATCAGTGCCATGTGGTCGTGGGATACATAAGAGAAGCCTTGAGAGTTTTCCATCCACGCTAAGAACAAGATCGCTACGCTCCAGCCTGCGATGCGCGGCAGAAACCCTGAGGCTGCGATAACACATGAGGCGACAAGCGCCCACTGCATGATGAGTGCAAGTGTGGGGTCTGGATTTGGGAATGGAAGATTGCGGCCTATCCAAGTCGGATCATAAAACTCAGGGGCGTAGCTGTGCCCTACGACATCGTTTGTTAGGTTAAATATGTCCCATATGACAAAGCTATAGATGATCACCCTGAATACAGCAATGCGGGCTAGTGGCAAAGCAGGAAAACACCAGTTCATAAATTTTTCTGTAATAGGTGTTCCGCGTTCGTCAGGGACGGTGGAATGTTCAAGTACGGGCGTGCTCATTGTGTCTCTCCGTAGTTGCCTTGGACTGTCCATTCGGCGAGGAATTCAACGTCTGACTGTCCAGTAGGTTTACCGTCTTTGACGTAAGAGGTAACGCGTTCCATCGTCAAATGGGTAAATTGTGGGCTTTCTGGATGTAGTCCGTGCCATGCTCGGGCGAGGCCTTCAAGTTTGGATGGGTCAGCGATTATTGCATCGAGTTGACCTTCGACTTCGGCTCGTCCAACGCCGACCCCTTTGGCGTTGAGCGGGACGCGAATGTCGTTTCCTTCTGTGTTGACTGCAATAATCCGAACAGAGCGGGTAGGCGAATCTAATGGCCGACCATACGAGTACTGTGACAAAGATCCGAGTGGGAACCAGTCGTTTGTATTGAAGATCTGGCCGAAACACAAGATGACAAAACCAAGTGCTGCAAGAGCAAAACGCCAACTACGACTCGTCGTAGAAAGCGGTTTTATATCAGGGTTTTTGCTTAAATTTTCCGTGTTTTTATCTGTAGATGTTTCATTGACGTGCTGTGCGGGCGGTAATGAAGTTGGTGTTTCTCCAGGCCCTTGATCTGAATGATCAGAATGGTTTTGGGCAAACATAGACACGAACTTACTTGCATAAAAAGTGTGAAACATCAGACTGTAGTAGGAAAAGTTCACAGAACATGTTTATGTGAGTTTTCGCGCAGCAGGCTTGCCCTCAGCGAAATATCAATACTTCACACGCATTCTCCTTGCACTCGAAGGGGTAGAGTGCCAATAATGTATTAAGCACTCCCTTGGTGTGAGTGCTAAAAGACTTCGGTTCAATGATGAGGAAAGTGCGCCCAGTGACGTGAACTGGCAACGTGCTTTTCGTCCGTCGCGGGCATCATGAACCATAACCAGCCACAAGCGGAGGAAAATCCCCAAATGGCAAAGCTAATTGCTTTTAACGAGGAAGCTCGTCGCGGCATGGAGCGTGGACTCAACACCCTCGCTGACACCGTGAAGGTAACCCTTGGTCCAAAGGGCCGCAACGTTGTGCTCGACAAAAAGTGGGGCGCACCTACGATCACCAACGATGGTGTGTCCATCGCTAAGGAGATCGAACTCGAAGAACCATTCGAAAAGATTGGTGCCGAGCTCGTTAAGGAAGTTGCCAAGAAGACTGACGACGTTGCTGGTGACGGAACAACCACAGCTACCGTTCTCGCTCAGGCACTCGTACGCGAAGGTCTACGTAATGTTGCAGCAGGCTCAAACCCAATCGCACTGAAGCGCGGTATTGAGGCAGCCGTTGAAGCTGTTACAACTGAACTTCACACTGCTGCTAAAGAGGTAGAGACCAAAGAAGAGATCGCAGCTACTGCTGCTATCTCTGCTGGTGACCGTGCAATCGGTGAGCTCATCGCTGAAGCCCTCGACAAGGTGGGTAAAGAAGGCGTTATCACCGTTGAAGAGTCCAACACTTTCGGACTTGAACTCGAACTTACCGAGGGTATGCGCTTCGACAAGGGCTTCCTTGCACGCTACTTCGAGACTGACCCAGAGCGTCAGGAAGCTATCCTCGAAGACCCATACGTTCTTCTTGTTGAATCCAAGATCTCGAACGTGAAGGACCTTCTTCCACTTCTTGACCAAGTAATGAAGCAGGGACGTTCCCTCCTCATCATTGCTGAAGACGTAGAGGGCGAAGCTCTTGCAACTCTCGTCTTGAACAAGATCCGTGGAACCTTCAAATCAGTTGCTGTTAAGGCTCCAGGCTTCGGTGACCGTCGTAAGGCTATCTTGCAGGACATCGCTATCCTCACCGGCGGTCAGGTTATCTCCGAGACTGTTGGCCTCAAGCTCGAAACTGCAACTCTTGACCTCCTCGGTCAAGCACGCAAGGTTGTTGTAACCAAGGACGAGACCACAATCGTTGAGGGTTCAGGCGACCAAGACCAAATCGCTGGCCGCGTTTCACAGATCCGTTCAGAGATCGAGAAGTCTGACTCTGACTACGACCGTGAAAAGCTCCAAGAGCGTCTCGCGAAGCTTGCTGGTGGTGTAGCAGTCATCAAGGCTGGTGCAGCAACAGAGGTTGAGCTCAAGGAACGCAAGCACCGCATCGAAGACGCTGTGCGTAACGCAAAGGCAGCAGTTGAAGAGGGCATCGTCGCCGGTGGTGGTGTTGCTTTGATTCAGGCTGGTGCACGCGCATTCGAAACTGAAGCTCTCACCTCACTCGAGGGTGACGAAGCAACAGGTGCAGCAATCGTTCGCGCAGCAATCGATGCTCCACTCAAGCAGATCGCGATTAACGCTGGTCTTGAAGGTGGCGTAGTTGCCGAGAAGGTACGTTCACTTCCTGCAGGTCAAGGCCTCAACGCTGCAACTGGCGTATACGAGGACCTTCTTGCTGCTGGTGTTAATGACCCAGTGAAGGTAACCCGTTCCGCATTGCAGAACGCTGCATCCATTGCGGCTCTCTTCTTGACCACCGAGGCAATTGTTGCTGACAAGCCTGAGCCGGCTCCAGCAATGCCAGAAGGTGCAGGCATGGGAGACATGGGCTTCTAATCCGTTAACGGAAAAGATGCTTGACCATACGTAAAAATCCGCTGGCGCACTGCATGCAGTGCGCCAGCGGATTTTTGTATATTAGCTGCGGAAGAATCCGCGCACGTTTGCCTCTGCATCAAGGTAGGTTGCAGCCGTTGCGTCAAGAGCTCGATTGATGGATTCCAGGCTTGCTTCTACTTGGGTTTGAGTTGTGTGCCAGGTCCCAGAAAGCTCTTGAAATTGGATAGCTGCTTCGCCTTTCCACGTGCCTTGCAGATTGGTGAGATGTGACATCATGGCAGCTACTTCAGCGCGAATGGAATCGACTGAGCGGCGCACGTTGGCGCTTGCTTGTTCGACTTGATTGGTATCGACAGCAAATACGGACATGACTTCTCCTTGTGAAAGCGTGTAGGTAACGCGTTCAGCCTAGGAGAACCACGTGGAGTGTGGGCGTAGTGATGCACAACGACCCACATCAGGTGGACACACATGTACAAACGAGCCTGTGGAAAACGTAACTAACAGTTAGTTACTTTGCTTCTGTGTGCTGTTCTGCCGTCAACGCTTTTTCTTTTTCAACTCGTGCCAACTCTTTAACGAGTCGGGCTTGTTCACCAACAAGGTTTTGCCTAGCAGCGTCTTCCCACGTCAATGAAGCAGCAGTTGAAAATAGATGTTCGCGTTCAAGTAATTTGGAGACGATCCGCAGGCGTGCACGCAAGAAATCCTCGGTGGGGATGTGCGCGTATTCTGCTCGGATAGCCGACAAATATTGCTTATAACGTTGCGGGTCGCTCTTCAAAATTGCGAGGTCTGCATCAACTAGCACGGCACAATCGGTGTCAGCTTTCACGACTTTGTGGCGCACAAGTTTAGTGACCATGTTTGCAACTTTGTCGACGCGATGTTCTGGTATGCCTAGCTCAATGAGTTGTTTTCGCGCGAGTGCCGCACTGGCTACTTCGTCTTCACCTGCCGCGCTAGCATATGCAAGTTTTGCGGCAGCCGAAAAAACAGCGCCGTGATACCACGCTGCAAGTCGTACAAGGTCTGGGTCTGTTGCTTCTGCCGCGAGTTCATCAACGTGTGAAAGCACATCGATAAGGTGTTTGAGGCCATGATAGGTTCGTTCTTCACCACCCCAACGATCAAGAAGATCTCGGCATACAGCGACGAGCTCTGGCTCGTTGGCGGTAGCTCCGGCTGCCTGACAACTACGAATCCATGAGGATAGGAGCCACTGAGGAGCCTCAGTAGTCTCAGCAAACATGTTGACCCTTTGACTGGCGTGTATGTGCAATTAATCAAACAAGATTAACTGCAGGAAGCATTAATGTTACGCAATCGAAAATAAGACAAAAATGCGACCCATTGAGCCATGCTAGTACTGTTCCATGACATTGTCGTCCCCCTTTTGGTTGATCTCAGGGTGTTGACCGCTTTCACCTGCGCATATGGTGAAAATTAAACGTCAGAATCTGAAAAAGCCGGAATCGCTATTCGGACAGTTAAACCGCCCCCAGCCGTGTCATGAACGCTGACTTCTCCGTCGTGGGCGTTAACGACCGCAGACACAATAGCTAGCCCTAATCCAGAGCCGCCAGATTTACGATTTCGAGACGAATCAACTCGATAGAAACGTTCAAAAACGCGCGCGGCGTGTTGAGCGGGGATACCTGGACCATGGTCGCGAACCTCGACTATGACATGTTCACGTGGGGTGGTGTCAGCTTCAAGAAGAGGGGGCCGTTCGTCGGACGAGCGAGTCTTAGCTTCTTCAGAGGCGAGGGTAGATTCCTCATGTGCACTTGTTTGTATGTGGATAGGCGCAGGAGTTGCCTGATACATGCGGCTCCCTACCGCGACTTCTACAGGAGATCCTGTGGGGGTGTGCCGTGCGACGTTACCTATGAGGTTTGCACAGACTTGACGTAATTTATCTTCGTCACCGAGAACTATCGTGCGTGAGTGTGGGTTGCCTGAATCGATATCAACTATTTTGACGTCGCGCGTGGGATCGAGCGCATGTAAATCGCTGACAGCATCGAGTGCAAGAACAGCTAAATCAACAGGTTCATGCTTCATTGCTTTGCGTTCGTCGAGACGAGCAAGGTGCAGTAGATCTTCGACGAGTGTGCCCATCCGAGTCGCACTGTCTTCTATGCGGCGCATAGTGTCGTCTAACGCTTCGCTGTTTTGTAACGCGCCCATACGATAGAGCTCACCGTACCCGCGAATCGCAGCAAGAGGCGTGCGTAATTCGTGCGAAGCATCAGACACGAATTGTCGCATGCGTGTTTCGGATGCTTCTTGGGCAGTGAATGACTCTTCAAGCTGCTCAAGCATGGTGTTAAGCGAATGGGCGAGGCTGCCGACTTCCGTGGTCTGTGGGGACGATTCGACTCGTTGAGTGAGGTCACCTTGTGCGATTTGCGCGGCAGTTTTTTCAATATTTTCTAATGGACGTAATGACCTGCGTACAGCCAGCATTCCGAGAACCCCACCGAAAGCAGTAATGAACAGTGCCGATAGGATCAACACTCGTTGAATTTGGTCGACGATTGCGTACGTGTTGGTGAGTGGCAGAGCAACGAATGCTTCACCGATGATATTTTTTTGGCCATCTCTGATATGCCGGTGGAGTACGCGCCATTCTGTTGTGCTGAGGACAGCGTGAGTGGTGAAAGGAGTGCTCGGCACTTCTTTAGATTGCCCAGGTTCTGTTGTGAGATATGCGCTGAGGTCAGGGATGCTGCGGGATTCTTTGGTGGATTCCGTGTACCACGCTTGCATAGGTTCACCATAAAACTGGAATGCAAGATAGTAGTCGATAGAGAGCAGGGCCGTTTTATCTTGGATGATCTGATTAGAGATGTCTGTGTACGTAGTGTTGAGGTCTCTATCAACTTGCTTGATGAGATAGTCACGTAACAGCGTGGACGTCAGCACTGTTGCGAGCGTTAAGCCAGACAGCAAAATGATCATGACGATGGCGGCTAGCTTTGAACGCAACGTCATGCTCGCGAGAAACGAGCGGATCGTGGATTTCGCGTCAGTTCGTGGGGGATGGGAATACGAGTGCATGACTGCGTGACTTAGCGTGCTGTGGGCTTACGCAACAAGTACCCAATGCCACGTTTTGTGGTGATGAGGGGTTCGACAGAGGACCCGTCGGGAAGCGTAATGTTGTCGACTTTGCGGCGCAGATAGGAAATATACGACTCAACGATGTTGGCATCGCCGCCCCAGTCGTAGTCCCACACGTGGTCAAGGATTTGGGTTTTTGATAAGACTCGACCCGAATTAAGCATGAGGTAGCGCAAGAGCTTAAATTCGGTGGGGGATAAGTCGATGGAGATCCCGGCACGTTTTACTTCATGGGAGTCGTCGTCGAGTTCAATATCTGCGAAGCGTAGGATTGCGTCGCTTTCTTCAACTTTGTGGGTGCGCCGTAATACTGCTCGGATACGAGCGACAACTTCTTCAAGGCTAAAAGGTTTGGTGACATAGTCGTCACCGCCGACTGTCAAGCCGTTGATTTTGTCTGAGGTGTCGTCACGTGCGGTGAGGAACAAGATGGGTGTATGGATCCCTTTTTCGCGAAGCCTACGGGTGACGGTGAAACCATCCATGTCGGGCAGCATGACGTCAAGCACAACAAGATCAGGTTCTGTGTTTGAGATCAGTTCGATAGCGCTGGAACCGTCGTCTGCCGCGAATACTTCGAAACCGGCGAAGCGCAGCGATGTGGCGAGCAGTTCACGAATGTTCGGCTCGTCGTCAACAACAACTAGGCGTGCTTCTGGGGTAACCATACTGTAAGCATGCCCCACTTATCTGAATATTTGCTGTGCGCAAACTGGGATGTCTCTACAAGGCGGGGTGGTTTCTTCTATGTAGTCGAAACCACCCCCGGACCGTATTGGGAAAACTAGATGTAGCGCAGTGGGTTGAACTCGGCGATTGGGATGATGCGTACTCGTGGGAGGATCGTGTTGAATGCTCCTACCGCGTCTTCGAGGTCATAGAACACGAGACCTTTTTCTTCGAGCGCAGCCATGTGTGCATTAACGAACTCGCGGAAGCAGAGCAGTCCAACACGTCGTCCTGAATCAAGGAGAGCTTCAATTTGCGGGATGAAGTCTCCGTCATGACTTGCAAGTAAGACGTCACCTTCCGTGTCGGCAATTGCTTCCAAAGTGCGCTGAATACCCATATCAACAACTTTTTCGTGCGGTGCACCAGAAAGCGGGATAGGTCGGTAACTCATCGCAAGAAGCGCTTGCACAAATGCCATAGGCATTTGACCCGAAGACGCATTTAAGAAGAACAGCGAGTTGACTGATTGCCCCCATACTTCGGAAGCAAACTCTGCAATGCGGTCCCAGCGGGGACGTTCGTCAGGGTTTGGTCGGTGTCCGAGTACATTGAGACCTAAAGTGGCATCAATGTTTTCACCATCAACAAGTAAAAAAGTGCGGCGGCCCGACCGCGTGGTATCTAAAGACATACTCTTAACTGTATTGCGGTATCTGGAAAATAGCGGGACTTTTGAACAACAACGCGTCGTGAAAGGGCACACTATTTTTTCCACAGGGAAATATATGGTGTTTTACCTAATTTAACGAATTAAGTTTCACTAGAGAGCCTTTGTTACTTCAGCGGCATCTGGGCTTTACGCAGGTTAAATCAGATAGGCGACTTTTACACGTCTTCTGCATCTGTGATGGTGTACGCATACCCTTGTTCTGCAAGGAAACGTTGCCGATGAGCAGCGAACTCTTGATCCACGGTGTCCCGCGTAACCACAGTATAAAAATGTGCGGTACGGCCGTCTTGTTTTGGCCGCATGACTCGCCCTAAACGCTGTGCCTCTTCTTGGCGAGACCCAAAGGACCCCGACACCTGAATAGCCACGGACGCCTCGGGAAGATCAATCGAAAAGTTAGCTACTTTTGACACCACAAGCGTCGAGATATCACCTACCCGAAACGCATCGTAGAGTCGTTGGCGTTCCTTTACGCTTGTTTGACCAGTAATAACATCTGCTTGCAAAGAAGCTGCGAGCTCATCAAGCTGGTCAAGATACTGGCCAATAATCAACGTTGGCTCCCCTTGATGCTTCTTTACAAGGTTTAAGACGACATCTACTTTTCCGGGCGCACACGCAGCAAGCCGATACTTATCTTCGGGCTCAGCGGTTGCATATGTCATACGGTCAGCATCAGAAAGCGTCAGACGCACTTCGCAGCAATCAGCAGGCGCAATATACCCTTGCGCTTCAATATCTTTCCACGGCGCATCAAAACGTTTAGGGCCAATAAGCGAAAACACTTCGTCTTCACGCCCATCTTCACGCACCAAAGTTGCCGTGAGTCCGAGTCGCCGTCGGGCCTGTAGATCTGCTGTCATACGGAAAATCGGGGCAGGAAGGAGATGCACTTCGTCATAGATGATGAGTCCCCAGTCGCGTGCATCCAGCAATTCAAGGTGTGTGTATACGCCTTTACGACGAGTCGTTAACACTTGATATGTGGCGATCGTGATCGGTCGAACTTCTTTGCGCGTCCCAGAATATTCACCGATTTCGTCCTCAGTGAGGCTGGTACGACGAAGAAGTTCATCGCGCCACTGACGTGCTGACACAGAGTTCGTGACAAGGATTAACGTAGTCGTCCCAGATTTAGCCATCGCAGCAGCACCAACAATGGTTTTTCCTGCACCGCACGGCAACACAACAACACCTGAGCCGCCTGCCCAAAAGTTCTCCACCGCATGGTTTTGGTAGGGGCGCATGCTCCACGGAGTGTCACCCCGAGAAGGGTCAGTACCAGACAAAGTAATCGGATGTTTTTCACCATCGACATATCCGGCGAGGTCTTCCGCAGGCCACCC
This sequence comes from Timonella sp. A28, assembly GCF_051200815.1. Taxonomy (GTDB): domain Bacteria; phylum Actinomycetota; class Actinomycetes; order Actinomycetales; family Cellulomonadaceae; genus Timonella. Next base: position 1,444,336 of record NZ_CP195159.1, on the reverse strand, counting down.
CAACTTAATGAGCGCCTGTTTGAGGTTTCCTCGCTCTGACCGGTGAACCGCCACCGTATCGTCATCAATGCGGTCCCCAACAAGACCTTTAGTGCGTTGAGATTTCAACACCTCAGCCAAGACGGCTCGGTCCGTTGAAGTCAGCACAAGCCCATGCGAAGGATGCGACAGCAATTGCAGCCTGCCATAACGCGACATGGTCTCTGCAATGTCAACAAGCAAAGCATGCGGTACAGGGTAGCGAGAATACATAATGAGGACGTTGACAACAGTTTCAGCATCAAACCCTGCCGCCCGAGCGTTCCACAACCCTAATGGAGTGAGCCGGTAAGTGTGTATGTGCTCTGGGGCTCGCTCCAATTCGGCGAATGGTGCGATTGCGCGGCGAGCCGACTCAAACTGTTCATGATCGACTTCCAACAAAAGCGACTTATCGCTTTGAACAATCAGTGGACCGTTCGGCATAACGAATCTCCTTGAAATGGAAGTGGACGGGAACATACAACCAAAAACATGTGCACACAACTAGTGTGACGACGACACACGCGTCACCGACGCAATGCGGTGAATCGCGACAGTAAGTTCAGACTCTCGCTCTGGATCAAGAGCACGCAAACGACCAGACTCATACCGTAAAGGCTTAAGTACCCGATGCATCAGAGCGCCACGGGCATCAGCCAACGCAACAGACACCAAGGCGCCATCAGAAATAGCCTCACGCAACGTCAAAACACTCAATGATGGTTCGTCGTCAGCAACGGGCGACGGAGACGCAGACCTACTATCGGAAGACGATCGAGAAGACGGGAAAGCCGCAGTGCCCGACGTAGAAACTTCAGGCACCTCAGCCGCACGCAATTCACGTACTACCTCAACAAAATGCTGGGTAGGCTGCGTACTCATCCCACGCTTCGTAGAAGAAAAACCTGCCTGAATGAGTGCTTCTTCTCCAGCGAAAGACCGTGCCACACCAGCATACGAATCAACAGCAGCACGAAGCTCACGAGTAAGAATCCGCACTTTTGGGCTCTGCCGATCAGCCGTAATCAAAGCACCATCGGGTCCTTCAACGGCCGGAGCAAACCCCGCCTCGCGGAGCATCGTGAGCACCTGAGAGATAGGAGCACTAGACCCCAACACTGTTGGTGCAAGCTCAAACAAACCCAAAGAAGCAAACGCCGGAACAGAAAGGATCGCCGCACATGTAGCCTCATCGGCTGTCCGCACATAACTGGCGAGAGCCCCAACACGAATAACACCATGACGGCGCTCAGTATCACGAATCAAATACATGAGCGGCTGCGGCAACGGAGTCACTGAATACGTTGATAACTCGTCAGTAAGTTCCTGCGCGCTATAACCATTATCAAAAGCATGCGTAATAGATTCAGGGGTAAACCGCACAGTAACTGCACCACCGCGCGACTCTACAGTTGCACACTCCTCAAGTAGCGAATCCAACAGTGCACTCGGACGACCCGGCACCATGCCAGTCAAATCACCTTGAATAAATATTTCACTCACAGGATCAGGCAAAGCCGCAGTCAAAGCATCATGTAAAGGCAGCGAATCAGCGCCAGGCAACAACGCGCCACTACCTGTGACACCCAGCAACGCAGCCTCAAACAATAATCCCGCAACAGCATCAGGACGTTGCACAGCACGAGGCGCATGCCACGCAAGTTCTTGACTGACCAGATCCTCAGAAAACGCCATCAACGGATGACGCTTAAGCAACGCAATAATGCTGCCCCGCAGGCGAGGAACCCACGCCTCATGCATATCGGGATGCAAAGCGTTAATCGTCGCCGATTTTTCATCTAACTGCCCAGTACGCCACGGCTGCCGCTGCGAAGCCAACCAGCCCTGCACCAGCACAGACCAGCGCCCCGGAACATCCAACTGCAACCAATCATCAGCAAGATCAGTAGGCGCAAAATCTTTACCCACAGCATCAGCAGCACGCACCAAACGAGCAGCATACGCAAACTCACACACACGCACAGCAACATCCAAAGACACATCAAGCTCGTTTGCTACCCGCTTGAGTTCACGCACAGGCAAACCACCATTGCGTAAGCGCGCCGCAGGCTCCAACTCCCACAACGAAATCAACTCGGTAACAAGCCGCACAATATTTTGAGCCGCTCCAGCAGCCTCAACCTTCACGACCTCTTCGTCAAGAAACTCCACAACAGCATCAGCAGGAGGAACACTCAAACCTACGTGAGTGCGGTTCCCCCGCAACGCAAACGCGGTCTGACGAGGCACATATACATGCGTGGAATCCAACAACTCAACATAATGATTGAGCAGTAACCAACGCAGCGCCTCATGTGTCGGAGAAAACTCTGCATGAGGGCGCGTAGACAACAAATGAGACGGGACACGCGCAACCGGAGGGCCCCACACAATCGTGTCCAACACGTCCGCCGCATGAGACGGTGCAGTAGAGGGCAATGGATCACACGCAACACGATTATGCGAAAGCGGTCCAAACCCAGCAACAAAACCAGAAAAAGCATCCTCAAGGCCAGGCGCTAACCGAAACACACTGTCGTCTTGCCACAACAAAGCGCTCGCGACGAGTACACGGATGTCTTCGTCGAGCAGGTTCTGTTCCGATGACGATGAGGTTGTACCCAGAATGGACTGGCTGATTGCCTCATGCGTGGCCGGTATGTCCAAAGACGTCAACACCACGACTGCTTCTAGGCATTCGATGGTTCGTGTGTTGAGGGTAGAGAGCGCACGTTGTTGGCTGCTGGCATTACAGGCACGTGCTGCTAGAGATACAAGATGTCCCGGTGACGGTGATGCTAAATCGGGGCGAAGCGTAAAGAGCATGACCAGTGCTTCGTCGTCTCGTTCGCGTAGTGCATCAGTAAAAGTGGCCATCTCACCTATTTTACTCGTGAGGATTTTTATATGTGTGGGTTTCGCTGTGAGGCAACCTGCGAGTATTAATTGTTCAAAGAAAACTTTCGGCAGGTATCCTGTAGGTTGCTAGAACTTTATTCGTGGTGGTCATACTGGTTGAACCGCCACACTGTCCCAACGAGTACACGAGGTTAAAGTGCCTACCGGTAAGGTCAAATTTTTTGACGCAGAGCGAGGGTTTGGTTTCATCGCGACAGATGATGGCGACCAGATCTTTTTGCATGCTTCTGCGCTCCCTGAGGGCTCGCCAGCACCTAAACAGGGAACCCGTGTTGAGTTTGGTGTAGCTGACGGACGTAAAGGCCCTCAGGCTTTGTCTGTTCGCTTCATCGATCCACTTCCTTCTGTTGCTCGTGCGCAGCGTAAACCTGCTGATGAGATGGCAGTCGTTGTTGAAGACGTTATTAAATTGCTTGATGCTGTGGGTAACCAGTTGCGTCATGGTCGTTACCCTGACAAGCAATCTGCTGCTAAGACTGCGAGTGTTTTGCGCGCTGTCGCAGATGCGATTGAGGCTTAATAATTTATGAATGATGTCAGCGTTACAGCGTCTAAGGGCGTACGGGCTAAGTATGATTCGGTGCTTGGTGGTGCCGTTGACTTAGCGCGTGCAGCGGCATTGGACGAGGCCGATAATGTTCGCGATGTTGGCGAACATGTTGGGTCGTATATGTTGGCTGACAGGTTTATGGCGCATGAGTTTGTGTGCACGATGCGCGGCTATGTTGGTTGGCGTTGGACGGTAACACTTGCGCGGGTGCCACGTGGGCGTGTCGCAACCGTGTGTGAAGTGTCGTTGTTGCCTTCTCCTGAAGCGATTTTGGCTCCGGCATGGCTGCCGTGGGAACAGCGCTTGCAACCTGGTGATCTCGGGCCCGGGGATGTTCTTCCCTTTAAAGAAGATGACCCGCGTCTTGTTGAGGGCTATGTTGCTTCAGGTAATGAAGACGAAGACGCTGTCGCTATTGGGGAACTTGCATTAGCGCGCGCTCGAATCTTGTCTCAGACTGGTCGTGACGAAACAGCAAAACGGTGGTTTGAAGGTAGTCAGGGGCCGCGGTCTGCTGGTTCTCTTCAAGCTGCCGCGTCGTGCGGTTCCTGTGGTTTCTTTGTTCCTTTGCAGGGCGCCCTTGGGCAGGTTTTTGGTGTGTGCACGAATGAGTGGTCTGAGGACGACGGGAAAGTCGTCGCTTTTGGCCATGGTTGTGGTGCACATTCGCAAACTGATGTGCCACATCGTGCTTCTGAGTGGCCTGACAACAACCCAATCATTGATGAAGTCTCTATTGAGCAGGTTTCTGCTGACGAGATTGCTTCAGTAGAGCCCGTATCAGAGTCAGCCTCAGAGCCTGCTTCTGAACGTGATGCTGTCGATGAAGTGTCTGAAGAATCCGATGCACAGACTCCTCGCGAGCAGCGTACCGCGCGTGAGGTCGCTGGTGAATGGGTGATTACGCCTGAAAGTATTGCCGCTGATTTGGCGGGGGAGCCGTCGGTTCCAGTTGATGCGACTCCAGTGGACGTGACGTTGGAAGGTATTGCTGCTTCTTTAGGTGAAGTGGTGGCTCCTTCGAAGAAAGCGAAGAATGCGCGCCGTTCTCGTAAGGGCAAGCCGCGTAAAGCAACGAAAACTGAATCGGTAACTGAACCTTCTGAGGGTGTTCCTTCCGTTAAGGAATCCGGAGAAAGTGCCGGGTCGGAAGGGTCGCCGTTAGCTTTGGAATTGCCGCAGGCAAAGACGCCTCAGGAGGCTCGTCCACGTGAGGACGTTCTTTCTGATTTAGATCGAATCGCACAGTCTTTGCCGCAGCGTTCGGACGATTAAGTGCGTTAATGTGGGAGCCGCTCTGCTGTGTGCAGGGCGGTTTTTACGCGTGACATTAATTACTTTCCAGTCGGAAGGCATCAGTTCCGATTGGTAGTTAAACGCTTGCCTTACGTTATTTGTCTTTTTTACAACAAAGAAGACGTGAATATAGAGCGAGACAAGGTTAAATCTTTGCGGATATTTGGTGCACAATATGCTCATGGCGAACACTGAATCCGTAACGGAAACCAAGGGTAAACCCAAAAACATCCTTGATACATATTTCAAAATTACAGAACGAGGATCAACAGTCGGACGCGAGATCCGCGGTGGCTTAGTCACGTTCTTCGCGATGTGCTACATCATCATCTTGAACCCACTTATCCTCGGGTTTACTCCAGACTCCCAAGGCGCATACCTCGGAGCCGAACTAGCAACAGGTGACCCAACTGCAGCGGGTGCCGGTATTCCACTTATCGCGGCAGCAACCTCACTTATTGCAGCGATTATGTCCATTGCAATGGGTGCTATCGCAAACTACCCAATCGCAATTGCTGCTGGCTTAGGGCTGAACGCACTCATCGCGTACACAGTTGTAAAAATGCCGGGAATGACGTGGGCAGACGGCATGGGCCTCGTTGTCCTCGAAGGTCTCGTCATCCTCGTTCTTGTTCTTACTGGGTTCCGTACCGCAGTGTTCCGGGCTGTTCCAGCAGGCCTTAAAACCGCAATTTCAGTGGGTATCGGTCTCTTTATTGCCTTCATCGGTCTTGTTAACGCTGGTTTTGTCACCACACCAGCAATGTTCGACTACATTCCCGGAAACCAACCTGGAACGCCTGTAAAGCTTGGTACCAGCGGCTCAATTGACACGCTTCCAATGCTGGTATTCGTCTTAGGTCTTGTCGCCATCGTGCTATTGACCGCACGTAAGGTTAAAGGAGCGATGCTCTGGTCGATCTTGGGTGCAACCGTGCTTGCTGTTGTACTGGAAAAGACTCTTTCCATCGGTGCAAAAAACCAAGGAACAGGTGCCGCAGACAACCCAGACGGTTGGAGCCTAAACGCCCCAACTCTGCCAGAGCAGTGGCTGCAAATGCCAGACTTTTCCCTCATCGGTAACTTCTCGCTCTTCGGTGCCTTTGGAAAAATTGGAATCCTCGCAGTAATTCTGATTGTCTTCTCGCTTCTTCTTGCGGACTTCTTCGACACCATGGGAACGATGGTTGCCGTTGGTGCAGAAGCTGACCTCCTTGACGAGGAAGGTAACCCACCAAACACAACTAAGATCCTTGTGATCGACTCACTTGCCGCCGTTGCTGGTGGAGCAGGATCTGTCTCATCAAACACCGCATTCATTGAATCTGCGTCAGGTGTTGGTGAAGGTGCTCGTACCGGTCTTGCCCCTATCGTTACGGGTATTGCCTTCTTGCTTTCCACATTCCTTGCGCCTGTTGTCGCGCTTGTGCCAAATGAAGCAGCAACCCCAGCTCTTGTCTTTGTTGGTTTCTTGATGATGACCCAAGTAACTGGCGTGAAATGGAATGACTTTGAGATTGCACTTCCTGCATTCCTCACCATCATCATCATGCCGTTCACATACTCCATCACTGACGGTATTGGTGCTGGATTCTTGTTCTGGACTGCTATCAAGGCTGTGCGTGGCAAACACAAGGAAGTGCACCCACTTATGTGGATCGTTGCACTGATCTTCATCGTGTACTTTGTGCTCGGCCCAATCCAAGATGCGTTGAACGTTTAATACGCTCATAACGGTGGGGGCCGCCTAGTTTAGGCGGCCCCCACCGTTTTTCTGCCAGGATGTTTGTGCAGAGTTAGCCACAAAGCCACGTGCCTGTCACGCTAGGCAAGGCCTCGTTCATATTCGCTGGCGTAAGATCGATGCGTGGCTAGGCAAACGATGTACCGACTTTCAAACCCTTTGCACGATTACGCATGGGGTTCGTCTGAAGCCATCTTCACGCACTTTAGCTGGCCCCCCACAGGCCGGCCCGCAGCAGAATTATGGCTTGGTGCACACAGCGCCTCGCCAAGTCTTGCCCAAGCAAATGATGTGCTTCCCGACGCGTGGCCTGACGCATTGGCCCTTCCAGAGACCTTGCCGAGTCATATGTCAGGGGTTCCATTAGGCGAACTTATTAAATCCGACCCGCACTTTATGCTTGGCGAAAACACGGAATCTGAGTTTGGCCCTCGTCTGCCATATTTGTTGAAAGTGCTGGCAGCCGATCAACCTTTATCGTTGCAAGTGCACCCTAAACCGCACATTGCACGTGCAGGCTTTGCCCGCGAAAACCTCTTAGGTGTACCGCTTACTTCGCCGGATCGTACCTATAAAGATGACCAACACAAGCCAGAAATGATCTTGGCACTCACGCCTTTTGAAGGGTTGTGTGGGTTCCGTCGACCACAGCGAATTATTAACCTTCTGGACGATGTTGCTGGTCAAACCGTGCAACGGATGCGAGAACTACTGCTTGCGCAACCTAACTATCGTGGTGTGGAGCAAGCATTCAGTCATGCATTAGCGTTGCGGGGCACTGACTGTGTGCGAGAGCTCGCTGAGACTCGTGAATCAATACAAAAAATAGTTGATGAACGTGTGGCATTAGGGGAAAGGGTTTCTCGCGGGTACCGAACGGCCCTTGAACTGTTTGCTCGGTATCCGGAAGACCCGGGTGCACTGGTTTCGCTCATGTTGAACCGCTTTTCTTTGGAGCCAGGGCAAGCTGTTTTTCTTCAGTCTGGGCAAGTGCACGCATACTTGCACGGGCTGGGCGTGGAAATCATGGCGAGTTCTGACAATGTTTTGCGTGCAGGGTTGACTCCTAAAAAAGTTGATATACCCGAGTTGCTGGTGTGCACTGATTTTGCGCCGGCTCCGCCCATGCGTCCTGCTTTACGTGCTGGCACGGGCGGCCTCACGGAGTACAGGCCGGGGATCGCTGAGTTTTCGCTGATGTATGGCGCGGTAGAGCAAAGCGCGTTAGTGCCTCACGCCGGCCCACGCATTGTTATGTGCTTGTCAGGATCGCTAGAAGTCACTTCGCCACTAGGGCCGCTAGGTAAGTTGACTGCGGGACAGTCTGCTTTTGTGCCACACGCTATGGGACACATTGGGCTACACGGCTCCGGGAATGTTGTGGTTGCTTTCGTTCCATAAAACGAATTCTTCACACGCTATAAATCCTCGTACTGCAAAGGTGCGAGGATTTTTTGCTGCACAATGTGGCCGACAACAACTTCTTACTCTATGTAATTACTTAAAGTAATGAGTTAAAGTAAAGATGTGAGTCAACCACAATCCTGCCGACCCGCCACACTCGCCGGAGAAATACGCGTCGCAACAAACAGAATCGTTCGACGACTCCGCACAACCCGAGGGCAAGCAGACCTCCCCGAACACCAATTCGTTGTACTCACAGCACTAAAAAAATACGGGCCAATGACACCGGGCGCACTCGCAGAACTCGAAGGCGTGCGACCGCCGTCCATGACCCGCACAATAAACACCCTCGTCGAAACAGGCTTCGCCACAAAAGTTGGAAACGACCTCGATAAACGACAAGTCACAGTCGAACTCACCGAAGCCGGACACAACGAAATCAAAGAAACTCGACGACGACGAGACGCCTGGCTAACCAGACAACTAGGCACTCTCACCCCTCAAGAACGAGCCTTGCTATTAGAAGCAAGCGACATACTCAAAAGGATTGCCGGTCAATAACGAATGAGTCCCACCTTTGCCTCGCTGAAGTACTACAACTATCGAATCTGGTTTGCCGCAGCACTCGTCGCAAACATCGGTACATGGATGCAGCGCATAGCCCAAGACTGGCTTGTGCTTACCCAACTCACCGAAAACTCAGGTACAGCAGTAGGCATCGTTACAGGACTGCAATTCCTGCCCGTCCTGTTCTTTTCAGCATGGGCAGGCGTGCTCGCCGACCGGCTTAACCGGCGAACACTGCTCATGGTCACCCAAGGACTCATGGGCCTCCTCGCACTTGGGCTCGGGATACTCACCCTCACCAACCTTGTACAACTGTGGCACGTCTACCTCTTCGCATTCCTGCTGGGCACAGTCGCAGCCTTCGATAACCCCGCCCGGCAAATGTTCGTCTCAGAACTCGTACCAGCCGACCGACTCCCAAACGCGGTAGGACTCAACTCGGCTTCCTTCAACGCGGCACGACTCATCGGCCCCGGACTATCAGGCCTACTCATCGCAGTAGTCGGCACCGGATGGTCCTTCATTTTCAACGGCCTCAGCTTTGCCGTAACCATCTGGGCAATGTCGCGCATGCGCGTCAGAGAACTCAACAAAATGCCCAAAGTCCCACGAGCAAAAGGCCAAATTAGAGAAGGCATACGATACGTACGACATCGCAGCGACATCATCGTCATCATGATCGTCGTCTCAGTTATTTCGACCTTTGGGCTCAACTTCCAACTCACCTCAGCCGTTATGGCAACGGAAGAATTCGGAAAAGGGTCAGGCGAATACGGAATACTCGGCTCGATATTAGCCATAGGGTCGCTGTCCGGCGCTCTCATGGCAGCACGGCGACGAAAACCACGAGTCCGCCTCGTCATCGGCTCCGCATTTGCCTTCGGTATCGCATCCGGCCTTATGGCGCTTATGCCCACCTATCTAACCTACGCATTAATGTCCATACCAGTGGGCTTCGCCTCGCTCACAATGATGACCGCAGCAAACGCTGCTATCCAAACATCCGTAGAACCCGAAATACGCGGACGAGTCATGGCGCTCTACCTCATCGTCTTTGTTGGGGCAACACCAGTAGGGGCACCCGTCGTAGGGTGGATTGCTGAACAGTTCGGTCCACGTTGGGGCATCGGAATCGGATCAATAACAGCGATCGCAGTAGCCGCATGGGCCGCGCTATGGACACGTAAACAGTGGAACTATCACGTCAGCTACGACCTGTGGCACCGTCCCCGCATCACAATTTCCTACGATCGTGACACCCAAGGCGAACTAACAGCAGTAGCGCGAGTCGAAGACGGCCCACAACTCACCAAAACACAACGCCTAGAAGTGGCAGACAGACTAACCGTGCAAAACGCGTCGCACAGCAAATAACGAAAAGGTGGTGCGCTCGCCGTTCAACGCGGCAAGCACACCACCTCATCACTCGTTAAAGCGAATGATCAATAACGTAATCAATGCACGCGGTGAGCGCGTGCACGTCAGTAGGCTCAACTGACGGATACATGGCGATACGCAATTGGTTGCGGCCAAGGCTGCGATAAGGGTCGACATCAACGATCCCATTTGCGCGTAACACGCGAGACAACGCAGGTGCATCAATATGATCTGCGAAGTCGATTGTGCCAACCACATTCGACCGATGTGCTGGGTCAGCAACAAATGCGGACGTGAAATCGCGCGACTCAGCCCACTGATAGAGATACTGTGCAGATTGAGCGGTTCGTTGCGCAACCCAATCTAAACCACCGTTTTCGTTCATCCAGTCAATTTGCTCTGCCATGAGAATCAAAGAAGCGATTGCTGGCGTGTTGTAAGTCTGGTTGAGACGAGAATTCGTTACAGCAGTGCGCAACGAAAGGAAATCTGGAATCCAACGCCCAGACTCGGCGATTTCTTCAATGCGAGCAATCGCCTTTGGCGACATGATTGCAATCCACAGGCCACCATCTGAAGAGAATGACTTTTGCGGCGCAAAGTAATAGACATCCGTCTGGGACACATCGACTGCCAAGCCACCAGCAGCAGAAGTTCCATCAACGAGGATAAGTGCATCGTCGTTTTCGCTGCCCTCAATGCGAGTCACAGGAGCGAAAGCTCCGGTTGATGTCTCATTGTGTGGCCACGCATAGACGTCTGCGCCCGCGGTGTAACGGGGAATCCCTGCTGTTCCTACGGGGTACTCGTAGATTGTTGACTCTGCAAGGAAAGGCGCTTTGTTCGTGGCCTTCGCAAATTTTGCACCGAACTCACCAAAAGTTGCGTGCGCGGCATGAGCGCGCACCAAACTGAACGCTGCAGCATCCCAAAAAGCAGTAGATCCACCATTGCCTAAAACGACTTCGTAGCCTTCAGGCAGTGAGAATAATTGAGAGATACCAGTTTGTACACGCTTGACGAGATCTTTGACAGGGGCTTGGCGGTGAGAAGTGCCAAGGAGTTGAGCGCCGTCCGTGCACAACGCTTCAATTTGTTCAGAACGAACTTTTGCTGGGCCGCTACCGAACCGGCCGTCACTAGGCAATATTTCAAGGGGGATGTTGAGCGCTACATCGATCACGATGATTACTTTATCCCTAAAACGTGACGGATCAGGGCCGTGCCCAACATACAGATTGTCAGATTGCCGTGGCATGCTTAATACAGAACAAAAACTCGTGGCGCGGAGGCCGAAGTGAGCGATTTAATCGACACCACCGAAATGTACTTGCGTACCATTTATGAACTGAGCGAAGAAGGCATCGTGCCACTTCGAGCTCGTATCGCCGAGCGGCTCGGACATTCTGGTCCAACCGTTTCTCAAACAGTAGCCAGAATGGAACGCGACGGTCTGTTAGTGGTGAGTGGAGACCGCCATCTCGAACTCACCGAAACCGGCCACGCTAAAGCTATGCGCGTCATGCGTAAACACAGGCTCGCGGAACGTCTTTTGACGGACGTTATTGGCTTGGAATGGGAATTTGTACACGACGAAGCATGCCGTTGGGAACACGTCATGAGTGACCGTGTAGAAAAGCGCATCCTTGCTTTACTCAATCACCCCACCCAATCGCCATACGGTAACCCAATACCAGGCCTTCAAGAACTTGGCGCACAAACGCCAGAAGAAGGTTTCCTCGATGGCGTTGTGTCTCTTGCTGAACTTGGCCACACTTTGGGTGACGAATCACGGGCTGTAACAGTTGCTCGTCTGGGTGAACCGCTGCAAACAGACATCGAATTACTTGCGCGTCTTGCAGAAGGTGGAGTCGTCCCAGGTGAATCGTTGACGATCACTGCGCCAGACACCGCCACAGTCTCTGTAGGGCGTGTCGACGCAGACATCGTGTTGGATCTTCCAGAAGAAGTTACACGTCACATTTTTGTTAATGCCTAACTCCTGACGTGCGATTACACCCTCACTCAAGTTAATGGGTAGAGCGAACCACAACTTTGCGAAAACTAGGTATTTGACTGAGGGTGACAATCGCCAGTAGATCACGATAGAGTTACAGTGCTTCTTCAGAAATAACCCTTTGAAGAAGTGTTCATGCGGAACGCCAAGCCCTGTCACCGCGTGGAGCCTGGACCAAACTGATGACAGGGGCGGGGGAACCACCTTCGGTTGTAAGACCAACCTTGGGGTGAAGCCCTTAAAACGTAATGTGCACACATTGCGCTGCAAGGGCCGAGTACTCTCTCCACTCGAACCCGACAGCTTACTTCGCAGGCGTCTGGAGAATCTCGTGTCAAACACTGTTTATCGCGCGCGTCATCGCGAGCAGCGCAATGCGCTTGCCCCCTTGGCAGCACTTGCGGCTTCAGCGACTTCAAACGTTGCTCAAGTAAGCCGCCGTTCAGCAGTAGTGGCAATCTCATCGGGTCTAGTAGTTGGACTCGCGAGTGCAGGACCAGCCGCTGCTGATACCCAAACTGATGCAGCTGGAGCCAAGAGTGTAGACGCTACAGCTCTAGGTTCAGGCGTGGAAACACTCCTGAACGCTGCACCTACTGTCACCATTGCCGCTGATGCAGGCTGGACCAAAGAATCTTCAAAGATCAAGGTCACTCCTGCACCAGAGCCAGAAATCGTCCGTGAAACACCTCGCGCAGCATCCCGCACCGCGGAACGCACAGCGATTAGCTCGGACACCGTTACAGCAACTTCCTCAACTGCTTCAACAACAACTGCGACAAAGTCGACCAAGTCGTCTGTGCCACAGTCTGTTAACGGAAACGCTGTACTGGAAATCGCTTCACGCTATGTAGGCGTTCCATATGTATCTGGTGGTACAACACCTAACGGTTTCGACTGCTCAGGTTTCACCTCATACGTTTACGCTCAGCTTGGAATTTCACTTCCACGTACGTCAGGTGCTCAAAAAGCTGCTGGAACAATCGTTCCACGCTCAGAAGCACGTGCCGGAGACCTTATCTGGACTCCAGGTCACATCTCGATTTACGCTGGTGGCGGCAAGCAAATCGATGCTCCACGTCCTGGAAAGACCATCCAGTTCCGTAGCATCTGGCAGTCAAACCCAACGTTTATTCGTTTGGGTTAAACTTCCAAACTTTACTTAAAACGTGTGGCACTCCTGTAATGGGGTGCCACACGTTTTTTGTGTGTCTGACAGTGTTTTCACGGGTAGACTGACCTGTTATGAGTGGTTTACCTGCAAAGATGCGTGATGATGAGATTGAGAGTGTTCGTAAGGTTCGGGCTGCTCTTGTGTTAGCGCAGTTGGATTATCGTCGTGAGATTGCTGCGTTGAGTCAGCGTGGGTATGACATGCGTGATATTGCCCGTGCGGTTGGGGTTCCCGGGTATAAGTTCGCTGAAACTGTGCGGGTTGCACAGGAGACTGCTCCTATTCCTGAAGGGTTTTCTGGGGCGTCGGTTCGTGAGATTTGCCAGCGTTATTTCCTTGGGCAGATTACTCAAGAACAAGTCATTCATGAACTCACAACGTGGGACTACGCCATCCCAGAACCACGAGAACTCGGATACTACGAAGAATATCCACCGTTTTTGCCTAACTCTCTTGATGAAATAGGCAAAGCGTTCGATGACGGCTTTTTAGACGGAGAAACGCACGATTACATCATCAAGACAATGCCAGCCGAATATTAAAAACGACTAAGCTTCAACCGGGCAAAGACCATCGTGATGCAGGGCTTTCTATGTGTGGAAAAGTCCAGCGGGTGGGTTTTCGTAAGGTAGAGGTTCCCCACGGCGGCATTGATTTTTAGGATCGTTAGGATCAGCTGCAGCAAAGGGCCCTTCGGGATTCATTAAAACTGACATGTGGTAGTCGGCGTGATCGCGATACCACACGCTCATACCTATTATCGTGTCGAGTCGTAAATGCTCCCATGTGCGCCATAACGCTTCTAACCGAACAACGGCTTCGCCATATTTCCACCATTGAGCGGCCCAAACCTTGTTGCGGCCATTTATGGGCCGTTGATACTGGTGGCGTAAATATTCACGCACAAAGTCATCCACTGACTTGTAGAAGAAAGTGCTGTCGAAGTTTGAGGAATTGGTGTGTGATTCTTCTACTTCTAGTAAATCGAAATCGTCGTAATCCATGTCAGACTCCATCGTGCATCAAAACTTTGCGTATCGGTTTAAATTGAAATGTTTAGCAAAAGTCCGTGAAACGGCATTGAGGTATACCAGAGAATAATAAGCCCTTAACCCAGTAGGCGAACTATGGGCGATTATTTTGGTGTAACTAAAAAGGAGTGCAGTGCTCGTGGCCACTACCAATACGGCTCAAACGCGGTAAGGTTTTAGTAAGCAATTTGCTATCACTTTGCAAAATGTTGTTCCGTTGGAGGTTCACATGACTGAAAAGCATTCGATCCTTGTAGGCGTAGATGGTTCACTTGCGTCTCTGCACGCGCTTGATTGGGCAATTGCCTTGGCGCGCAAGAACGGATCAACGATCACCATAGCGTGTTCCTATTCGCTACCGACTTTTGCTGCCGCTTCTTTAGACGGTGGCTATGCAGCTCTTGACGACTCGACAATTCAAGAAGGCGCACGCCTAGTCTTAGAAAATGCTGCTCAGCGCGTTAAAGCTGCTGGAATTGAAGTCACCGCGCAGATCGCATCAGGTGACCCTGCCGGCGCTTTAGTGGAATTATCGGCACACCACGATGTTGTGGCCGTAGGTACGCGGGGACGCTCGGGGTTCACTGAAAGGCTTTTAGGAACAGTCTCGTCGGCATTACCAGCGCATGCAAAATGCCCGGTTGTTGTTGTTCCAGGACGAGGCTTGAAAGAAGAAGAGCCACTCCCCGAGATTAAAGATGTGAAACGGGTGGTTGTTGGCGTTGATGGGTCGTCGTCAGCCCAAGGTGCTTTGCACACCGCCGTAACGTACGCGAAGATTTGGGGAGCGGAACTCGTTGCAGTAGCAGGTGTCCCTGTAACAAATGGTGCAGGAATTTTGTCGTGGCTGCCAGCAACGGTTGATCATGAGCAAGTGCTGAAAGACGTCGCTATCGGACTAGACATGATCATTGACGCTGTTGAAGACGAAAACGATGGAATGAAAATCCGCCGAATCGTGCTTGACGGAACAGGGTCAGAACTTCTTACCGAGTTCTCTCAGGCTGCTGATCTTCTTGTTGTCGGCTCGCGTGGACGAGGCGGATTCGCGGGGCTGCTTCTTGGCTCAACTAGCCAAGCTGTTCTGCATCACTCGAAGTGTCCTGTGCTCGTCGTCAATAAGCAGTGTGAAGGCGGACACGACATATTTACTTCGCCAAGCCGCCTTAACCAAAACACCGAAAACTGAAACTTTTTAGTGCGCAGATTCTATTAGGTGATCGAACGAAGCAGCATCCTCTTCACCGTTTTTGGTGATTGCGAAAACTGGTGTAGCGAATTCAATCGGTGCAGGACCAAACGCTTTGGTCGTTTGGTGCACGACAGTGTGAGCGAGTGCTCGCCCGCCTGCAATGCCAACAACAGCACCGATACCGAACGGAATCATGCGTCCAACGGTCGCACCCGCATGCTTCACAAAGTATCGTTTTGCGAAGCGTGAGGACAGTACTGAGTTCACTTGCTTGATCGTTGATTTGGGTAGGGACGTCATGATCGTTGTACCCCACTGAGTGACAGGTTTAGCTGTTACACCGGTGAGTGATTGTGCGCCTGACTCGCCAAGTACAGACGACAACACGAGGGCTTTGCGGCGTTCGGGGTCGTCACTGCGAACTTCGTGTACTTCTGCAACTGCGAGTGAATAAATGCTTGCTGCGGAAAGGAACACCGCTAAATCTGCTGCGGACAAAACAAGCGCAGTTGTTGTGCCGATACCTGGGAAAGCAGCAGTCGCACCGACAGCGCCTCCAGTACTTTGCAGAAAAGCAGTGAATTGTTTGGACAAGATTGTAATGATCTCGTCGGGTGAAGCATGTGGGTTTTTTGCCCGTACAGCGTTGACATGTGCACGGATTTTTTCTTCAGGGATCGCTGTGGCGCGAGCTAACGCTGAGTCAACTCGGGTGCGAATGTTGAGCGCTGGACTCATCGGAACTCCTTTTCCCATGTAACGGCACTATCGAATTTGAGAGTACACCGGAACTAGGACAGACACAGAAAACTACGCAAGACATTCACTTCATAAAAAAGACTAGTCAAGCGTGTAACTTTGGGTTAGTCTGTACTACTACATTGTTGAAACACACGCTACCGCGTTACACCCCACGCATTGACGCACGTGTGCAGCACACCGCGAACAACACTCGATCCGCCTCCGACTGCGCCGGAAGCTGCCCGGTAGCCGCACAACTGTAACGAGTAGTTCACCTACCGATAATGTGCCTGCATTAACCTCACAACAGGCACGATAAGTTACAGAGCTTCAAAGAAACAACATGTACTACCACGTAACACTATGCGTGTTACCCGCTATACAAAGAAAGGACTACACATGACTGCTTTACTGCAAAGACCAGTACTAGTGGATGTTCATGGAATTGAACACCGCTACGGTTGCACAATGCCAGGTTCCACATTGGAATTTGGGCGCAACCAAGGCTTCATGATTCGTCGTTGCACAGAATGTGGTGCAACCCGATACAGCACGGCAAGCTGAAGTGGTGAAGGGCTGCCCTTCACCAACAGCGCCTAAACCAAAGGGCCCGTAACACGAATAGTGATACGGGCCCTTCACTATAGGTTTAGGCTTCTGGCGTTACAAGAGTGATTGGGGCGCCCGCAATAATTGTTCGTCCCACGGTGCATTGTGAGTCGACAGTGCGTTCAACAAGTTTGAGTAGTCGTTCACGAACCTCAGGTCCAAGAGAAGACATATCAACGACGAGTTTCTCTTCGATGGATTCGTAGCGATTTTCTGCATCGTTTTTTACGGAGGACACATGCACTTGTCCTTCATAATCGTCGCCGACTCGTCGTGCGAGTGCCCTGTCTGTGACGAGACCCGTGCAAGCAGCTGCGGCCAGCTTCATGATTTCGCCGGGTGTAAAGGTGCCTTCAACCCCTGCTCCCGCGAAGTTAACGGTGGCGCCGCGGTCGTTGTGCCCTACATATTCACGAGGTCCAACGCGTTCCACCCATAGTGCGTCTACTGGCGGGTTGTCTGTGGAAAGAAAATCTTGGGACATAGGCCTATTGTTTCATTGACGTCAAGCAAGATCGCTGAGTGTTCAATGCATGGCTAGGCGTAGTTCGGTATGAGGGGTCCAGTGCATAAAAATCAGTCTCAAGTGGGACGAAAACCTCGTCTAACCCTGCGAGTATGCAAGAGTGAAGTTTAAAAAGCTCAGTATTGTTCTTTTCGTTTTCTTGTATATCGGCGTTGCGGTAGGCGGCTACGTCTATTTCTACGTGACGAATCCGATACGAAAAATTGATGCAGTCATCACCCAAGAGCAGGCAAATGCGCTACAGACCGAAGTGACTGGGCTGATTGTCAAAGACACGCAAGCGGTAGTAAACGATGGGAGCTCAATGCGAGGCCTTCCCGCTATGGTCGCTGGGATTCCTGTTGAGGAAAACGCGCGAGAGCAATACCGCATGGAGATGAACCGGTTTGGAAGCATGCAACGAGACGAGTTCTCGTACGTGTTTGGCGAGGAGAAAGCCCCAGAGAAGGTGAAGATCCTGGGGCTTGATGAAACAGAAGAAACCTCACCAGCGACTCGTTACATTAATGACAACTCAAACATTGTTGTAGATTTTTACTTCACGTTAAAAGTGTTGGATGTAAGCGATTCAGCAGTAACCAATGCGTCATCGTCTGATACAGGCTACATAAGTTATAGCGCTCAAATCGAAATAGATGATGAGACAAAGAAAGTCATTTCACTTTCTATGTACTGAGTTTTCACTAACGCCTTGAATAGTTGGGGTTGTTGTACTGATAGTTTGACGTTGCCCCAGTAGCACGCCAACAAGCACGACAACAATTCCAACTATTTGCAGGGCAGTTAAACTTTCACCGCCAAGCATCGCACCAACGACAACCCCTGTTACGGGGTTCAACAGGCCAACTAAACCTATGGTTCCAGGTGAAAGATGCTTCAACCCGGTAAACCAGGCAAGGTATGCGACTGCTGTTGCGATCACCGATAAGTAACCGAAACCAAGAAGCTCTGAAGCGTTTAGTGCCGGGGGAGTTCCCTCAAAAAGCAGCGCGAATGGAATCAACATGAGGCCACCAGCGGTTAGTTGCCATGACGTAGCGGCAAGCACTGGAGGAGCATCACCTTTACTGGTCCATTTTTTCGTCAAAATGTAACCGAATGATGTGACGAGCATGGCAGTGGCAGATGCAAGAATGCCAAGCAAGTTAATGCGTCCTGTACCGGTTGTCACCATAAGGAACACACCAAAAAAACCAAACGCTGCACCTAGCAGAGGCAACGCACGCGGCCGGTCAGATAACAGCAGCCATCCTACAAGCATCATGACGAGTGGAGACAAGGCCATAATGGTTGCCGCCGTTCCCGAAGGTAGTAGCTGCGCCGCAACATAGACCAGCAGGAAAAACACTCCCATGTTGAGTGTTCCTAAGAGTAGGGAACGCCACCACCACGAACCAGAGGGTAGTTTTCGTGCCCACAGCAACAAAATAATTCCTGCTGGAAGCGCACGTAACACGGCGCCCCACAATGGTGCATCCTCGGGCAGAAACGCTTTAGTGACGTAGTAGGCTGCGCCCCACGTGATAGGTGCGAATGCTGCTACGAGTGACCACCGTCGTGTTTCTTCCATTCCACTGATGCTACGTGCCTAACTTTCGCATCTCGTGTTTTTCGCTGCGTCAACTGCATCACACAGATATCTCGAGGCGGTGATGTGAGCACGGGGCATGGACGGAGACCATATTGTGGTGCGAGACGTTTTGGGGACTAGCCGTATCGCGGGTACCCTAGTGGAGGTTCCCTAACCAAGCGTCCGTAGCTCAGGGGATAGAGCACCGCTCTCCTAAAGCGGGTGTCGTAGGTTCGAATCCTATCGGGCGCACCACTCTTCTTTTTAAGAGGCTGATGCCTGTGCCGTGGCAGGGCTGGTCCATTCACGCATTGTTGTGCCGCGTGTGCCATAGGTGTGGTGCACGAGTACGCCGTCGTGGGTGTGGTGGAACCGTGAGAGTGTGTGTGGTTCCGTATTGAGGTTTTGGCCGTGGCGTGCGTCCGTTGTCACCGTGTAGTTTGTGATTCCTTGCTGGAATATTCGGTAGTGGACGCATCCACCTACTGCGCATTTTATTGAGATAATTCCAGATTCGTTGATCCACTGGTTGCCGTTTGGGTATGTGCCTTGGGTTTTCATGTGCGTCTAACTTGTGGGGGATTGGTCTTCTGTGAGTATGTCGCGTTGCGTTGACCTGCAGGTTTCTGTTTGTTGACGTGCACATGAATGTTTTGGATTTTCGACGAGGTGTAAGTCACAGGCTTCTACTGCCGAGACAACAGCGAGAACATGGGGAGAAGTGCCCTTACTGTGTGTTGTTTGTCACGTTAAGTTTTCGGTTTTTTGTATAACCGCAGGTCAGCAGATGGTTTACCCGCGAAGGTTTTGTCCGAAAAACGTAAATGGTTGACTGATACTTACCGGTCGGGCAGTATTTTGAGTGTCAGTGCGAGCCGCCTGCCCCCTGCGTGGCTCGCACTGTACCTTCAACAGGCGACTTAGGTCGCCTTTTTGCTTTTCACAGGGCTGTAGCGTGCATGACGTGAGGCGCGTATAAGAAAAGCCCTCTCGTCACAAAGTGCGCACACTGCCACAGTAGACTGTGGAGAATTGCGAAAATTACGGCGCGCCAGTCTGAATCGTCGTGGTAACCCATATAACGTGAAATTGGATTTTCCTGTACGTCACCGTCAGCAAGGGGGAGAACTCCACATTGACGGTAAGGATGGGTTGCATAGTACGACGAAAGGGTTGCGCGACATGGCGAGCACTCCGCAGAGCAACGGCTCCAGCGCAGGAGCCACCGAACACCACGTGCACGGGGGCAATGCACTGGACACTACCAGCGCGCCCACCGCAAGCACACCAGCGCCTGCACCAACCCCCGTGCGCACACAAACCACAGCAGAACTCGTCTCAGATTCTGTCATCGAATGGCGTCGCGCCCTCGTCAAACTAGCAGGCGACTCATCCCTCGCAGACGTCTCCCTACTCGGCGATGCCGTACTCGACCTCACCGCCGCCCACCCCTCAGGAATCGCCCAACTTTTCGCTGGCCGACCAACCCGCCTCACCAACATCTTCCGTGAAGCCGCATCACTCCCCGTTGCCCGCAGGAAAACCCGAGCAGTCGCGCAACGTTCCCAAGACCAAGCCGAACGCTACGGAATAGCACCCACCTACCTCGCCATCGGCATCGCAACATGGACAGAAACCGACACTGAAGAAGTCATCAACGACGTCACCGCACTCGCGCGCGTCACCGGCAACACTGCCCTGCACCTGCAAGACCTCGCACCCCAAATTCCCCAACAGCGCAGCCGAACAGTAAAAGCCCCAGTCCTACTGCGCCCCATCTCCATCTCCTCACGCGGCCAAGACACAGACTTCGAGCTCAGCCTAGAACCCAGCGCAGAAGTCAACCCCGTCCTCGCCCGCGCATTACGCTCACGCGGAGCACTGCTCGACCCCATCGCACTAGCCCGCGGCGCATTCACCGGCGCAGGATTCGACCCATCCACCGCACTCGACCGCATCAACTCCCTCGGCGAAGCAGTACTACCCGACTTCGAAATGGTCGACAAACTCCTCGTCGGCACATTCGTGCACCCAGGCCAAGCACTCGTCGACGACCTCGACGACTTCCACGTCGGACTGGAACGACACGAAATAATTGCGGCACTCGCAGGAGACGAAAAAGCGCGCGAACTCCTCAACGTCGAACTCCCAGAACCACAAGTCGCAGACTACGACCCAAACCTCGAACGAGGGGTAGGGGACCTCGACATCACCGGACGTGCAGCCCTAGACGCGCTCGCCACCGGATCACACATCTTCGTAGACGCACCCATTGGGGCAGACTCAACCGGCGTAGCCGCCGCAATCGTCGCAGAAGCCGCCGCAATCGGACGAAACATCCTCTACGTTCCAGGCCACCGCAGAGCAGCCCTCGACCTCACCTCACGCCTACGCAGTATGGGACTCGACGAACTCCTCCTCGACGTCATCCCAAGCCCAAACTGGCGCACCATCGTTTCACGGCGACTCCTATCAGCGATGACCCTCGAAACAAACCCGCTCGACACCCGAGCAATCGCAGACAACCGCCTCGCCCTCAAAGAAACCCGAGACCACCTCGGAAAAATGGTCGACGGCATGCACGTAAAACGCGACCCCTGGGGAGTATCCGCATACGACGCACTCCAAGCGCTGGCCCGCCTCACCTCAGAACGACCCGCACCCTCAACCTCAGTACGATTCGACTCCGACACACTCCTACGCATCGCATCAGGCCAGCGCGACCACATCAGCGAAGACCTCACCCGAATCGCAGAACTTGAAGGATTCACAATCCGCCCAGCCGCAACCCCCTGGTTCGGCGCCAACATCGAATCCGACGAAGCCGCACACACCGCACTCGCACACGTCAACCGTCTCCTAGACACCACATTCGCAACCCTGCGCGCCAACGTCGCACGCGTAAGCGAAGAAACCGGACTAGCCACCCCACCCACGCTCAAACAATGGGGCGAACAACTCGAAATGCTCGCTGGAATGCGTGAAATCCTCGACCAATTCCAGCCACTCGTCTTTGAACGCGCAGCAGACGATCTCGTCGCAGCCACAGCAACCAGACAATGGCGTGCAGAACGAGCCATCGAAATGAGCGGAGTGCAACGCCGCCGCCTCGTCAAACGCGCAAAAGACATGGTGCGCCCCGGCGTTCGAGTCACCGACCTACACGAATCCCTCGTAAAAATACAAAAACAACGCGAAGTGTGGGCCCACCACTGCCCAGCAGGCGGCTGGCCGCGACTCCCCGAAAACTTTGCACACATCGAAAGCAACTACTACGACGTACTCAACGACGTACGCGAACTCGCACCAGTTCTCGCTACAACCCCAATCGGCGGCGACCTCGAAGACGCACCACTCGACGCACTAGAAGACCGACTCAAACGACTCCGTGACGACAGCGCCGCACTCGTCACCCTGCCAGAACGTACCCGCCTCACCCGCGGACTAACAAGGCTAGGCCTCGCAGAACTCCTCAAAGATTTCACGCAGCGTCGCATCGACCCCATGCTTATGGACGCAGAACTCGACCTAGCATGGTGGGCCTCCGTATTCGAACACCTGCTCGCCGCAGACCCATACCTCGCAGGAATAGACGGCAACAGCTTCGAAACCTACGCCCAACGCTTCCGGCAACTCGACCGTTCACACGTTGACTCGCTCTCCCTGCCCATCAAAGTCGCCGCAATCAACCAAACCCAATCAGTGTTGCGCAACTATCGAGACCAAGGCGAAGGCCTCTTTGGGATGCTCATAGAAGAGCGCCTCACATCCGTGCGTTCAGCATATGAAGAATACGGCGATGTCATGCGCAAACTACGCCCATGCACGGTCGCCACCCCAACCATGGTTCCGCACCTGCTGCCAGCACGCAGAACAGTAGACCTCGTCGTCCTCGACGCAGTGCAACACCTGCCCGTAGAATCACTGCTGTCTGCGATAGCTCGAGGCCGCCAAGTCGTTGTCATCGGTGACCCACGCTGCGCTGCCGGTGGGGCGATCTCCCAACTCGCAGACATCCTGCCACGAGTATCACTATCAGGCGACGCACTGCGCAGAGATTCAGGACTCACCCGATTCCTCATGAAGCACGGGTACTCTGACGTCCTTGCACCCATACCTCTACCAGCAGCAACCAGTTTTGTGCGGCTTGAACAGGTGTACGGAACAGGAATGCCCGACCCCGAAACAGGCGCTGTTCTCTCAACCGACGCAGAAATCGACAAAGTGGTTGACCTCGCCATCAGCCACGCACTCGACCACCCAGAAGAATCCCTCGCGATCATCGCCGGATCACAACTGCACAGCGACCGAATCCGCGAAGCAATCGTCGCGCAAGTCCGCGAAAACCACGCACTAGTAGCGTTCTTCGACCCGCGACGCATTGAACCTGTCGTCATTTCAGACGTACGTGGAGTCGCCGGACTCAACCGCGACGCAGTTATCTTCTCCCTCGGTTTTGGGCGCACCCCACACGGGCGCACCCTTCACCGGTTTGGCGAAATATCTGAACCACACGGTGGCGCACTACTGTTGAACGCACTTGGCGTGACTCGTCGTCGTCTCACCGTTGTTGCGTGCTTTAACGCCGACGACCTCGACGTGCAACGACTGCGTTCCCCAGGAGCTCGTATGCTCGGCGCAATGCTCGACTTCGCTGCAGGAGGCGAAGGCGATCCAATCCCTGCGCCTGAACATAGAGAACCGTCTGACGCTGCACGTTCACTTGTGTCGATGCTGACTTCGGGCATACGTACGGTAGACCCAGCGCACACAACTTCAGCCGTGGCACACGTGGAAACACGCGAAAACGAGTCCGTTGCCGTTGAATCTGCAACCGCTGCGCCTGACGCTGCACAAGACACAGCAGCCATGGAACCAGTCGATAGCAGCGACGAAACCGAGCAGGCTCATAACGACACCGATACGCCACAAGACGTTACGGAAGAGACACCGGACGGTGCAGCTGAAGCCGAGCGCACCGATATCGCCGCAACAGACGAAACCGTAGATGACGGAAACACAGACCTTAGCGTCGCGTCATCAACCGAACCAGACCGACTCCTCATTGACTTAGCTGACAGGCTATGGAAATTCGGGTTGAGTGTGGAAACAAACTACGGTTTTGACGGCTCTGAACGCATTCCACTGGTTGCCGGGCACCCCGATTTCCCCGGTGAATACTTTGTTGCGGTTCTTACCGACGACCTCGCCTACGTTGAGCAGCCCTCATTGCGCGCCCGTGATCGACATCGCGCGGAACGCTTAGAAGCCCTTGGCTGGTCTGTTGTGACACTATGGTCGGTAGCGTTGTTCTTAGACCCAGAAGCGCAAGCTAATAAAGTTCGCGAAGCCGTGTTTAGGGTAGAAGCACATCGTAGGGCTCGAGACATTCGCGCAACGGGGGCGCTGCCAGTGATCCCATCTGACGCAACCTTTAGCGTGCTTGAAGCAGAGCGGACAGCATCAGACACTCTATTGTCAGATGCCGTATCTGCTGCAACGCAGCAGTCTGTCGAACCTGAAGACAGCAGCCTGCAAGCACGCCGTGGAGAACGACCAGATGTTCCATTCGGTTTACCCATGAGCGCTTACGGCGATGATCAACTTGATGAACTAGCCCTGTGGATAATCTCCGACGGCATCACCCGCGACGAAGAAGAAATCGCAGCAATAATGCGTGACGAACTAGGAATCCGTCGACGCAGTCACCGCGTCGATTCGGCTATTTCTTACGCGATTAGGCGCGTGTATTCCTAAGATGCCTACAGAAACACCAGAACCGCAGCGACCAGAACAGCCGCCGGCAGCCCCACAAGGGAAGAAACGCACACATCGTCGTGTAGTGCGTCAAGGTACGGAACGCGAAGCGATCTTTGGGGTCAGCACCGACGAAAAAGATGATGCACAGTCGAACACATCTACCGACAACGGCAATGATGAACGGCTGTTGCGTGATGTGCCACCCCATTGGGGTCGGTGACGTACATACGCGTGTGGGTGGTCCAGTTGAAAACAACTGGACCACCCACTCTGTTTATGCCAGATGGCTATGTCAGGCGTGTGCGTATTATGCGCTGCGCTGTTCTTTCAACAGATCGCGGATTTCTTGAAGCAATGCGATGTCTTCTGGGGTAGCTTCAGGCTCTGGTGCATCGCCCTTTTTCCGCAGCTCGTGCAACTTGTTCAATGGCAAGACGATGCAGAAGTAGAGGGCAGCACCGATCGCTAAGAAGCCAATTACGTCGGTTAGGATGGCACCGAATTTAAATTCGGCTCCGTTGAGTTTAAGAATAAGAGCTTGCGAAAAATCTGGTTCGCCGAAAAACACTGCAATGAGGGGGCTCATAAAGTTCTCGACCAGGCTCGTAACAATTTTGCTGAAAGCAGCACCAATCACGACAGCGATCGCTAGGTCAATAACATTTCCTCGAAGGACAAAGTTTTTGAAGCCGTTTAACATGTCTTTCACGTGAGTTGTACTCCTTGGTCGTGGCGATGCCGCTTAAAGGCGGCACGTTAGGTAACGATTGCTGCCATCAAAGCCCCGTCCCAATCACGATATGCGGCAAGTTCTTGGGCTTCGTCTGGCGTAACTGCAATAAGTACCGTACTGGAATCGTCGTAATTTTGGGGATCTGGTGGTTGTTGTGTCCATCCTTTCACCTGATCGTCGTCATGGTTTTGAGGCTTTTCCACCCGTATGACTGTTGCTTTGTGCGCTACTCGCGTTCCCTTGGTGTCATGCGATGCGTACAGATCAAGTGTGGTCCCGCGCGACACGTGCGCAAGAATCCCCATATTAGAAATAGTGACTGAGGTTAGCGTTTTCCCAGCGATGAGTGGATCGTCAGTAAGCGAAGCATGAAAAGCGTTAGGGGTGACCGGAGTTCCTTGGGGGATGTCGATAAGCGCCGTGAGGTTATCAAAATCTTGACTTGTTAAACCCGTCAGCGAATCTTCAATGTTGGCGTTATGCGGGAGGCTGATTGCCACAAAATCTGTTGCGCTCGCCACGGTTCCGCTCGGTAAATCCCGGGCTGCAACAAGCATAGTGAGATCAGTTCCTGTTACTGCGCTGTTTAAAGCCTGTAAGGCTTGGGAACTGACCAAAATGCAGGTTATTGCCAGCCACAAAAACCGGTACCTCCACAGCGAAAACTGTATTCGAGTGCGTAATGAGATTCCGGTGTTCAGCCGGGAATAGTTAGTGGTGCGACGGTGTGGACGCTGGGCAATGTGCATGCTTTAGCATGCCTGTCCATGCAGCTGAAAATATGCAGAGGGAAAACACTGAGCGCATACCCGTGCATATAGTGAGCTGGTTTTTTCTGGGGAAAACATGAGTGGGGGCAAACCAAACGGTTTACCCCCACTCATGTGGTGATTTAGTTTTTTGACGAAGATGATGCAGACGAATCCGTGCGGTAAAAACCTGAACCCTTAAACGTGATACCCGGCGTGGAAAAAACCTTACGAAGTAGGCCTTGGCACTGTGGGCATTGCGTGAGGGCAGCATCGGAGAAGGATTGCTGTACATCAAAGTTGTGGCCACAGACCGTGCAACGGTAAGCGTATGTGGGCACGATTTCTCCTTTTAATTTGGCAGTTCACAGGTGAATGGTGAGTATCGCCTACTCAACCCCTCTGAGTGCCGATTATAGTGCCTCGGCGGGTAGGTTCATCCATGTTGTGGTGGTTGCCACTGCATGTACAGGAAGGTCATGTTGTTCGCGTGGGAGTGGGCGGGTGGCCGCATCATAGATTTCTTCGGGGTAGACAAGAGCGATGATTTTGACGCCATCTTGCGCGTAGGCAAGGGCACGGTCGTACCAGCCACCGCCTTGTCCGAGACGAGTGCCAGAACTGTCAACGGCAAGTGCTGGAGCCAAGATGACATCGACTGTGGAGAGCGCGTCAGGGCCTAAAGCATCCGTTGAAGGCTCTGGTGGTCTGCCTGGTGCGCGTTGCAGTAGATCGTCTTCGCCAGCATAGGTTGCCCAGTCACGCTGCAATCCAGCACCAAGTACGGGAAGCAAAATGGTTTTTCCCATTGCTTGTAGATAATTGAGCAGGGGGAGTGTTGACGGTTCGCCAGCGCGCGATGCATAGAGAGCTATTCGTTGCGCATTTTTTACTTCAGGTATGGATAAGACGGTAGAGGCGATGTCTTGGCTTGCTTCTTTGCGTAGCCTTTCAGAACGGGCATTCCTTGTTTCACGTAAGGCTTGCCGTAATGCCGACTTTGCTTCTTCAATGTCTGTGGTTTCAGCGTTGGGATAGGGCTGTTTCGTGCCGCTCATAGTCAAAGTATCTCAAAGAAAACGCCATGATGGGGTCATAACGTTGCCGTAAAGTTAAAGATCCGCCGAAATTTATGTCGTGTGGTTTAGCCTAATATTTATCCCCGCACGCAACACCTTAAGGTCGGCATGAGAACTGTACAAGAACAACTTGCCCACGTACTCGCCATGGTTCATCAGGTTTCCCCCATTGATGTCGTGTTAACTGATGCTGCTGGATGCATTCTTGCTGCCGACATCGTCGTGTCTGAAGATGTCCCTTCTCGTCCGCTGGCAGCATGTGACGGTTATGCGGTGCGTAGCGATGATGTGCGTGGCGCAAGCCCAAGCAATCCAGCAACATTACCTGTCGCTCATGTTGTGAATGATGCGACTGCTGAACCTTTTCGCATTGTCGAGTTTCAAGCGATACGGGTATCCGCTGGTGTTCCATTGCCCGTAGGTGCAGATACGGTTGTTCCTCTGCACGACACAAACCGTGGAGATGCCACAGTTCACGTGTACCAGCGGCCCGAACCCGGTCAGCATGTGTGGTCACGCGGTTCCGACGTTGCAGCAGGTGAAACTGCTTTACGGGCGGGGACACGTCTTGGTGCACGCCAAATAGCGTTCGCTGCAAGTCTGGGTTATCAACGCATTCGAGTGCACCCTGCCCCACGCGTAGTTATTGTGCCGATCGGCGACGAACTCATTCAGCCAGGGTCAAACCAGCCGGGAGTTTTTGACGCGAATGGACCCTCTTTGCGCACGGCCGTGAGGGACGTTGGAGGGGTCGCCATTCAGGTAGCCCCAGTATCTGACGCAAACTCGCAGTTACGTGAAGCACTGGAAGATCAACTTGTGCGCGCAGACCTGTTAATAACTACCGGCGGCCTCTCCGAAGGAGAAAATGACACACTCAAAGACGTACTCAGCCCATTAGGTAAAGTGCGCTTTGACCATGTTGCAATGCACCCAGGCATGAACCAAGGGTGTGGCGAGTTGGCTGTAGAAACCTTTGTTCGTGACGAAGAACGTCGCGTACCCATGTACGCCCTGCCCGGGCATCCCGCCGCAGCGCAAATAGGTTTCGAGGTTTTTGTACGGCCAGCTTTACGGGCAATGGCCGGATACACCGATGTGTATCGACCGTCTATCGCCGCTATTTCTACAACACGGTGGGTGAGCCCGCCCGGGATCAGGCAATTTTTGCCAGTAGTTGTAACAGGCAGCCCAGACGAGGGGTATCAGTTCTTTCCCGTAGGTGACCCTGCCCGTGCAGAAACTCTCACGATGGGTGCATTGTCCCAAGCGAACGCGTTAGCGGTCGTTCCAGAAGACACGCGAGAAGTCACAATTGGTAGCCCCTTGCACTGTCTTATCCTTGATGACTAACGTGTGAACACATACACAACGGTATCGAGGTTGAAAGGTGACAAGCGGTGTTTCGTTCGACTCGATGGCCGGTTATGTTGCGTGAAGACGCATGGAATGAACCCCCTTATGGTTCGTTGCTGATACGACCGTTAAAACGTAGCGATCAACAACAGTGGCATGCTGTACGACGAATAAACCGTGAATGGTTAGCGCCGTGGGAAGCAACTGTGCCGCAGGTGAGTGGGGAACAGCGGATTCGTCGTCAAACTTTTCCGCAATATGTTTCTGCACTGAATCGTGCCGGACGCACTGGCGACAACCTGATGTTTGGCATGTTTTTGGACAGCGAATTTATCGGTCAAATATCGGTTGCCAATATTGTGTATGGCTCGTTGCGCGGCGCCAGCATAGGTTACTGGGTGGCTCAAGCCGCTGCAGGGCGGGGCGTTGCCCCAACTGCTGTGGCTCTTCTTATGGATTACTGCTTTGATGTTTTGCGGTTGCATCGTATTGAAATAAACATTCGTCCACATAACGCGCCGAGTTTGCGTGTTGCCGAAAAACTGCAGTTACGCGATGAAGGCGTTCGCGAAAAATATTTGCACATTAATGGTGAATGGTCTGACCACAGAACTTTCGCACTTACACGCGATGATTTTGATGGTTCGATGGTGCAGCGTTACCGCAATTACGCCGATAATTCCTAGTTTGGTGTTTTCTCCGTGGGGAGCACATGGGTAGTTGCTTTTCACGGTATGTTTACACTAGTGTCATTTGGTTCGACGACACACCGAATGAGATCCCGTTAGGGCTTGCTGCACTGGCATAACGTCATGACTGTGGACTCACCAGTGACCCTTGGTATCTTAGCGATCGTGGGGTTGTGGCTTGCCTATTTTGTCCCGTCGGCATTGCGGCGGCGACAAAACATGAAGGATTCGCGGGCTGAGGATCGGTTCTCTGGTGAACTACGAGTACTCGCAGTATGCACGCAAAGCAGCAAAGAAGATGGGGTAGCGTCGCGATCTGAGCCGACCAGCTCGTCAGCGATTTTGACTCCGCCGCTGGGCATGGACACACGCCCGCAACGGCAAGATCTGCAAGGAGGAACGATGACGAGCCAGGCCTCACCAGCGCGACGTGCCGTGTATGAGCGCCGAGCGGCAGCAGCCCGACGCCGTGCGATATTAACGTTTGTTCTCCTATGCGTGACGGCGGTTGTGGTGACGCTTGCCGTGATGAAACTTGTAAACCCGCTGTTTATTGCTCTTCCTGCTGGATGTACAGCTACTGTGCTGGTGCTGGGGCGCCGTGCAGTTGTAGCGAACCAACGAGCAGATGCGGCGCATGAAGAACGCGAACGCCAGCGCGCTTATCCTGCCCGGGAGATGTCTCCAACAGAACGGCGTTTAGCAGGTCGCCCCGTTCCTGCGGTGCGCACTGGACAAATTGAGCGTGTGCGTGAAGACGTATCAACAACTGTCATGAGCAGAGTTGAAGCGTCTATGTTCGCAAAAAAGCACGTTACTGGCCGCCCTGTTGCACACGATGTGGCGCAATCGCGTCCTTCTTCTCAGCGACCACATATGTCACAACCTGCTTCTGGCAGTACGGCTCACGTAGCTGCATCGGGCTCAGCGCGTAGTGTCACAAGCGCGCACAGCGCACCAATTCCGGTAGTGCGTCAGACTCAACAAGCGGCACCTGTTACTCCACCTGTTCGCACGTCGGTGCAGCAAGCGCAAGTCCAACCTTCCGCTTCAGATACCACGTGGTCTGCTGTTTCAGTTCCGCCTCCGGTATATGCGGCAAAGGCGGCAGCTCCACGCTGGGAGCCACCACCAATCAGCGCTGAACTTCGTCAGATCACCCAGCAGCGAATGGAACAAATCGCGCATGATTCGCAGGCGCGTAACCGTGCGATAGAAGATCGCGAACAGTCAGAAGCTGCTGGTGAAACTGTGGACAGCCTTGGTGTAAATCTCAACTCTGTTTTGGCTCGCCGACGAGCAGTCTAGGTTATGTCGGGCTGGGCTAGGTAGGCTGGTGCCACACATTGCCTAGTTGACGCTTAGTAAGAGGCAGATCATGGACTTAGTGAAACAACACGTTACTCGCGCACGCGAAGCATTCGATGAAGGTATAACTAAGCCGCGTACTTGGCGTTTAGAACAGTTACGGGCCCTTGACGCGCTGCTGCGTGAAAACGAAAACCTGATTGCGCACGCATTAAAAGAAGACCTAGGGAAGCATCCCACTGAAACATTTCTGACTGAAACGTCATTGGTGCGTGCAGAAATTAAACACACCATCAAACACCTCAAAAGATGGTTAGCGCCGTCCTACGTTAAACCATCACTTGCGGTCGCGCCAGCAACTGCGTACACGGTTTTAGAGCCGCTGGGCGTTGTCTTGATTATCGCGCCGTGGAATTACCCGCTTCAGCTTGTGTTGGCGCCACTCGTTGGGGCTTTGGCGGCTGGTAATGCCGCAGTTATTAAACCTAGTGAGCTTGCTCCTGAGACATCGCGGCTTTTGGCTTCACTGATTCCCGCATATTTAGATGAGCGGGCGGTGAAAGTTGTTGAAGGTGGCGTGCCTGAAACTACTGCGTTGCTTGAACAAAAGTTTGACCATATTTTCTATACCGGAAATGCGCGTGTAGCCAGAATTGTTATGGCTGCTGCAGCCCGTAATCTCACACCTGTCACATTGGAGTTAGGCGGAAAATCGCCTGTGTATGTTGATGGTTCAGTCGATGTGAAAGTCACTGCGCAACGTATTGTGTGGGGAAAATTTATTAATGCTGGTCAAACATGTGTTGCACCTGACTATGTGTTGGTTTCTCAAGATGTTGAAGCTGAACTGGTAGAGCAGCTTATTGCTGCTGTGCAAGATTTATATGGTCACGATATTGAGCACAATACACATTATGGTCGGCTTATCAACGACGCCCACTTTGATCGGATAGTTGGCTTGATGGGGCCCGAAAATGGTCGGATTGTTGTGGGTGGAGAACACAACAAAACTCACAAGTATGTTGGCCCTACAGTTTTAGTTGATGTGCCCCATACGGCTCCGCTCATGAGCGAAGAGATCTTTGGCCCGCTGCTTCCTGTACTGCCGGTAGCGGACGAGGACGAAGCGATAAGCATCATTACGAGCAAAGAAAAACCGTTATCGCTGTATGTGTTTTCTGAACAAAAACATGTGCGAAAAAAGTTTTTGCAAGACACAAGTTCAGGTGCCGTGACATTTGGCTTGCCTATTGCACACCTTGCCATCCCAGATCTTCCCTTTGGTGGGGTAGGGGAAAGTGGTGTGGGTGCGTACCACGGGAAACGTTCGATTGAAGTGTTTAGCCACGAAAAAGCGGTCGTATCGAAACCTCTTTCTCCAGATACACTCGCCCTTGTTTACCCGCCGTTTCACCCTAAAAAGCTTGGCATTGTGCGCAAACTTCTCGGGTGAAACAGCCGAAGGTTAGTGCCTATACCCACGATGGTAGCCACATGTGCAAACGCCAAAAATCGTATGGCACCTGCATGGCAGTCCAAATGGGGTAGAAGAACAGCGACACAATGAGAATCAGGATCGTAAAGCCGATCAGCAAAATCTTCACCGTGCTTTTGTGTTCAGGGTGTTGTTCTGCACGCAACCACAGCAGATAACCCACATAGGCCAAAGCCATATACATGAACGGTGCAAAAGCAATCGTGTAGAACGTAAAAATGGTGCGGTCTGGGAAGAAAAGCCACGGCACCCAACCAGCAACAACGCCAGCGACGATACCGCCCGCAATCCAATCGGCACGAGTGACTAACCTAAAGAGCAAATATGCGAAAGCTGCGGTAGCCAACCACCATAACAATGGGTTGCCCAATGACGTGACAGCCACCGCGCATTCGTCAAAGGAGCAACCGTTCTCACCAGAAACCGACTTTTCCCAATAAAAAGAAGTAGGACGCAACTGAATAAGCCAACCCCACGGATTAGCCATATACGTGTGTTCTGCGCTCAATCCCGTGTGGAAGTTCATCATGGACGAGTGATAGTTCCACAAGGAACGCAGCACTTCTGAAATGTTTGTCATCCATGTCGGAATCCACTCCCAATACGAGCCAGGATGATCAACATGCCAGTGTCTGCCATACGAGTTGTCATTAACGAACCATGACGTCCACGCCAGCAGATACCCCATGAACGCTGTTGGAAGCATAATGAGTGCAGAGGGAACAGCATCTCGCCAAAAAGCCCCAAGCATCCAATGCTTGACACCTACGGCCTTACGAGCCCCTGCATCCCACAACACAGCCATCACGCAAAAAACGGCAAGAAAATACAGGCCAGACCATTTCACACCGCACGCTAAGCCCAAAGTAAGTGCAGCCGAAAAACGCCACCAGCTCCACCCTAAACGTGGCCCCCAATCACTGACCGGTAAGCCATGATCTATCCGCGCGGCAACACGACGAGCCAAACGTTTCCGACGCCATGTGCGGTCCTTAACAAGAAGCACAAACGCAACAACAACGAAAAACATTAAGAATGAATCAAGAAGTCCTGTCCGAGCATGCACGATGGCAACACCATCAATGGCGAACAGCCCACCGGCAGCAACTCCAGCAAGGGTAGAGCCAGTCATTGAACGGACAACCCGCACAATTAAAAACACTGCAATAACAGAAACAAGAGCCGTCGAAAAACGCCAGAAGAACGCATTGCTTGGATCGCCAATCCACATACCAAACGCGATCATCCACTTACCGAGCGGTGGATGCACCACATAGTCAGCGTTCGGTAGATAGCCGTCTAAAACCCCAGAGTTCCACGCCTCATTAGGATCATCGGGCCAATCATTTTCATACCCATTACGAAGCAGCGTATATGCGCCCTTCACATAATAGGTTTCGTCAAACACCAAAGTAGGAGGCTGGCCCAATCGAATAAAACGCAGCACCCCCGCAAACAGCGCGACAAGGCTCGGAGCAAGCCACCCCCACATGCGAGCGCGACGCGTAGCATCTACCGCAAGTTGACGAGCCGAAAACAACGACCCGAGAAGACGGTCGTATGTGGAAGGCTCATGTGCGTCTTTTTCACTAGGAACAGCGGGAATTGTGACGGAGTTATCTGGAAAACTTGAATCGCTCACGCCTGCAATCCTAGGCGACATGGCAAGGTTATGTGTATGAGTGGACGACTAATTCTTGCAGGTACACCTATTGGTAACTCTGATGACGCATCACTGCGGCTCCGAGACCTCCTCGAACATGCCCCAATTATTGCGGCAGAAGACACCCGGCGCCTCTACGCGTTAGCGCAACGATTAAACATTGTGGTGAACGGAAAAGTCGTCAGTTTCCACGAACACAACGAAAACGATAAAGCCGACGAACTTTTGGATGCTGTTGAGAGCGGACAGGATGTTCTTGTCGTCACCGACGCAGGTATGCCTTCTGTCTCTGATCCGGGTTACCGAGTTGTTAGTCGCGCTATCGAGCGCAACCTAACAGTTACTGCAGCTCCTGGCCCGAGCGCTGTGCTTACTGCTCTTGCGCTTTCAGGGTTGCCAACGGATCGGTTCACTTTTGAAGGGTTCCCACCACGCAAACCTGGTGAACTGCAACGGGCCCTCGCTGCTTTGCGAACAGAACGACGCACGATGGTGTTTTTTGAATCGACGCACCGGATAGCAGCCACGCTTGAAGCGATGGCCCATGAACTGGGTGCACATCGACGAGCAGCAGTGTGTCGTGAACTCACCAAAACGTATGAGCAGGTTTTACGCGGAACGCTTGAAGAGCTCAGCAGCCATGCAGCCACGGAACAGTTACGGGGCGAAATAGCGATAGTCGTTGCAGGAGACACCGGCAGCGCAGAAATCTCTGTCGATACCCTAGTCGCAGAGGTGTTAGAACGGGTGCAGCAAGGTGAACGCCTTAAGACTGTTGTCGCCGAGGTGGCACAAAGCGCACAATACTCAAAACGAGAATTGTATGCGGCAGCCCTCGCCGCTAAATCAGGTGTAGAGCAACGTTAAAGGTCGCTACTTTTTACAAGGTTGACTCCTGCTGCTCGTAGTTCTTCTCGGGCAGCTGCGCCTTGTTCGGGTGTTACTGGAACGGTCAGGTCCTTGAACACGTTGACTTCTAAGCCTAGGGCTTGAGCGTCGAGTGCTGTTGCTTTCACACAATGTGATTCGGCAATGCCAACGACATCGATATCGGTGATGTCGGCGTCTGCAAGTACTTGCGCTAACGTGGCACCAGATGGGGTAACCCCTTCAAAACCGGAGTATGCCGCAGCGTATTGGCCTTTCTTTACGCTCACATCTGGGTTTAACTGCGCTAGCGCAGGATGTAATTCTGCTTCGGGTGTTCCAGCAACGCCGTGTGGCGGCCACGTATCGATGAAATCTGGTTCGTCAGAAAAGTGGGTGCCGGGATCTATATGCCAGTCTTGCGTCGTCACAACGAGTGCATATTGTTCCCGAAAATCGTGGGCGTACTGGGCGATGCGAGCAGCAACAGTGTTGCCGCCAGCAACACCTAAAGCGCCACCCTCGCAAAAAGTAGGCTGAACATCAACGACGATGAGTGCTTTACGCAGTGAAGATTCTGACATAAACCCAATCTACCTGTTTTTGCGATAAAAAAGGCTGGCGTTGACCGCGCACCAAACGCTGACCGGGAGGTTCAGGAAAAATACCACTCGGTCATCGAAATTCTAAGCAGTAGTTTCGGATGAGGGCGTAGGTAGGGTGTCGTATCTATTACTGATGATTACGACAAGAGCAATGAGAGTCAACGTGAACAAAATGACAGCTGTGCCAAGCAAAAGAGTATGAGCATCAACTGCTTGTCCTAGCACCCCGTACAACGCATACCCCACGGGAACGAAACCAAAACTCACAGCGTAGTCCAATGAGGACACCTTTCCTATGTGTTCTCGCTCCACTCGTGTCTGCAAAGTGGATCCCCACGCGATCCCAGAAATTTCCAATCCCACGCCCGAGACAAAAGCACCCACGCAAAGGAGCGCAACATGCGGAGATACAGCCATCACAAGGTTCGGGATCGCACTTAAAGCAGCGAAGACGACACTAATGAGCATGAGGTTTTTATTGAGAGAAAGTTTTGTTGCGACAAAACTCGTCAAAATGTAGCCGCCTGAAAGAGCTACAGACATAGCAGCCCATGCTTGTGGGCCAAACTCTTGGGTGGCGAAAACAGGTTGAGTGACACCAAACGCGCCAGCCTGAACAGCTAAGAAAACCGCCCAAAACGCAATCATGAAAGGAAGCCAACGGTGTCTTCGCCCCAATCGCACCGCATCTTTTAGGTTGCTTACTGTTGATGTGCGCTTTGTTACCGGAGCCGCAGGCACGCGAAGAGGAAGTAGGAACAAGCCGGCTATCAATAGACAACCAGCGCTTACCCCTAACCCACATAATGCTCCCCAACGTGCAGCAATGAAAACTACAGCTATGGGCCCCAGCAGTGCCCCTGCATTACGGAAAGTCCGGACAAATGCGTTTGCCTGAAAATTTCGTTCCTTTGAAACGATACTTGGCAACAACGCATAGAGTGCGGGAGTGCCGAACGCTGTCGCCAGCCCCGCAATAACAGAGATCAGCTGCGCAGCAACCCCTAAACCATGACTTCCTACCACCCAAAATAGTAGGAAATTTAAAGCCCCAACAATAAATAAAGTTGCTACCGCAACAGTTTTACGATTCACAGCATCCGCAACGACCCCGCCAACCAATGCGATGAAAACCGTAGGAAGTGTGCGCGCTGCTAGAACGAGCCCAAGCCCAAGAATGTCTTGCTGCGCCCCAGCAAACACTGCCAAAGATACCGTAAATATCGATCCGCCAAGGCTTTGGAAACCTTGCGAGAAAGCCAGAAATCGAACACTTTTCGTTTCGGAATAAGTGTTCAGTTCCCTCTTGTCGATGATGTGTGTTGTCATGCTAAGAGACTTGATACTCCGGCCTGTGGTGCCGTCTGATACGCGACGAAATCTGGGCCACGGGACAGAAAAAACACTACTTTGTTTTTCATGTCTCGACCCTATTGCACATCAACGAAGTTAGGTAGGGGAATATTGAATGAGGGTGCTTGCCGCCACCATGAAGACGAGCGAACTATGCTGGAAGATGTGCCTACCTTACGCAAACCCATGCTTCACTCAACGATTGTGCTGGCCGCACTTTCCCTCACAGCCTGCTCTGCAACAGGGCAGAACAGTACCCCCAGCAGCCACTCAAGCGTGCTCGGCACAACAACCTTCGCTGCCACCACGACACCAGAACCTGGTGAAAGCACAACCACAGACGAAACAGCCACTCAAGAACCAGCCGGCTCACAAGACGCCCCAGAATCCACTACGCCCATCCCACACGTAGAACTCAAAAAAACGGCGACAGTTGGCACACAACTCACCGACCCGTGGGGCATCGCAACCCTGCCAGACGACACGTTCCTCGTCACAGAGAAAAAAACTGTAGCCATCGCGCACGTAACAGCAGACAAAACCACACAACTAACCGGTGCCGGCATCACCGAACTCACCAACTTCGTCGGCGAACTAGGCGCCGAAAGCACAGACGAAGCAGGACTGTACGGCATCGTCGCCTCACCACAGTTCGAACAAGACTCAGCACTCTACGTATTCGCCTCAAGCGGCAAAAGCTCAACAGTGTTCCGCCTAACACTCAACGGCACCACACTCGAAAACCCCACCGCCATCATCGAAGGATTACCAGCCGGTGCAGGTCACAACGGAGGCGCACTCGGCTTCGACAACGACGGATACCTTTACATCTCAACCGGAGACGCAGGCCAACCACACCTAGCCGGCGACCTCGACTCCTACGCAGGAAAAATCCTTCGCATCCGAGCCGACGGAACACTCCCAACCACCAACCCACTCACCGCATCCGCAATATGGAGCGCCGGCCACCAAAACGTCACAGCATTCACCTGGACAGACAACAACACCATGCTTGCCGTTGAACCAGGCAACACCATGGCCGACGAACTCAACCTGATTACCTCCGGCGCCAACTACGGCTGGCCAGACCTCGAAGGAACCGGCGGCGCAAACGCCTACTACACCGACCCCATCCTCGAATGGGAAATATCCGGCAACCGTCTTGACCCAAGTTCAATCGTTGCAACCGACAACAGCATCTATATTGCCTCCTACGCCAACCAAAACATCCACCGTTACGAAATCACCGACACCGGGCTCGGGGAAAACCAAACACTACTCACCGGCACCTACGGGCGACTAGGCTCACTCGCCACAACACCAACAGGAAAACTCGCAGCCCTCACCGCCTACACAAGCAACAGAACCGCGCACACAGCCCCCACCCCAAGCGAACTACAACCCCAAGACACACAAGAAGAAAAAGCCCTCGCCAAGAAACAAAAAAACGCCGATCGGATACACATCTTCGAGATCACGTTCTGAAAGGCGAAAAAAGTTCACGAGTGCAGACCTTAACCCCTTAGGATTAGGGGTATGGCCGATGCACACACCTCCTTCTACCTGACCACGCCCATCTACTACGTCAACGACGCCCCACACATTGGGCACGCCTACACGACAGTAGCGGCAGACGTCATCACCCGCTGGCACCGCCAGCGCCAGGAGAACGTCTGGTTCCTCACTGGAACAGACGAGCACGGACAAAAAGTCATGCGCACCGCACACGACAACGACGTCACCCCACAAGTCTGGGCAGACAAACTCGTCGACCAAGCATGGGAGCCAGTACTAGGCACACTCAACGCCACAAACGACGACTTCATCCGCACCACACAAGCACGCCACGAAACCGCAGTACAAGAATTCATTGCAC
Organism: Timonella sp. A28; assembly: GCF_051200815.1. Taxonomy (GTDB): domain Bacteria; phylum Actinomycetota; class Actinomycetes; order Actinomycetales; family Cellulomonadaceae; genus Timonella. Next base: position 1,406,065 of record NZ_CP195159.1, on the reverse strand, counting down.
AACTACACGACCAAGGCGACATCTACGAAGGCGCCTACGAAGGCCCCTACTGCGTCGGCTGCGAAGAATACAAACAACCCGGAGACCTCCTCGACGGAACCGGCGAATACGAGGGCGAAAAGCTCTGCCCAATCCACACCCGCCCCGTGGAAATGATCTCCGAACAAAACTACTTCTTCGCAATGAGCAAATACCAAGACCGGTTGCTCGCCTTCTACGAAGAACACCCAGAATTCATCCAACCAGCCTCAGCACGCAACGAAGTACTCGGATTCGTCAAACAGGGCCTCCAAGACCTCTCCATCTCACGATCCACCTTCGACTGGGGAATCCCACTACCGTGGGACAAAAGCCACGTACTCTACGTCTGGTTTGATGCACTACTCAACTACGTCACCGCACTCCAACACGACGCAGACGGAAACCCAACACCAGAACGCTTCGACGAATACTGGCCAGCGAGCGTACACCTCGTAGGAAAAGACATCCTGCGATTCCACGCAGTTATCTGGCCAGCAATGCTCATGGCTGCAGGACTCAAACTCCCCACCACAATCTTCGCCCACGGTTGGCTACTCGTCGGCGGCGAAAAAATGAGCAAAACAAAACTCACCGGTATCGCACCAAGCCAAATCATTGACGTATTCGGCTCAGACGCATTCCGCTACTACTTCATGCGCGCAATCCAATTCGGGCAAGACGGCTCATTCTCGTGGGAAGACATGTCAGCGCAATACAATGCTGCGCTCGCAAACGGGTGGGGAAACCTTGCTTCTCGTCTTGCCGCAATGGTGAACAAATACTATGGCGGTGCTTTACCGACTGCGGGGGAACTCACCCAAGCAGAACAGCATATTGCAGATGTTGCAGCTAAAGCTGTAATCGACGCTGACAAAGCAATCGACGCGATCTCACCTAACCGTGCAATCGATGCTGTGTGGACTCTTGTTGATGCACTGAACCTGTACATCACAGAACAAGAGCCGTGGAAGGTTGCAAAGAACGAAGCTGAGGCAGGCCAAGGCGGTCGTCTAGCTACCATCCTCGTGACTGCGGCTGAAGGGCTACGCACTCTCGCTGTTCTGCTTAATCCGGTCATGCCGCAGGCAGCAGCAAAATTGTGGGACTCCCTTGGCGCCGAAGAATACTTGGGTGCGCTTGATGCACAACCGATCGAGACCGCAGCAGAGTTTGGCCGGTTAAAGCCAGGCACCACAGTGACTAAGGGCGAAGCATTGTTCCCACGAGTCGACGAGGCAGCAACCGCATAAATGGGCCGCAAAGCCAAAGACTACTCATGGCCGGCAGCGCCACCAGCGCTGCCGAGCCCAGTCATCGACAACCACACTCACCTTGAATCTTTGGGTGATGTGTTGCGCGAAGGCGTTCCACTGCCAAGCATCAGCGAAGTGATCTCTGATGCAGCGCGTGTGGGCGTAAGCAAAATGATTCAGGTTGGATGCGACCTCGAATCAGCTCGTGTCACAGACTCAATGATCCGTGAGCATGCTGCGCTAGCCGGTGCGATTGCCATCCACCCTAATGAAGCGCCTTTGCATACGCATACTGCAGACGTAGGGCCAGATGGGCTCGAACCTCGGTACGAGTCACGACATGACACGTCACTCGATGATGCTCTTGCAGAAATTGAACGGATTGCCCGATCAAACAACAAAATTCGGGCTATTGGAGAAACCGGGATTGATCTTTTCCGTGCAGGTGAGCAAGGCTTTCTGGCACAAAAAGAATCTTTCCGTGCGCATATTGCTTTAGCTAAAGAACTTAATCTTGCTATGCAAATACATGACCGTGATGCGCATCAAGAAGTAATTGATGTTTTATTAGCTGATGGCGCACCGGAACGTACGGTATTTCATTGTTTCTCCGGTGACGCAGAAATGGCTGATCTGGCCGCGCAGCATGGCTGGTATTTGTCTTTTGCTGGTCCTGTTACTTTTGGCGCGAACAACGAATTGCGTGAAGCGTTACGTCGTACTCCTACCAGCCATGTATTGGTAGAAACTGACGCGCCATATCTAACACCGCACCCTTATCGGGGCAGGCCGAATGCGCCATACCTGATGCCGTATACGGTGCACACGATTGCTCACGTACAGGAATTAAACCTGGTCGATGCATGCCAACGCATTGTTGAAAACACGCATACAGTTTATGGGCTCTGGTAACCAACCTTTTTAAGAATTGTTTTCGGACAGGCTAGTGACCTCGAAAGAAATGTTGGATACCGTAGTACGAAGATATTACTAATACGCGTGCCGCCATTTCGCTTTTAGTTTGGAGATAGTGCTTTGGGTTCACCTGCGTCCAACGCAACCAAGTGGGTTGCGCGCAGCGTCGTGCTTGCAACTATCGCTGGTGCGAGTTTCACATACGTCAACTTGAGCAAAAACCTTGTTCTGGATGTTGATGGTTCGGTGTCGCATATTAATGTTTTAGGTCGAACAGTTGATGACGTTTTAGAAAACCAAAACATTAGCCTTGACGCATCCGACCATGTGTATCCTGCCGCTGGTGATGTCGTTCTTAATGGAAGTACAGTCACTGTTCGTACTGCAAAAAAAATCGAGTTGGAAATCGACGGTAAACGCGAAGTCCTTGACTCGAATGCCGCGACGGTAGGGGACATCCTTGACGAGTTAGGTTCGCGCGCTGCCGGTGCGACGGTCTCGGCGTCACGTGGCGATTTTGTCGGACGGCAAATTGTACGAATCTCTACACTGAAAAAAGTGACCGTACACATTGACGGTCAATCCATTGATTCGGTAACGGCATATCCGACAGTGCGTGATGTTTTGTTTGACATGGGTGTAGTGCTGGAAGAAGGCGACACCGTTAAACCGAAACTGGACGAATACTTAACGGATGGTGACGAAGTAACTGTTCACCGTGCTGGTAGTGCCTCTGACACGGTCACTGAAGCGTTACCGTTTGAAGTTGTGGAACGTAAAGACCCTAACCTCATGAAAGGGGAGAAGGTTGTTCTGCAAAAGGGTCGTGTTGGTAAGGCCGTCACCACGTACGATGTGACAACACTGAACGGTGAAGAGGCTGACCGTGTTGTGATTGCACAGACTGTTTTGGTTGAGCCGCAAGACGAAATTATTGGTATTGGAACGCTCGCCGTTGCAGACCCAAGCACAACTGTTTTGTCCGCTTCAGAAGCTAAAGCTGTCGCTAAATCGATGGTGGCTCAAAGGGGTTGGGACGAATCAGAATTCGTGTGTCTAGACAAACTTTGGATGAAAGAAAGCCGCTGGAACGTACGGGCAGATAACCCATCTTCAAGCGCGTATGGAATCCCCCAAGCTTTGCCTGGTAGCAAGATGGCAACGGCCGGTGCGGACTGGCGTACAAATGCGCGAACACAGATTAAATGGGGCCTTGGATATATCGAAGGTCGTTACGGAAAACCATGCAGTGCATGGGCGCATTCACAGGCTAAAAACTGGTATTAAGAACCATTCTTGAGTGTTTTCACCCACATTTTCTTGCGCGGTGAGCGAACAAACAATTGGCTTTTTTCTGCCGTTTTTATTGCAGATTTGAAAATTTCTTGACCAACTTTACAAACAGAAAACGTAGAATTATGTGCCTTATGTAGGTTACGGTCGTGAACTGGAAAGCCGGATCGGAAACATAAACACTGCTCTCTCAGAGTCTGCACACACAAGAAGACGAACTTCTTAACTATGTGTGCGACGCACGCACCTGGACGCGACGAAAACTCGTCGCACGCGACTGAGGAATGCAGCTCGGTGAAACTCCGAAGAGATTATGTTCCGTGCCCGGAAACAACCACGTCTGGAACAACGTGAAAAAACCACTTGTGTTAGCCGTCTCAGGAGCCTTCGTGGCAACTGCAGCCGTAGGTACCGGAGTGTACGCTGCAGCACACAAAACAGTGACCTTAGATGTTGACGGTAAAACCACCACTGTGACGACCTTTTCTGGCTCCGTAGACGGGCTACTCGAAGAACAAGGAATCACACTCACAGCAGGTGATGTTGTAGCACCAAACTCGCGCTCTGCATTGCGCGAAGGCGGAGACGTAGTCGTCCGCTACCAGCGTGAAGTCACACTTGACCGTGACGGTGAACATGAAACAGCGAAAACCACCGCACTAGACGCTGAAGAACTTCTTTCAAACTATTCTTCCCGTGGCGAAGACGTTGCACTCGTTGCGTCAAGGTCTGCCGGACAAGAACGTATGGACATCGGCTTACGCCTGAACCATGACGGTCCTGTTGCTGTTCTTGTTGATGGAGAAAACACCATCGTTAACGAGGGTGGCACGAACATCGACGAGATTCTTGCAGGGCAAGAGATCACTCTGGGTGATGAAGACCGCGTGTCTATTCAAGCCCTACCTGTAGGCGCAACTTCTGCGGTTGAGGACGACGAAAAAGACGACGAGAAAAAAGACTCGGACACGTCAGACTCTATCCAAATCGCTTTAGAAGACTCTGACAAGACGATGGTCACTCTCGTCGTGCAGCGCATTGAAACAAAAACCACGACAAAGAAAACCAAGGTTGACTTTGAAACGGTAACCAAAAAAGACAAGGACCGTTACGAAGACCTGCCAAAATATGTCGCAACTAAAGGCGTCAAAGGGCAGCGGGTACGCGAATACCAAGTCGTAACAATTGATGGTGAAGTTCAGTCGAAGAAGAAAATTTCAGACGAAATCACCAAGAAACCTATCGACGAGGTAGTTGTTGTGGGCACGAAGGAACGCCCAGAACCAACTCCAGAAAAAACATCGACTAGTTCTTCGTCCTCGTCTTCTTCGTCTAAAGACAGCTCCACAAGCACTGCAAGTGTGAGCGGCGTGTGGGCGAAACTAGCACAATGTGAATCAGGTGGAAACCCAAGCACAAACACCGGAAACGGTTACTACGGCTTGTACCAATTCTCATTGCCAACGTGGCGTTCTGTAGGCGGATCAGGCCTACCTAGCGATGCGTCCGCTGCTGAACAAACCAAACGAGCACAGATTCTGCAACAACGTGCCGGCTGGGGCCAATGGCCCGCTTGCGCCCGTAAACTCGGGTTGCTGTAAACCTGAAGTACGTAGTTTGTTCCTATGGCCCAGTATCGTGATGATGCTGGGCCATAGGTGTGTAAAGCGCCAGTAGCGCACACATCACAGTCCAATGTTGAGCTCACGTGCGCGCAAGTGCACAGAAGTTAGTTAGGCTTTTGCCATGAATGATTCACACAACGCGCTGCTAGGTCCTGCCCAAATTAGGGAATTAGCGGAACGTTTCGGTGTGACTCCCACAAAAGCAAAAGGGCAGAACTTCCTACATGATGCCGGTACTGTGCGGAAGATTGTTCGCACGTCAGGTGTTGTTGCTGGTGAGCGTGTCGTCGAGGTGGGGCCTGGGCTTGGTTCATTAACGTTGGGTTTGCTGGACGTAGGCTGTTCCGTTGTCGCGGTCGAATTAGATACCCCGTTGGCTGAGCAACTCGCACACACGGCAGAATCTATGATTCCGGGCTCTTCTGCTCGACTTGATGTGGTGCATGGTGACGCTTTAGAAGTGATGGAACTTCCCGGTGAACAGCCGACAGCGTTTGTTGCTAACTTGCCTTATAACGTTTCTGTTCCTATTTTGTTGACGTTCTTGGAACGCTTCGCTTCGTTAGAAAAAATTCTTGTCATGGTTCAGCTTGAGGTTGCTGAGCGTATCGTTGCTGGACCGGGCAGTAAGGTGTATGGCGTTCCTTCTGCTAAAACTGCGTGGTATGCCTCTGCAACTAAAGCGATGCGGGTTGGGCGTAACGTTTTTTGGCCGGCACCTAACGTTGATTCTGCTTTGGTGTATCTTGAGCGTCGCCCAGCACCACAGACCACAGCTGCTCGCGAAGACGTGTTTAAAGTTATTGATGCAGCATTTGCGCAACGACGTAAAACTCTGCGACAGGCTTTGTCAGGTATTGCAGGTTCGAGTGCTGCAGCCCAAGTTGCGCTTGAAGGGGCTGGAGTGTCTCCTAGCGCGCGTGGAGAAACACTCACTATTGAAGAGTTCTCTCGTATTGCTGAACAACTTTTTGGGCAGAACGTCGCATGAACACTCCTCAAGACGACGCCGCGTTCACACACCTAGACCGGACGCAGGGAAATCCCAGCGAACTTTCGCGACACTCTCCAGCCACAGTTACCGCGCGGGCTCCAGGGAAAGTGAATCTATCTTTACGGGTAGGCGGACTCGACGAGAGCGGCTATCACCCGTTAATTAATGTTTTTCAAGCAGTGAGCGCGTGGGAAGAAATTGTTGCTTCTGCGCGTCGTGACGACAACATTGTGTTGACGGTGCAAGGCCCTGGCGCGCGTTTTGTTCCTTTGAACGAAACTAACCTCGTCGCGAAGGCTGCACGTGCGCTTCAAAAGCACACAGGTACTCACTTTGGTGCAAGCATTCACATCAACAAAGGCGTTCCTGTTGCTGGAGGTATGGCTGGCGGATCAGCTGATGCCGCGGCGACGCTTGTTGCGTTAAACGCGTTGTGGCGTCTTGACCTGAGCGAAACAGACTTGATGACGATTGGCGCGACGCTGGGCGCAGACGTGCCATTCTCTTTGTTCGGTGGTACTGCTGTCGGTTATGGGCGCGGCGACGAACTCGTCCGCATAACAGATGCTGGAACCTACCATTGGGTGTTTGCGTTACGCGCAAAAGGACTGTCCACACCGGCAGTGTTTTCTAGGTTTGATGAGTTAACACCTCAAGGGGCCGCATTAAATGAATGCGACAACGAACGCTTATATGCCGCGTTAGCTGCCGGGGACGCGACCTCATTGGGCAAACTTTTGCATAATGACCTGCAAATCCCAGCCCTAGATATGGCCCCCGATCTACGTCAGACAATCGAAACAGCTCACGACTGTGGAGCGCTCGGCGTCTTAGTATCCGGGTCAGGCCCGACCATTGCTGTTTTAGCCCGCGATGCAGAGCACGCTGTCACCGTGCGGAATGAACTGTTGAACGCACAGGTATGCCAGGACGCTCTTGTCGCGCAGGGAAGCGTGCCAGGCGCTCATCTTGTGTGAGTTTCTCGTGTCTCTCCACGCGTGAAACAATAGGGGCGATGGCACACCTACTTGGCGCTGAAGCGCTTCACCTTGAGTTCCCCACAAAAGTTGTTTTTGATGCTGTGACAGTTGGCATTAACGAAGGCGACCGAATTGGGATAGTTGGACGAAACGGAGACGGAAAGTCTTCGCTTTTGAAAATGCTTGCTGGAACGTTAGAGCCTGACTCGGGGCGTGTAACTCGTCGCTCAGATGTGCGTTTAGGTGTTTTATCGCAAACAGACGATCTCGATCCTGCCTTGAACGTTCGGGAAGCGATTGTTGGTGACATCCCTGAATATCAGTGGGCTTCTGACCCTAAAATTCGTGATGTGCTGGCCGGGCTGACGAGCGATCTCGACTGGGACAAAAAAATAGCAGACCTTTCTGGTGGGCAACGACGACGTGCGTCTCTTGCCAAACTACTTATTGGTGATTGGGAAGTCATTGCGCTTGACGAACCAACCAACCACCTCGACATTGAAGCAATTACGTGGCTTGCAGGACACTTAAAACGACGCTGGGCAACTAATCAGGGCGGTTTGTTTGTGGTCACCCACGACAGATGGTTCCTTGATGAAGTTTGTAACGCCACGTGGGAAGTGCACGACCGCATCATTGAACCTTTCGAAGGTGGATATGCGGCATACATTTTGCAGCGGGTAGAACGCGACCGTCAGGCAGCTGCTTCGGAAGCAAAACGACAAAACCTTATGCGTAAAGAACTCGCGTGGTTGCGTCGTGGAGCTCCAGCGCGAACCTCAAAACCAAAGTTTCGCATTGATGCTGCTAACGTCTTAATCGCGAATGAGCCACCACCACGTGACGTTGTGGAACTTAAACAGATGGCAACCACCCGTTTAGGCAAAGACGTGGTTGACCTGCTCGATGTGGCTGTTTCTTACGACGAGCATCGCGTGTTTTCCGATGTCACGTGGCGTATCGCGCCCGGAGAGCGGACGGGTGTTCTTGGCATAAATGGGGCGGGAAAATCCACTCTGCTTAAACTCGTAACTGGTGAACTCACGCCAACTGTGGGACGAGTTAAACGCGGAAAAACCGTTAAAGTTGCGACACTTTCTCAAGAACTTGCAGAGCTAGCAGAACACGGAAACGACAGAGTTTCCGATGTGATCGGCCGCAAACGCACAACATATGTTGCTGGTGACAAAGAGATGACACCGGGGCAAATGCTTGAACGGTTAGGCTTCACAAGCACCCAACTTGCCACCCCGGTAAAAGATTTGTCGGGTGGTCAACGACGCAGACTACAGCTGCTCTTGATTCTGCTTGATGAACCTAACGTGCTTATCTTGGACGAACCAACAAACGACCTCGACACAGACATGCTTGCCGCCGTGGAAGACCTGTTAGATACATGGCCTGGCACACTCATCGTAGTCAGTCACGACCGTTACTTTTTGGAACGTGTCACCGACCAACAGTATGCAGTCATTGATGGGGTATTTCGTCACCTGCCAGGTGGCGTAGATGAGTACTTGCAGCTGTCTGCGGCCTCCGCCCGAGCAAAAACAGACGCCTACAATGCGACTAACGGTGAGAGTGCTACACCGCAGGTGAGCGCCCCTCAATTTTCGGGTGCAGAGATTCGTGCAGCGAAAAAAGAACTCAACCGTATTGAACGCAGGCTCGCAAAAATTGAAGATATAGAAAAAACTCTTCACGACGAGATGGCCACGCACGCAACAGACTACGAACTCACCACACGCATTGATGCACAATTACGTGATTTAGCAGACGAGAGGGAAACTCTCGAAATGGAATGGCTCGAAACCAGCGAAATAACAGGCTGATACACCCTTAGATATAACTAAAGGCGGGTGGCCCTCAATCGGGGCCACCCGCCTTTACGTTAAAGAACTGAAAACTCAGTATGTCGAGTAGACGACATCATCGATGACGAGAACTCCGGCATTGATGAAGTAGAAGAAAGCAATCACAGCAAGAATGCTGAAGACGAAGAACACTATGCTGATCCAGCCAAGAACTTTTCCTGCGGTTGCAGAAACACCTGCACGTTCAGCTTTCTTTGCGTAGTGCAAAGCCATGGGGCCGAGGATGATGCCCAGAGACGTAATCAAACCGATAAGGCCAAGAATCCACGAAGTTTGTGCGTCCTTTTGCCCCTGTGGGTTTACTGCACCGTAAGGCTGGCCTTGGTACGGTTGACCCGGATGTGGCTGCCCTTGGTATGGTCCCTGTTGGGGGTATTGTTGGCCACCAGCGTTGTTGTAGTCGTAGTAGCCAGGTGCTGGCTGCTGTGCAGGGTTTGGCTGCTGTGGTTCGCTAGGCTGCCCGTACGGGTTGTTCGTTGAATCGGAGCCTTGCGGATCGTATGGGTTGTTCGTGGACATGGTGACCTCACAGTTTAAGAGGAATGTTTCATTCGAATCTTCCCACAATTGCGGTTCATGTTTCGACTGTTTTCCCTATTTTTTGAGACAACACCGTTGGCGAAACGCACAATATTGATGGATGGTGTGGGTGCCTCATCTCGAAAAAAGAGGCACCCACATGCCTTTATTTCCCTGTTGGGAATGCAGGGTCTGGCAAGTAGACGCTTCCGCCTAGCTCACGGAACTCGTTCGATTTTGCTTCCATGCCCTCAACAGCAATGCGTGTTTGTTCGCTAACGTCACCAAATTCGTTTCGGATATCTTGCGAAATGCGCATGGAGCAGAACTTTGGACCGCACATGGAGCAAAAATGCGCGGTCTTTGCTGGTTCTGCCGGCAGTGTTTCGTCGTGGAAGGACTCCGCTGTTTGAGGATCGAGCGAGAGCCCAAACTGGTCGCGCCACCGGAATTCGAATCGTGCTTTAGACAAAGCGTTGTCGCGTTGTTGTGCGCCAGCATGGCCTTTAGCGACGTCTGCCGCGTGTGCAGCAATTTTGTATGTGATGACCCCAGTTTTAACGTCGTCTCGGTCGGGCAAGCCGAGGTGCTCTTTGGGGGTGACGTAGCACAACATCGCTGTTCCATAGCGGGCAATTTCTGTTGCACCGATGGCGCTAGTGATGTGATCGTACCCTGGCGCAATATCTGTGACGAGTGGCCCGAGTGTGTAGAACGGGGCCCCTTTGCACAGTTCTTGTTGTCTTTCGACGTTTTCGCGTACCAGATGGAACGGAACGTGACCGGGCCCTTCAACCATGACTTGTACGTCGTATTCCCACGCGCGTTGGGTGAGTTCTCCAAGAGTGTCGAGTTCAGCGAACTGTGCTGCATCGTTTGCGTCAGCCAATGATCCTGGACGGAGGCCATCGCCAAGGGAGAATGCGACATCGTATTGAGCGAAGATTTCGCATAGTTCGTCAAAGTGCTCGTACAAGAAGTTTTCTTTGTGGTGGCCTAAACACCACCCTGCCATGATGGAGCCACCGCGTGAAACAATTCCGGTGACTCGTTCTGCGGTGAGTGGCACATAACGTAGTAGTACTCCGGCGTGAATGGTCATGTAGTCCACGCCTTGTTCACACTGTTCAATGACAGTGTCGCGGAATATCTCCCACGTCAAGGCTTGATGGTCGCCGTTAACTTTTTCTAACGCCTGATAGATCGGGACAGTGCCGATAGGGACAGGTGAGTTACGCAAAATCCATTCGCGGGTGGTGTGAATGTCGTCGCCAGTGGACAAATCCATGACTGTATCGGCACCCCACTGCGTTGCCCACTGCATTTTTGACACTTCTTCAGCAATGGATGATGTAACAGCCGAGTTGCCGATGTTGGCGTTCACTTTCACGTGAAAAGCTCGACCAATAATCATGGGTTCTGATTCTGGGTGGTTGATGTTGTTAGGAATAATGGCGCGACCAGCCGCAACTTCACTACGTACGAGCTCTACATCGACGTTTTCTCGCAGTGCAACAAAGCGCATTTCTGGAGTGATAATGCCGTTACGTGCGTAGTACATTTGGGTAACGCGGCGACCGTTTTTGGCGCGCAGAGGACTGCGTTCTTCGCCTTTCCATTCTTGGCTTGCCGCCCCTCGACGTAATGCTTTGGTGCCGTCGTCTTCGAGTTTGCGGCCTCGAGCTTCATACGTTTCAACATCGTCACGGTCATTAATCCATGAAGAGCGCAGCGGCGGTAACCCGCGTACGGGATCGCTTCCGGGGCCTGTGGTGCGGTAGGTCGTAAATGGGGCATTGGCTGAACCATCAGGCGAATCATCTTGTGAGATACGCGTGACAGGAACGCGGATGTCATGCGTTTCGTCGACTATGTATTCAGCGCTGTGGGTCTGATAGTTCAACGGTGAATCAGCTGAAACTTTTTCAACAGAGTAGTTGGTGTGCGTGGGTGTGGAGACGTGCGTCAAGGAATCCTTCTTCCTTCGCCGGAATAACCCGGACAGGTTCCAACGGTGCTCAGACGGTTTTAATCTGATCTCAGCCCTGTACCCAGGGCGCCCGTGAGGTCAAAGGACACTTTAACGCATGACGTCACCTATATGTATATGAGTCCTACTGTGTGTGTACTGGTCACATGAGAAGTACACACACTTGTATGGTTTTTACATATAAATTTAGCGCTGTTCTTCTGCTTTAAAAGCCGCTGATTTAGCTTTGTCGTTGTCTGCTATTTCAAGGGAGAAACGTAATAGCCGATCGATCGCTTCACGCTGCATTTCGTCTTTGCGGCTGGGCGCTTCAGGGTCTTCGAGAGCTAACGCGTCTACTTGTTCTTTGAGTGCCTGCATTTTGTAGTCGAGACGTGTGGCAATGTCTGCTGCCTGTTTGAGTTCTTCGTCTAATTGCACGGGAACTTTGCCACGGTATTTGTAATAGATTTTGTGTTCGAGGGAAGCCCAAAAGTCCATGGCGATGGTGCGGATTTGGACTTCTACCATGACGTCTTTGGGCCCGTCAGAAAGAAACACGGGGACGGTCACGATGAGGTGCAGGCTGGAATATCCGTTGGATTTTGGGTGGGCAACGTAGTCGCGCTCATCGACGAGAGTGATGTCTTGCTGTTGTATGAGAAGGTCTCGCACTCGGTAGATGTCTTTCACGAACGAGCAGGTGACACGAATTCCTGCGATGTCGCGAACATGGATGGCGAGGTCTTCTTTAGAGTATGTGCAGCCTTTACGTTGGATTTTTTCCAGCACAGAATCGGGAGATTTTAGGCGGGACGAGACCGATTCGATGGGGTTGTAATCGTGAACGTGTGCGAACTCTTCCCGCAGGATGTTTATTTTGGTGAGTACCTCGTTCATGCCAAATTTGTAATGCATGAACATTCGAGACATTTCTCGGCGCAGCACTTGGATATCTTCTGCGGTGGGGGAGTCCACGATGTTTAACCTTTCGCACGCAATAGTTCATTACTATTATGACGCGCTTTGCGTGGATGATCCTAGGCCTTACGTATATGGGTAAGGGCGTGTTGGTTATTCGACGATGCCTTCGAACTGGCGTGTTAGGACGCGGAGCATTGCTGCGAGTGCGGACTGGTCTGAATCTTGTAGTGATTCGAGCACGTGATGTTCAATTTCGAGGAGGTCAGTGAATGCGGCATCGACGACTTCGCGGCCTGGTTCTGTGAGTTCAACGAGCACAGCACGTCTGTCGTCGGGGGATGGTCGGCGGATGACGAGGCCGCGAGATTCCATCCGGTCGATGCGGTTGGTCATGGTGCCTGAGGTGACCATTGTTTGGGTGACGAGTGCGCCGGGGGAAAGTATGTAGGGTTTACCTGCTCGGCGTAGTGCGGCAAGGACGTCGAATTCCCATGATTCGAGGCCGTTGCGTGTGAAGATTCCTCGGCGTACGCGGTCGAGGTGGCGGTCTAGTCGAGAGATCCTGGAGAGGATCGCGAGGGGTGTGACATCGAGGTCGGGGCGTTCGTTTTGCCACGCTTCGATGATGCGATCGACTTCGTCTCGATGTTCCATGCTTTGTAGTTTACTTGACATCAAGATTCTTGACGTGCGAACAAGTTGTGCACTCATTTGCGAGCGGCAAAACTGAGTGTAAATTTTTATTTGAATCAACATTTAATTATTTTACTTTTTGCGCTTTCATGACGGGTGTTAATCGAAAGTTGTCAATCCGTTCTGTCAATTTATTTTTTCCTGAGGTTTTTAATTATTTTTAGTAATTCCTATCTCGATTTCGTAATGTCATTTATGGAATGAGTGAGGTGGAGTTGTAAAACTTAAATATTAGTGCTGACGATGCTGGCTTTGCATAAAGCTAATGTTAGTGTAAAAATCAACAAATTTTTAAATATCAAAAAATCTGTTAACTGTAAATTCGGAAATTTTTGTCTTTCTGTAATTATAAGAAACGGAATTGATGGCAAGCATCTAATGGTGTGGGGATTTCTTTCTTGTTAATCTTGTTCAAAGATTCTATCTGGTGAATGCATTTATTTCGTCTATGTGTCAAATTTATGCTTATATAAAAATATAGAGGTTGATTTCTTTGAAATTCGACTAGGTGTATTTTTGCTGTTTTTATTTGATTTTTGTTTTGCGGAGCTGCTTTGCCGATTTTAACCTTTTCGTATTCAAACTTTATGATTTCACGACGCGACAGCTGACTTCTCTGCAATTTCTTGACTATTTTTATCATGTGGTATACGCTTCTTTTGTCCGTATTGGCGTTTATGCCCTTAGGAGTGGAAAATTTTTAGTTTGAAACATTTTTATTCGTCCATGACAACTTTGGTGGCAGTATGTGCATTAACGTTAGCCAGCGTTAACGCGGTAGCAAGTGAAAATGCTCCAGTGGAGATAACGGCTTCTACTGTTGTTGCTGATTCAATTAATAGGCATGTGTTGGAAAAGGCAGTTAAAAACTACAACCCTGTTAATGAGCAGACGGTCGTTGACCTTGTTAATGCTGTTGCAGCTGAATCGACTGTCGACATAGGCGACGCGGGACATGCATCAATCGAGAATGGCTGGATGCTATCAGGAAAAGAAGGACAGCCGGCCCTGGGTATTAGACTCGCCGGAACTGAAACTTCCAAGATGGCTGCTGGCGTTCTTGTTAGTCCAGACGTTGATAAGTCAATCACGGCAGTCAGTCGAGCGACAGGAGCAGGCGCTCAAGTTCTTGCCGTGCTTGAAGGTGCTGGAGATGTTCATTTTGACCTTGCTCTTCCGCAAAATGCAAGGTTACTTCCTCTTGCGGATGGGTCAATCTCCGTTACAGCCCCGGTGGAAGTTGAAGTTCCCTTGGCAGGTGAAGAAGCAAGAGTGGAAACCTCTGCTCAAAAAATTATTGGTGACATACAAACAGATGAAGAATTTGATTCTCTTACTGATGAGCAGTGGGAAAAGCTTGCGCGTATTCCCGATATTCAAACAAAAACTGAAAACTTAAGTCAAGAAATTGCAGTAATCAACCCTGCTTGGGCTGTTGATGCGAAAGGGGCGCCGTTAAAAACAGAGTATGTCCTTGAAGGGAATACGTTGATTCAACGAGTTCATACGGATGAAAGCACTGCTTTTCCAGTTGTTGCTGATCCATCTTGGACTTGGTGGGTTAAAAAGGGAGCAGCTTGTGCTGCGGGGGTGGCATCGATGGCGACGTTCGGTTATGCCAGAGTGTCGGTAGGTATCGCCAAGTTAGTTGTCAAAATGAAGAAGGCTCCAAGCGCAAGCAAGTTAGGCAAGGCATATGCTGCTTGGAAAAAATTGGGAACTTCTGAATCTGCAAGATTCAAAGAACTTGGCAGACAAATTAAATCGCTTGCCAGCTTAGTTGTAAAACACGGATCTAAAGGTTTGGGAAAGCATCGCGCGAAAGGTAGTAAAGCAGCAGCATCTATTTCTTTCATTATAGAAGGCGGTAAGGCAGTTGGATCACTGTTTGGTATTTATCAATGCTGGGAGATGGTTGATGCTATTTAATTGTAATCCATGAGGAGCTGAGTTTAATGGAAACTCTATTCTTTACTGCTTTGACAGGAATTTTCATTGTATTGATCATTTTCTCGTTTTTTATACGTAGAAAAGCAGCGTTAAAAGAAAACCCTCGCGCACCTTTTGGTGTGAAGGAATTTCGTGCTGGTTTTGATCGTAGGGATCGAGAAACGCAGATCATTTTCTTCATTTTTCTGGCAGTGACAGTTTTCCTCTGGGGCGTTGACCTTATATCCGCATAAAACTGATCGAACTTTTGAAAGAAAACTGCATGACAAAGGGGAGGGCTCACGCTATAGCGTGAGCCCTCCCCTTGCGCGTAACTGGTGATGTGTCAGTGGGTGTCTTCAGCGGAAACTTCGCTGCGGTCACCAGACCATAGGGTGTGGAATGTTCCTTCTTTGTCAGTGCGCTTGTAAGTGTGTGCACCAAAGAAGTCGCGCTGTCCTTGTACGAGTGCAGCTGGTAGGCGTTCTGCGCGCAGTCCATCGTAGTAAGCAAGTGATGAGGAGAACGCAGGCGATGGAATTCCGGATTCGATCGCTTTAATGATGACTCGACGCCATGCTTGTTCTGCTGTTGTGACAGCGTCTTTGAAGTATGGGGCAGCAAGCAGTACGACGAGGTCGTTGTCTGCTGCGTAGGCTTCGGTGATGCGGTTTAGGAACTGTGCACGGATGATGCAGCCAGCACGCCAAATCTTTGCGATGTCACCTTTTTTGATGTCCCAGTTGTATTCTTTCGCGCCTTCGATGATGGCGTCGAAGCCTTGGCTGTAGGCGACGATCTTGGAGGCGTAGAGGGCTTGGCGTACGTCTTCAATGAATGCTGTTTTGTCTTCAACGTTGACGGTTGCGCTTGGGCCGGGTAGGTCTGCTGAAGCTGCACGCTGCTCTGCTTTGGATGATACTGCGCGTGCGAATACTGCTTCGGCAATTCCTGATACGGGAACGCCAAGGCCGAGGGCTGTTTGAACAGTCCATACGCCTGTGCCTTTGGAACCTGCTGCGTCAAGAATGACATCGACGAGAGGCTTGCCGGTTTCTGCGTCTTTTTGGCGGAGAACTTCTGCGGTGATTTCGATGAGGTAGGACTCGAGTTCGCCTGTGTTCCATTGTGTGAAGACGTCTGCAATCTCGTCGGTTGATAGGCCGGCAACGTTACGCAGGAGGTCGTAGGCTTCGGCGATGAGCTGCATGTCAGCGTATTCGATGCCGTTGTGGATCATTTTGACGAAGTGACCTGCACCGTCGGCGCCAACGTGTGTGACGCATGGTTCTCCTTCAGCTATTGCTGCGATGGAGGAGAGGATTGGGCCTAGAGTTTTGTAGGACTCTTCTGTTCCACCAGGCATGATGGATGGGCCGTTGAGGGCGCCTTCTTCACCGCCGGAGATTCCAGCGCCGACAAAGTGGATGCCTGTTTCGCGGACGGCTGCTTCGCGGCGGATTGTGTCGGTGAACAGTGCGTTTCCGCCGTCGACGATGATGTCGCCGGGTTCGAATACCTCAACGAGTTGGTTGATGACTGCGTCGGTTGCTGCGCCTGCTTTCACCATGATGATTGCGGTGCGTGGCTTTGCGAGTTTGTCTGCGAAGTCTTGTACGGAGTCGCCGACGATGAAGTGTGCTTCTGGGTGTGCTTCTGCTACCGCGTGTGCTTTGTCTACGGAACGGTTGTAGATAGCAACGGTGTTTCCTTCACGGCTGGCTAGGTTTCGGGCGAGGTTTGAGCCCATGACTGCCATTCCTACAACGCCGATGTTCGCCTGTGCTTCAGACACAAATGCTCCTTATGGATGGTGCCGCCGTGGTGGCGTGCGCACGTTTTGGATACCTGACCAAGTATAAGTCTGATTTATTCGAATGTATATGTGCGGTCGATGATATAAAAAGTGCGAATTGTGGCTACTTACGAGAAATTGCGCGGCGATTGCTGCCACACGGGTTCTAACTCGTTCATTGTTCTGGTCATGATTTCTTTCATGACTGCGCTCGCGCCTTCAGCGTCTTTGCTGACGATCGCGTAGGCAACAGCTTCATGCCGTTTTAAGGTCGTTTCAGAAGGGTGTTTCGGCATGAATCCATGCTCGGTGCGTCCTCGGATTACTTCCGAGATGGCTGAATCGAGGCACGCAAACATGTCGTTTCCAGAAGATCGTAGAATTTCGCGGTGAAATTCAATATCTAAGTGCGCAAACGTATGCTCATCGCCAGCTTCGCCCGCGACACGCATCTCTTGCGCGAGTTGGACGAGGCGTTCACTGCGGTCAGTGGGCGCAAATGTGGCGGCAAGGGCAGCAGCAGCTGGCTCTACAGCTACTCGTAGTTCTGTCAGCGCCCGTAATTGCGCGCCTTGGTCGTGTGATGCTAAGCGCCACCGAATGAGCTGGGGGTCAAGAGCGTTCCATGAAGAAGGGGGCTGCACTCGAGTGCCAACGCGTTTTACTGATTCGGTGAGCCCCAATGATTGCAACACTCGAATAGCTTCTCTAATGACTGAGCGAGAAACCTGAAATCTATGTTCTAGTTCTTCAGCGAGCATGACTGTTCCCGGCTCGATCGTTCCATCAACGATAGACCGACCAAGGGCGTGAACGACGTGATCATGCAGGCTAGAAGACATGGGTACAGACTACCGGAGGTGGGGCAACAACTTTTAGGTCCATTGTTACCCCACCAAGATGCGCAGAGTTACGCCCCTTTGAGGGCGTCTCGCAACTTAATTTTCACTCCAGAGCGGCGGACGCCATTGGAATAAATCTTTGTTGTCAACGCATGTAGGAGCGGAATTGAAATGATTCCGATGGCTAACGCAATAAGTACTTCAGTAGTGGAAGCGACTCCATACGCGGAACGGATTGGCATAACAATAGGTGACGTGAATGGAACATATGATGCGATCGTCACAATTGGGGAGTCGGGGTCGTTTGGTGCGACGGAAACCCCAATCATGTACGCGATGATGACGAGCATCATGGGTATGGGGATGACTGACCCTAAATCTTCTTGACGAGAAACTAAAGCACCAAGTGCAGCAAAAATAAGCGCGTACACGATGTAGCCGATCAGGAACCAGACGAGGACCCACAACCCAATCTGAGCGATATCGAAGGAGAAATTGTCTGCGATGCCTAGAGCCTTCGCAGTCACGATCGCTGCTGTAACGTAAACGGCGACTTGTGTGATTGACGCTAAACCGATACCGATGACTTTTCCGGCAAGTAGTTGCCATGGTCGGACGGTTGCAAGCAGAACTTCGATGACACGTGACGATTTTTCTTCCACGACGCCTTGGGCAACGGCCATACCGCCGCCAAAAATACCTAAGTACAGTAAAAATCCAACAATGAATCCAACGGCTACTTGGGAACCATCAACTTCTGATGGCGGGTTAAGAACCTCAACAGCAATAGGTTCGTTGAGTTGTTTGAGCAGCGCTTCAACGTCAGTTCCGGCTGCTTGTTGCGTAATCTCGTTGAGTAAATGTGCGTGGTTTGAGTTCGTTACAGCTGTGGCGATGGGCGTAGCTGGTGACTCATGAACAATAAGTTCGAGTTGGCCGTTCGTTGCAATAAGTCCAGCATCTACGCTGCCCTCTTCTACACCTACAGTGAGTCGGTCTACATTGTTGTAGTGAGCAATAGTGACTTCGTGCTCGTTGGCTTCGAGCTCGGCAACAACAGCTTGTATAGCGGGGGAGTCGGCTGTTTCGGTTGTGCCTAGAGTGTAGGCGTCTGCACCACCGAAAAACTTCATGGCGATCAAACCGCCGACAATAAGTGCAGTGATGATGGCGGTAGAAATAATTGCTGCTTTAGAGCGTAAATGCACTGTTAGTTCGCGTTTAGCGACGAGCCATGTTGCAGATGCGGCAGACGCTTGTGGAATCGACATGGGGCGGTTCACTCCTGTGTAGTTTCAGGCTGGGCTACAGCGTCACGGAATAGGTCAGCCAGCGGCATGCGGTATCGGCCAAACGCTTCAATGTTGCCGTGCTGTAGAGCAGTTTTTAAGACGGTTTGTTCGTCGCCTTCAGCGGCCACAATAAATTCTGCGCGGCTGCCTTCAATTCCAACTGGTGTGATGCCTGCAATGGTTGAAAGCCAAGTGAAGTCGGTACCGTTTGCTACGGTGATGCGCCAACGATTACCAGCTTGGGCTTGTAGTTCGTCGGCGGTGCCAACGGCCACCATGGAACCTGCCTTGATGATGCCGATTTGGGTGCACAACCGCTCAACAAGTTCGAGTTGGTGTGACGAAAAAATAACTGGTGCGCCTTGCTGAGCGCGTTCGGTGAGGACCTGACTCATCACATCGACGGCAACGGGATCTAAACCAGAAAAGGGTTCATCCAAAATGAGGATTTCGGGTTCGTGCACAAGTGCTGCTGCGAGCTGTACACGTTGCTGGTTTCCTAGCGAAAGAGCCTGGACGATGTCATTACGTCGCTCAGCTATGCCGAGTCTTTCAGTCCACCGATTCATTGATGCAAGGGCATCTTTTTTTGTTAAACCGTGGAGCTGGGCAATGTAGGTGAGCTGATCGCCGACTTTCATTTTTGGGTAAAGGCCGCGTTCTTCAGGCATGTAGCCAATACGGCGACGAGAAGCAAAATTTAGTGGTGTTCCGTCAAGCAGGACTTCACCCGAGGTGGCTTCAAGCACGCCCAAGGCAATGCGCATAGTCGTTGATTTACCGGCTCCATTAGAACCGACGAATCCAAAGATCTCTGATTCGTTTACTGAAAAATTTAACGAATCGAGGGCTTTAAGGTCACCGTAGTTCTTCGATAAATTTCTGAACTCCAAGCGTGGCATACATCTCCTCTTTCTACCTATGAAGATGAGGCCACCCTAGCAGCAAAACCGCATGTTAAAGCCGAAAATTAGTACATTCCAGATCATACTTTCGGCTACGCCTTACGAAGGAGAGGGTTTGTCTGTTTCCTTGCGTTCCGTTGCTAAATGGGGGCGACGTTCTAGGCCGGACAGTCCATTCCATGCAAGGTTGACGAGGTGCGCAGCAACTTCCGTTTTCTTTGGGGAGCGTTCATCAACCCAGTGTTGTCCAGTAAGTGCAACCATTCCCACGAGCATCTGCGCATAGATAGGTGCAGTTTTTGGGTTGAGCCCGCGCTTTTTAAACTGGCCGGCGAGGAGGTGCTCAACTTTTGTTGCGACATCACCAATCAAACTAGAAAAAGATCCTGTGTTTTGCGTCATAGGTGAATCGCGCACAAGAACGCGGAAACCATCTTCGTTTTCTTCAATGTAGTCCAGTAGGGCAAAAGCCATACGTTCGACAATTATTTTGGGGTGCCCACCCTTATTGAGCGCTGATGTTAACGCTCCCGTGAGGTTTTGTATTTCACGGTCAACAACAACAGCGTAGATGCCTTCTTTTCCGCCAAAGTGCTCATAGACAACAGGTTTTGACACGCTCGCGCGCGTTGCTAATTCTTCAATTGAGGTGCCGTCAAAACCTTTTTCGGCAAACAGCTCGCGACTGATTGAAATGAGTTGCTCGCGCCGCTCGTGGGCAGTCATACGGGAGCGTGCTGGGCGCTTTGATTCAGAGGTCACCCTTCCATAATGCCCGATGCGAGTTTGGATCAGAAGAATTTACTGGCACAATAGTTATCGATCCCGCATCGAAGGCTCCACGAATCACCTCGATTCGAAAATTAGACCAAACATGGTCTAAACTCTGTGGAGGCCTTAGAAAGACAGGTTCCCGCTTTGGGTAACTGAATTTCATGCGAGGTTGATCCGCCTTGGTGTAATCGGCAGCACAGGGGTTTTTGGTGCCCTTAGTCTAGGTTCGAGTCCTGGGGGCGGAGCTACACACCACGTCTTTGCCATGACGTGGTTGATGTAGATGGCACTATTCTCAGAGCATTGGGGAGTCTCCTGTGACAACCGCTCAACCCGCGGCCGTTATTGTCCTTGCAGCAGGAGAGGGAACGCGGATGAAGTCCGCTACGCCCAAAGTTCTCCACACTCTCGCTGGACGCAGCATGCTCGGGCATGCAATATCAGCAGCTTTAAACGTTAACGCACAGCGCATTGCTGTTGTTGTTCGTCATGAACGCGACCTTGTAGCTGATCATGCTTTAGGGCTAGACCCGAACATCCTCATCGTTGATCAAGACGACATCCCTGGCACCGGACGCGCCGTGCAATGCGCTGTGAGCGTGTTAGACGCGACAGTACACGCTGCAGAAGCCTCAACTGGAGTGCCATTAGGTGCCGAAGGTAAAGGCACCTCTGAAGGACTAGCTGGTCCAGTCATCGTTGTTTCGGGTGACGTTCCGATGCTTGACGCTGAAACACTTGCGGAGCTTTTGGCTGCCCACGTGAATGACGGCAACGCTGTCACTGTACTCACCACAGAACTCGATGACGCAACAGGGTACGGCCGTATTGTGCGTGACGCCGACGGTACCGTTCTAGGAATCGTTGAGCACAAAGACGCTACTGACGAACAGCGCGATATTCGCGAAATTAACTCGGGTACATACGTTTTCGACGCAGCAGTATTGCGTCGTGCACTCGGCTCTGTTGATCGTAACAACTCACAAGGCGAGGTCTACCTCACTGACGTGCTTGCTCTAGCACGCCAAGAAGGCGGAGCGGTTCGCGCTGTACGCACAGACGACCCATGGTTAGTTGAAGGCGCCAACGATCGCGTTCAAGTTGCCGCACTACGTGCAGAATTCAACCGACGCATCGTCGAAAACTGGATGCGCGAAGGCGTGACCATTGTTGACCCGGCAACAACATGGATTGACGTGCAAGTCGAACTTGAACCAGACGTCACAATCTTGCCAAACACGCAGCTACACGGCGAAACAACCGTACGTAGCGGCGCCACTATTGGGCCAGACACTACACTGGACACCGTTTTTGTTGACGAAAATGCAACAGTAATTCGAACACACGGCTCACAGTCGCACATCGGCGCATCCACCAGTGTTGGGCCATTTGCTTACCTGCGTCCGGGCACGGAACTAGGCAGTCGCGGAAAAATCGGCACATTCGTCGAAACCAAAAACGCCACAATCGGTGCAGGCTCAAAAGTTCCACACCTGTCCTATGCGGGCGACGTCACCATCGGCGAAGACACCAACATCGGTGCTGGTTCTATCTTCGTAAACTACGACGGCGTCAACAAACACCAATCAAGTGTGGGGTCGCACTCTCGCACCGGAGCCAATAACCTGTTTATTGCACCCGTGCACATTGGAGATGGCGTCTACACAGGAGCTGGAACAGTAATTCGTCGCGATGTCCCAACAGGAAACCTTGCGGTTTCTGCGGGAGCCCAACGCAACATCGAAGGGTGGGTTGAACGTCGTCGCGCAGGAACAACGTCTGCTGTTGCTGCCGTGCGTGCGCGTGAACTCAACGCTTCTCCAGAAGCGAACCTTGGAGAACAAGCCCGTGCAGAAATGGCACAAGTGGAGTCTCCTAATGAGCAACCCGTTCCACAAAGCCATAACGTGAATACACAAAACTACACCGTGCCCGACACAAACACCCCCTTCGAAGGAACAAACGACTGATGACTGGCATCCTGTCCGCTGATGGTTCGAAACGACTCGTTCTCGTTTCTGGCCGAGCCCACCCAGAACTCGCAGCAGCTGTCGCGGAAGAGATGGGCACAGAGTTACTGCCAACTTCTGCATATGATTTCGCAAACGGTGAGATTTACGTGCGCTTTGGTGAAAGCGTGCGAGGTGCAGACGTATACGTCTTGCAATCGCACACGTCACCTATCAACCAGTGGATCATGGAGCAAATGATCATGGTTGACGCGTTGAAACGTGCATCAGCTAAAACCATCACCGTTGTTGCGCCGTTTTACGCGTACGCGCGTCAAGACAAAAAGCACAAGGGTCGCGAACCGATCTCCGCTCGTCTCATCGCAGACATGTACGAGGTTGCTGGCGCAGATCGACTCATGAGCGTCGACCTACACACCGCTCAACTCCAAGGATTCTTCAACGGCCCAGTCGACCACTTGTGGGCGATGCCGTTGCTTACCGAATACGTAAAATCACGTGTTGATTTGTCCAACGTAACTGTTGTTTCACCAGATGCAGGCCGTATCAAGGTAGCTGAGAAGTGGGCTGCAAAACTAGGCGGACACCCGCTTGCGTTTGTGCACAAAACCCGCGATATCAACCAGCCAAATCAGGCAGTCGCTAACCGCGTTGTCGGTGACGTTGTCGGTCGTTCATGCGTTCTCGTTGACGACCTCATCGATACAGGCGGCACTATCGCTGAAGCTGTGCGCGTGTGCATGGAATCAGGTGCAAAAGAAGTTATCGTCGCAGCCACACACGGTGTGCTGTCAGACCCAGCCGCACAGCGCCTGCAAGACTCTGGTGCTAAAGAAGTTGTCGTTACGGACACGCTCCCAATCACACAAGACAAGCGTTTTGAGAAGCTCACCGTGCTTTCCATTGCGCCGCTCCTTGCACGTGCAATTGAAGAAGTCTTTGCAGACGGCTCAGTAACGTCCTTGTTTGAAGGCAACTCATAAATGTGATGTTCGCCAGAATATAGCGAACGCAATATGGGTGTAACGAGGCCTGCTCTATAATGAAAGACGTGCCTCGGCGAGGGAGAGGCTTTCTTCACACACAATGGACTTGCGGAAAGATGCCGCAATAATCCAGAAGAAAGTCGGCTCCGTTATCGACTGGGCGGTTCGCTCCTTGCGCACCGTTGTGTCGTGAGCCTAGGAACCGCTGCCGAGGAATCTCTTCAGTTGCGCGCTTAACAGCGGCACATCACATGATGTGTGTTCCTGAGCCTCGCATCGAATCTTACAGATTCACAGGGTCATATTCGTACGCATCATTATGGTGCCAATTCGTCAAGGAGCAGAACATGTCAGACGTTAAACTCATCGCAGGTATCCGCGAAAACTTTGGTAAGGGTGCAGCACGTCAAGCACGCCGTGACGGTCACATCCCAGCTGTTGTGTACTCGCACGGTTCCGAGTCACTTCACATCCTCGTTGATGCACACGAGGCATTCCTCGTTATCAAGAACAACCGTCACTCCCTCATCGAAATTGAGGTGAACGGTGAAACAAAGACCACCATCATCAAGGATGTTCAGCGCGACGCTATCGGCCGCGTTATTGAGCACATCGACTTCCTCGCTGTAAAGAAGGGTGAGAAGCAAGTCGTTGAGGTTCCAGTATCTCTGACTGGCGAGCCTGCACCAGGCGGACAGGCAGTGCTTGAGCTTCTTAACGCTTCTGTAGAAGCAGACGTTGCTGCTCTTCCAGAATCAGTTGAGGTTTCTGTTGAGGGCGTTGCCGCTGGAACAGTTCTTCACGTTAAGGACGTTACACTTCCAGCAGGTCAAACTTGGGTTAACGACAGCGAGCAAGTCGTTGCAGTTGTCTCCGAAGTAGCAGCTGCTGCTGAGGAAACCGAAGAAGCACCAGCAGAAGCAGCTGAGTGAACTTCACGCTGAGTGCAGACTAAGGTCTACACAGTGACTACATGCAAGCGCCCAGCCTCAGGTTGGGCGCTTGCACTTTATGCGGAGAATAATGAAGCAACTCTTGACGCATATGCGAAACCTGCTCGGTATAATGCCGACGTATACGAGGTCAAAGGACTATGAAATGGCAGACGGACTGTATCTGGTTGTTGGTTTAGGAAACCCTGGACCAAAATATGAAGCAACCCGTCACAACATCGGACACATGGTCCTCGACGTCCTTGCGGGGCGTGCGGGAGTTAAATTTTCGGCGCATAAATCGCAGGCAGTAGTCGCAGAAGCACGTATGGGGATGCTCCCCGGAGGAGCGCCAGGCCCTCGTGTTATTTTGGCGAAACCCACGACGTTTATGAACACATCGGGTGGGCCAGTCGCTAACTTAGCCAAATACTTTGGTGTTGAGCCTGATCACGTCATCGTTGTGCACGACGAATTAGATATCTCTTTTGGTGATATAAAAACCAAAATTGGTGGCGGCGAGGGCGGACATAATGGGCTTCGCGATATTACGAAAGCTTTGAGCACTAAAGACTATGTACGTGTGCGTGCAGGTATTGGTCGTCCTCCTGGCCGTATGGAAGTCGTCGATTTTGTGTTGAAGCCTTTCTCTTCAACCGAAGTCAAAGAGCTGCCTTTCTTGCTCGACGATGCAGCTGACTGCGCAGAACTGATCGTTACTCAAGGACTAAACGCCGCACAGAGCAAATACCACACTAAGTAAGTACGTGTTCCTCACGCGTTTTTTCTTGTGGCACAAAATCAGGTTCTCGTTTAAAGCGCCCACGTATTTTTCGATACTTTTCTCGTGTCTTTTTATCGACCGCAGCATAGGTTGCGCTGGTGATAAATAAGGAATCTCCTGCCACCATCAGAAATGAGAAGAACGGCAACCCCATGAGCACCGCAATGCCAAGGTGCATGCCGATGATTCCCACTAAGGCAACCTTGCGTAATGTCGCATGAAGCAACATGAATGGAAAGAACAGCTGTAAGTACACGGCGGCATACGACGTAATCCAAATCGCTATGGAATTGGTTGATGCTAAAGCGCTGAGTTCAGGGAACGGCGAGAAATGTGGGATCTGTAGGGGGTAGTAGGTGGCCGTGCCGTGCTGCCATTTTGATCCTTGGATTTTAAACATTGCTGACGCTACGTAGATCATGCATATGTGTGCCGTGAACGCTGCAAGTGCTGCATTATGCACGACGACGGCATAAGGCTTCACCGCAGCATACAGGGTGCGAGGAAACTTGTGGTGGGGTGCTCGTACACGGCGTCTGGCATCAAATGACCAGTGCGCAGAGGTGTTCATGAAGAGCGCATACAGTAGAACAAAACGAACAAAATTATCGCTTTGATCAAGATAAACGCCATCTGAAAATGTAATCCACGTGTGTAAAACGAGTACGCAGAGGGTTGCAATGCGTGTATGCCATCCCACGAGAAAAGCGAAGGTTGCGATCCCCAACACTATGTAGGCAACGGTCATCACGGTGAGGTCGCTTGTTGGGCCAAAAAGTAGGCGCTGGAAGGGGAACTCTGAACTTGCGTGTAGTTCTTGTCCCCACGCGGAGGCTGGACCCCACAGGTAGCTTCGGAACGGAAAGTTCACGACAAGTTGAGTGAGCAGGGTTATTCCTACGACTATGCGTAAAAATGATGCGCCCCAGGAAGCTTTCTCATCTGTGCTGAGCCAGTCGAGAGTAGACGACCAGAAAGTACGTGCTGATACGGCCAAGCTTTTCATTGTGAAAATTCCTTTAATGCTTGGGCGAAGCCAGCTTCGTCTTGTCCGTTGAGTACGACTGCGGGGCGGCGTCCAGAAATGTAGATGATGCTTGTCGTGTTGTTTTCGATTGCGCGTTGATCAAAATTTGGGGTGGCAACACGATACACCCGGTATTGCACGAGATTGCCGGGTTGCAGTATTCCCTTGGCTTTTAAAAATTGTGTTGCATATGCGGTAGTCGCTTGGTCGGTAAGCAGCGCAGACTCGAAATCGTAGGGAGCAATGGAACCTACCCCTAGGGCTTCTTCTGTGATCCTATTCCACGCGTCATCGTGGTAGTGCAAGCTGAAGGCTCGCTCTTGATCGTCGGGAAGATCTAATATTTGTCGATGCACTTTACTTGCAAGTTTATTTGTAATGTTCGTTGCTGTGGTTGGCAACAGGTTGTGGTGTAAGCCTTCTAATTCAACCTGTGAAGCATCGATCCATTCGGATTCTGTGAGATCTTGCGGAACAGCACGAACCTCAAGATAGTAGGCTGCGCTTAGTGGTTCAGGTGCAAAAAGAGACCACGATTGTTGAAACATGGGCAACGTGTACGAACTGAGTGGCTCATATACAGCTTGAGACATCGGGTTGCGGGGCGTAATCCACAGGTACATGGCTGCAAGGTGGACAGCAACAGCACACGCAATGATTCCAGCGAAAATGCGTGGGCCTTTACGCGTAGGCGTAGGCGATGCTTCTTGTGTGCGTGGGTAGTCAGTCAAGAGCTCATCCTCATCAACGGGTACTGAGGCGAGATTACACCGCGTCATATTCATGTCAATGAAGACAAGTGGATTTGCAGTCCCCATGTACTCATTGTGTGCTGTGTGGTGAGGCAATAACGTGACGGGGTCTCACGCACAGTACATCGCGTGAGACCACGACACAGGTAAAACGTTGAGTGGCTAGTTCAGTTTAGAAATATCGCGTACCGCGCCTTTGTCGGCAGAGGTGGCCATCGCGGCGTAAGCCTTTAACGCGGCAGACACTTTACGGTCACGGTTTACCGGTTGCCAGGGACGTTCAGAAGCTTCCATCTTTGCTCGGCGTTCAGCCAACACATCATCAGGAACATTTAGCGTGATAGACCGCGAATTGACGTCGATTTCGATTTCGTCGCCATCTTCGATGAGTCCGATTGTTCCACCGGCTGCTGCTTCGGGAGAAATGTGTCCTACTGAGATTCCTGACGAACCGCCAGAGAAGCGGCCATCAGTGATGAGTGCACACACTTTTCCTAGTCCGCGACCCTTGATGAAGGATGTTGGGTATAGCATTTCTTGCATGCCTGGACCGCCAGCTGGTCCTTCGTATCGAACCACAACAACATGACCGGGCTTCACCTGTTTGGTCAGGATCTTATCGACGGCTTCTTCTTGCGATTCACACACAAGTGCGGTGCCCACAAAGTGGAATACGTCAGGGTCGATACCAGCAGTTTTAATAACTGCACCGTCTTCTGCAACGTTTCCGCGCAGTACGGCCAAACCGCCTTCAGCAGTGTACGCATGTTCAACGGAACGAATACATCCGTTTTCAGCATCCGTGTCGAGTGATTCCCAACGGTTATTTGTGGAGAACGCGAGCGTGGTGCGCACTCCACCGGGAGCCGCGTAAAACAGTTCGGTTGCTTCCGGTGTTGCTTTTCCGCCGCGAATATCCCAGTTATCAAGCCATTCGGTGAGTGTTGCAGTGTGCACTGATGTTACGTCGGTTTCGAGCAGTCCACCGCGGTTGAGTTCACCAAGGAGTGCTGGAATACCGCCAGCGCGGTGAACATCTTCCATGTGGTAGTCCGGGTGGTTTGGTGCGACCTTGGACAAGCATGGAATACGGCGAGAAATCGTTTCAATGTCGGAAAGGTCAAAGTCCAGTTCTGCTTCTTGCGCTGCGGCAAGGATGTGCAACACAGTGTTTGACGATCCACCCATAGCAACGTCGAGTGTCATCGCATTGTTGAATGCAGATTTGTTTGCGACAGCGCGGGGGAGTACTGATTCGTCGTCTTCAAAGTAATAACGTTGAGCGATCTCGACGATTGTGCGCCCGGCTTCTTCGAACAGAGCACGACGCTTTTCATGCGTTGCAAGCACAGAACCATTACCCGGCAGAGACAGCCCCAACGCTTCAGTAAGACAGTTCATGGAGTTTGCGGTAAACATTCCAGAACATGAACCACAGGTAGGGCACGCAGCTTCTTCGACCTGCTTGAGGGCGTCGTCGGAAACGTTGTCATCTGCTGAATAGTTGATTGCATTGACAAGGTTGAGGTGTGTTTTTGCTACGCCGTCAGCAATAACTGCTTTGCCGGCTTCCATCGGGCCACCAGAAACAAAGATGACTGGGATGTTCAACCGTAACGCGGCATTCAGCATGCCTGGAGTGATCTTGTCGCAGTTTGAAATGCACACAATAGCGTCTGCGCAGTGCGCTTCAACCATGTACTCAACAGAGTCCGCGATGAGGTCACGTGAAGGAAGGGAATACAGCATGCCACCATGTCCCATGGCGATGCCGTCGTCGACAGCAATGGTATTGAACTCGCGCGGAATGCCGCCAGCCGCTTTAATAGCGTCTGAAACGATGCGTCCAACAGGCTGCAAGTGAGTGTGACCGGGAACAAACTCGGTAAAAGAGTTGGCAACTGCGATAATTGGTTTGCCAAAATCGTTTCCGTCGACACCAGCGGCGCGCAGCAATGCGCGGGCTCCGGCCATGTTCCTACCGTGGGTCACCGTGCGTGAACGTAATTGAGGCATTGGATCACTCCAACTCTCTACTAGGGCTTAACCAATACACTCAGTGTAAACCTGTCCAAGGGATGAGCCGAGCGCTGTTCAATTGGTGGAACGCTAGGTGTGGAGTTGAACCCAAAAAGAACCCAACGATGAAAAGGTCCCCATGAACCTCACAGGAATAATTCCTGCACTCCTCAAAGATCACGGAGCAGCCGAAGTAATCGAACACGTACCCACACGCGGACACCTCAACGTCATCGCACCACTAGGAGTACGAGCCCCACTACTAGCCGCAATGGCCGGAGCCCAAGACACCCCAAGCCCCGTACCCACCGTGAGCGACAAAGGATCACGACCACTCGTCGTCGTCACCGCAACCGGACGCGAAGCAGACGAACTCGCACACGCCCTACGCTGCTACCTCCCATACGAATCCGTGGCAGTCCTACCCGCATGGGAAACACTGCCCCACGAACGCCTATCACCACGAGCCGACACAGTAGCGCGCCGCCTCGCAGTCTTCCGCAGACTCGCCCACCCAACAACCGAAGGCATTACCGCACACATTCGCGTCCTCATCATGCCCGTGCGGGCCCTACTACAACCCGTCGTCGCTGGACTAGGCGACCTCGAACCCGTCCGACTCGTGCAAGGCGACAACGCTGACCTCTCCGACGTAGCAGACGCACTAGCCGCCGCAGCATACTCCCGCGTAGACATGGTAGAACGACGCGGAGAATACGCAGTACGAGGCGGAATCCTAGACGTATTCCCACCCACAGAAGCCCACCCACTACGCGTAGAATTCTTCGGCGACGAAATCGACGAAATCCGATGGTTCGCCGTCGCCGACCAACGATCACTAGAAACCGCAGAACACGGCCTCTGGGCTCCACCCTGCCGCGAACTCCTCCTCACCGAACAGGTCAAACAACGAGCAGAACGCCTCAAAGAAAACCTCCCCGGCGCCATCGAAATGCTCGAAAAAATGGCACACGGAATCGCCGTTGAAGGCATGGAAGCACTCGCACCAGCCCTCGTCGACACAATGATCCCAGTCATTGACTTAGTCCCCGACGAAGCACTACTCGTACTGTTCGACCCAGAAAAAATTCGTCGCAGAGCACACGACCTCGTTGCCACAACACAAGAGTTCCTCGCCGCAGCATGGACTGGCGCCGCCGCCGGCGGAGCAACCCCCATAGACCTGTCAGCCGCCTCTTTCTTAACCCTTGAACAAGTCCAACACTTTGCTAGCCAACGCTCACTCGGGCAATGGAACCTCGCCGCCTTCGGAGTAGGCGGAGCCCCCGCAACAACAAACGCAGAGAACCCACAACCCGACGAAGACGAACAAGCCCTATTTGACTCGTTAGCCGCTGACGGTCTAGAGGTGCCCGAGGCTATTCGTATTGGCGCTCGCGACATTGAAGCATACAGAGGCGACCTAGAACGTGCCCTCGACGACGTGAAATCTTTGCAGCGTGCAGGCTGGAAACTCGTTATGGCAGCCGAAGGGCCTGGACCTGCTAAGCGTTTTGTTGAACAATTCAGTGCACTTGATACACCTGCGCGACTCGACACAGACCTCACCGGTGACATCGAAAGTGGCATCGTTCACGTCATACCAGCGCCAGCCGGTGCCGGATTCGTCGCCCCTGAACTGCAACTCGCAGTGTTCTCAGAATCAGATTTAACTGGGCGTGCCGGAACCTCAACCAGAGATATGCGCAAAATGCCGTCCAAACGGCGAAACGTTGTTGACCCGTTGCAACTGCGTGCAGGTGATTTTGTTGTGCATGAGCAGCATGGTGTCGGACGTTTTGTGGAGCTGGTGCAGCGCAAACTTGGTGGCGGTGCACAGGCCGCTATGCGCGAATACATGGTCATCGAATATGCTGCGTCTCGAAAAGGGCAGCCAGCGGATCGTCTCTTTGTGCCTATGGACCAGCTTGATCAGGTTACGAAATATACCGGTGGCGAGTCACCTACCGTCAACAAAATGGGCGGTGCAGATTGGCAAAAAACGAAGTCTCGGGCACGGAAAGCCATCCGTGAAATCGCGCATGAGTTGATTCGTTTATATTCTGCCCGCCAAGCAACTAAAGGGCACGCTTTCGCTCCTGACACACCATGGCAGCGAGAACTCGAAGACGCATTCGCATACATTGAAACCCCAGACCAGCTTGCAACTATTGACGAAGTCAAAGCGGACATGGAAAAAGAAATGCCCATGGACCGTCTCGTCTGCGGCGACGTCGGGTATGGAAAAACAGAGATCGCTGTTCGCGCAGCATTTAAAGCAGTGCAGGACGGTAAGCAAGTCGCGGTTCTCGTGCCAACGACCTTGCTCGTCCAACAACATTACGACACCTTCTCTGAGCGTTATGCCGGTTTCCCTGTGACGGTGAAAGCACTATCACGATTCCAAACAGACAAAGAAGCAAAAGAAGTGTTGGACGGTCTATCAAAGGGGACCGTTGACGTTGTCATCGGTACACACCGCCTACTTTCAGGGTCTGTGCACTTTAAAAACCTTGGACTCGTCATTATCGACGAGGAGCAGCGTTTTGGTGTTGAACATAAAGAAACCCTCAAGCAGCTGCGAACAAACGTTGACGTGCTAGCGATGAGTGCAACCCCGATCCCGCGTACGCTGGAAATGGCGGTTACGGGCATCCGTGAAATGTCTACATTGGCGACACCACCTGAAGAACGCCACCCTGTTCTCACATATGTTGGCGCGTATGAAGAAAAGCAGATTATTGCTGCGGTGCGCCGCGAATTGCTGCGCGAAGGCCAAGTGTTTTACGTGCACAACAAAGTTGATTCGATTAACCGAACCGCATCGAAATTGATGGAACTTGTTCCTGAAGCGCGTGTCCGTGTGGCTCACGGAAAAATGAATGAACACGAACTCGAGCAAGTGATCATGGACTTTTGGGAAAAGAAATTTGATGTTCTTGTCTCAACAACCATCATCGAAACGGGCCTCGATATTTCAAACGCGAACACTCTTATCGTGGAGAGGGCAGACGTGCTAGGACTGTCACAGCTTCACCAGTTACGTGGACGAGTTGGGCGTGGGCGCGACCGAGCATACGCATATTTCTTGTATCCGCCAGAGAAACCATTGACTGAAACTGCGCACGATCGTCTTGCCACTATTGCAGCGAACACTGATTTAGGTTCGGGTATGCAGGTTGCTATGAAAGACCTAGAGATACGTGGTGCAGGTAACCTGCTTGGCGGCGAACAGTCTGGTCATATCGCGGGGGTCGGATTCGACTTGTATGTGCGTATGGTTGGTGAAGCTGTGAACGCGTTCAAAGGTGACTATGCTGAGGAACTGCCTGAAGTCTCGATTGAACTGCCGATCGACGCGCATATCTCCCACGAATACATTGCGCACGAACGTTTGCGTCTGGAAGCGTATCGGAAGATCGCTCAGGCCACCCATGAAGAACAGCTTGAAGCGATTAGAGACGAACTGCTTGACCGTTATGGTTTGCTCCCCGCCGAAGTAAATAACCTGTTCCTTGTCGCGTCATTCCGTAATTTTGTGCGTGAAGCAGGAATACATGACATTACTGTGCAAGGAAAGTATGTTCGCTTCGCTCCCGTAGAGCTTCCTGAGTCAGCAACCATGAGGTTGAAGCGAATCTACCCGGGAACAATGATTAAACCTGCGGTTCGTACCATTCTTGTCCCGTACCCAACAACGGCACGCATTGGTGGCACGCCGTTGCGTGGCGAAGAAATCCTAGAGTGGGCTCGTCAACTGATCAAGATCGTTGTTCAAGGCGATGTTTCTGCTGCAGCGACAGCTGGTGCGAGGTAACTGCTGGTAGATCGGAAGTGGCTGGATCAGGAGTTAGCGAGTCAATGATGCGAGTCACAGGTTTCAGGAATAGTCTTTCAAAAGGTTTGTGCATGAGGATCGAAAGCAAAACGGATGCAGTGATCATGGCAGGAACCCAGTAGGCGTGTGTCCGTAAGTAGTCGAGGTCATAGCCTGCATAGAGAATAGTTTGATTGATGGCAGTTATGAAAGCCATATGCAAAATGTAGATAGTCAACGCGTATTTTCCCATATAGGAAATGAAATTTGGTTGAGCGTTGCTGTTTCCTGCCCATGAAATTGCTGCGAATACAGAAATTATGAGGAAAATATCGATTAAATTACCGCTATCCAAGATGCGAGGGGCAGCGTATGCGGTTATTGCAGAAATGCTTATAATTCCGTAGAAGCGATAATTTTTTTGCAAAAATTTTCCTGCAAGCATTCCTAGTGACGTATAGAAGAGTGCGCGGGGGAAGCCACCGTGTGCAACTATAGGGTTAAAATCAATGAAGCTTGATAGATGGGCGATATACAGCAAAGTCGACATAATGAATATTTTTTGAGTGGAAAATCCTTTAGATCGAAGAAAAGCAATGATTAAACCAGCTAATGTGGCTGCCATTAAATACCAGAGGTGGAATTGGGCAAAGTCACCTCGAATAAATGCGCCAACTGTCCATTTCGACAATAAGTTTCGCAATGAATCCCAAAAAGCGATATCCAAGAAATAGCGATTGCCGGCTATTTTACTAATGTTAAATACCGTATAGAGAATGCTTGCGGCGATATAAAGTGAAAAAACTTTAATTGAAAAAGAAATTATTTTTTTCGGTGAGGAGTTTTGTAATAGCAGGCCTGATGCTGCGAAGAAGAAAGGGACAGCGAATTCTAAAAAATAACGGTACCATTCGTAGTTTAAAACCGTTGCTGTTTTCGTGTGGTACAAGTACGACGAAGCGTGAATCGCGACTACCATGATCGCGGAAATAAATTTAAGGGCATCTAGTCGGTAGAGGTGTTTTTGCGTTTCCACATGGTTAGTTTATGTGTAAAGCTAGGCGAGAGAGAAAATGGTGAAAAATTGCAGTAAACACATCCCGCTTAACATTATTTGTCCTTATTGGGCTGCTTTTAATAGAAAAAGAAACCTTTTCTAAAGTGTGTTCCGTGTTGGCGTGGTACGTGCGAAGATAGGGCTATGTCTGATGCTGTAGCCCTATCATCTGCTCGTTCATTCATCGTGCGACAAAAAATACACATCGTATCTAATACGTATGTGATTGAAGGAAGCGATGGGGCTCTGCTTGGTTATGCGCAGCAGAAAGTCATGGCATTGCGTGAGCGCGTACGGTTTTACTCAGATGAGCAGAAAACGGTTGAGCTCTTTTCTTTCCAAGCGCGTAACGTGTGGGATACGACTGCCGTATGTGACGTGTTTGATGGGAATGGTCAGCCCATAGGCTATTTTGCAAAAGAATTTGGAAAGTCACTGCTGCGGTCTGCCTGGAATCTGAACTGTGCGGCAGGTTCATATCATGGGCAAGAACGCAGCCAAGGGTTCGCGATTCTGCGCCGCCTGATTGAAGATGTGCCGAACATGTACAACTTCGATTTTGTTGATTCACGAGGTGAACAGGCATTTAGCATCAATGCAAAGTTCGCTATGCGAGACACCTATAGCGTGGATATTCAAGATGAACAGATTGATGGCCGTGTAGTGGCGGCTATGGCTGTTGCTTTAGATGCATTACAAAACAGGTAATTTTCGCGTTTTCTTGCAGCACTAGTACACGAGCTAATGCTGCGTGGTTGTTGCAGAAAAATATTCCCTTGCGGTGTGTGACGTGGCCAATACTTAGCAGGGTGTAACTTTGTGCACCCCTCATGTAATACTTGACGCATCATGTATTACAACACTGCATCCGAAACGAACACCGTGCCCCGCGTCGCCGGCACCGTGTGTTGTTGCTGTTGTTGATTCTCCCCTTGGCGTGAGAACAGCAAGGCTGCCCAAGCCTGCCATAAAGCTGACACCGCCAACCGGCTAGATTGCCTGCATTAATTCTGACAAACAGGTTGTAGGTCTAGCACCACAAGTTTTCCCTCCCTTTTTATGCGGCGCATTACCCTAACTGCAGGTGCAGGTTATGCAGCCGACCCCATGTTAAAGCACTTGCAGAACGGAACACCGCAATGAAAACCAGGCTTTCCCTGGCAGCTGTCGTACTTGCTTCTACGCTCGTACTTGCAGCGTGCGGCTCAAACGACACGACAACTTCTGAAAAATCGTCGCAAGGTTCAACAGCTACCACCGAAGAAATCGTTATTGGTAGCACAAACGAACCAACATCATTCGAACGTAACGTTGGTGGATCATCAGGAATCTCCGAAACCACCACACGCAACGTATACGAAGGTCTAACCTCCATCGACGATGACGGAAAAGTCATCAACACCTTGGCAAAGACTATCGACGTATCAGAAGACGGCCTCACCTACACCTTCACTCTCCAAGATGGCGTAAAGTTCCACGACGGCACAGCATTAACCTCACAAGACGTGAAGTGGTCTATCTCAGAGGCAATCGCACCAGAATCCAAATCAGCACGTAAATCTGACTTGGCTGTGATCAACAAGATCGACACTCCAGATGACGGAACTGTCGTGCTCACCCTTGACCACCGCAGTGCTTCGCTTCCGTTCTTCCTCGCCTCAGTCACCATCGTGAAAGACGGCGATAAAGAAAACACGTCAGAAAACGGCACCGGCCCATACAAGCTCGTTGAATGGGTGCAAGGCGACCACCTCACCCTCGTCCGCAACGACGACTACTGGGGCGAAAAAGCGAAAAACCCTGGCGTAACCTTCCAGTTCTACGCTGACGAAACAGCCATGAACAATGCGCTAGCAACAAACGCAATCGACCTTGTACTGCAAGAAGAAAACCCAGACCAGCTTGCACAATTTGAGAACAACGACCAGTACACAGTGACTGAAGGAAACTCAATTAAAAAGTGGGTATGGACCTTCAACAACAAAGAGAAGCCATTCACTGACACCAAGGTCCGTCAAGCCCTCTACACTGCAATCGATCGCGAAGCGATCCTCTCCGCAGTATGGGGAAACTACGGAACAGTTATCGGGTCCATGCCACCAGTGTCAGAACCATGGTATGACGAAACCTTTGCAAGCATCCACGCATACAACCCTGAAAAAGCCAAGGAACTCCTTGACGAAGCAGGCGTGAAAGACTTGTCATTCGGTATCAAATACGTTGCAGGTAGCAGCGAAGAACTCATCGTCCAACAACTCAAAGCTGACCTCGCAGCTGTTGGAGTCACCCTAGAACTACAACCAATCGACGATTCAGGATGGTACGAGCAGGTCTACACCAACAAGGACTACGAGACCACGCTCATGAACCACAACAACCCACGCGACGTGCTGTGGTACGCAAACCCAGACTTCTACTGGCAATACGACAACGCTAAGGTGCAAGAACTCAAAGTTGCATCCGACGAAGCCGCAACAGAAGAAGAGCAAGTCAACGCGATCCATGAACTCTCAGCAACCATCGCACAAGACGCACCATCTGCGTGGCTCTTCCAAGCACCACAGATTCGTGTAGCACAATCCAACATCACCGGATATTCGGCCGACAAGAACGCTGAACCGTTCTACGTCGCGAACATTACCCGCACATCCTGATAAGTTAACGCTCGTGCCGCTGTAATAAGCGGCACGAGCGTTATGCTGTCACACACCAACGAAACGAAAATAATCGGCTACGTCATGACGAAATTTATTGTGGTGCGACTAGGGTCCCTCGTCGTCTCACTGTTTATTGCGAGCATCGTAATCTTTGGTGTGCTCCGACTCCTACCAGGCGACCCGGCAGCCACAATTCTTGGCGTCGGCACCACCGCCGAACAGTTGGAACAACTACGCGAAGAACTCGGCATGAACCAGCCACTCACCGCACAATACGTGCAGTGGATAAGTGGAGTTTTTTCTGGAGACACCGTTTCGCTGGTGTCGAAAATTCCAGTACAAGAACTCATCGTCGACAAACTTAACGTGACAATTCCGCTCTCACTGGGCGCATTTATCTTGTCTGTTCTCATTTCGGTTCCACTGGGAGTGATCGCCGGAGTTTACCGAAACTCATTCGTTGGCGTAGGAGTCTCTGCACTATCCCAGCTTGGCCTAGCCGTCCCTATCTTTTGGGTTGGGGTACTACTCGTGTGGATATTCTCCCTACAAGCAGGAGCACTGCCCTCAGGTGGATTCCCGCGACAAGGCTGGGAACAACCAAACGCAGCAGTCGAATCACTGATCCTACCGATCATCACCGTAGCGATAGCAATGTCCTCGGTCATGGTGCGTTACATTCGCTCTGCAACACTCGACGTACTCGAAGCCGACTACATTCGTACTGCACGATCGCTCGGATACTCACTATGGGGTGCGCTCGCCCGACACGGACTACGCAACGGTAGCGTTCCCGTCGTAGCTATCCTCGGAGTCGAACTCGCTACATCACTGCTCGGAGCAGTAGTCGTCGAAAACGTGTTCGCGCTACCCGGCCTAGGAAACCTTCTCCTCACCTCCGTACTAGCGCGCGACTTCCCAGTCATTCAAAACCTTGTTCTCCTCCTCACCGCAGTCGTCCTCATCATGAACTTCATCATCGACCTCATCCAGCGAGGAATCGACCCCCGACTACGCACCGCTTCAGTCTCACCCGCAGGAGGTGCACTGTGAGTGAACAGATCGCATTAACCGCTCAACAAGAACACACTCACACCTCAACTGCCGCACGACGATGGTCACCATCCCTCATCGCCGGAACACTCATGGTGGGACTCACCGTGCTCGTCGCACTCATCTCCTTTGTGTGGACCCCATACTCAATCGAATCCGTGGGGGACGGCGGACGACTCGACGGACCCTCCACAGAATTTTGGATTGGCACCGACAAACTTGGGCGCGACCTCTTCACGCAACTCATGACCGGCGCACAATCAGCCATCATCGTGGCCATAAGCTCAGTAATCATCGCAGGAATCCTAGGCGTCAGCATCGGAATCCTCGCAGCAACAACAACACGATGGTTAGACGTTGCACTACTGAACCTCGTCGACCTACTTATTGCCTTCCCAACGCTCCTCCTCGCGATGCTTATCGTCACCGTTCGAGGAGCCTCACTCAGCTCAGCAATCTTTGCCATCGGAATATCAGGGTCAGCCATCATCGCCCGAATAACACGCATCAACGCGGCACGAGTCCTACGCGAAGACTACGTCACCGCAGGAATCGCATCAGGAACACGATGGTTCGGCACAATCACACGCCATATCTTGCCCAACATCTTCCCGATGCTGCTCGTTCAACTCATGATCCTCGCAGGTGCAGCAATCCTGGCAGAATCCTCACTGTCCTACCTCGGACTAGGTGCACCACCACCAGCACCAAGCTGGGGACGCATGCTCAAAGAAGCCCAATCAACCCTCGCCGTCCAACCATGGGGTGCCCTCATCCCCGGTATCGCAATAGCCTGGACTGTTCTTGGCCTCAACCTTCTCGGCGACGGAATCAGAGAACGCCTAGACCCATCACTTAGAGGTGACCGATGAGCCTGCACATAAACAACCTCACAGTCACCACCTCCACCGGACGCACCCTCCTCAACAACATCACCTGGAACGTTGAAAAAGGAGACCGCCTCGGAATCATAGGTGAATCAGGGTCAGGCAAATCCCTTACCGCGCAAGCAATCCTAGGTTTACTGCCACAAGGAATGAACGCCACAGGCTCCATCACCCTTAACGGGCAAGAACTCCTACACGCCCCAGAAAAAACACTCCGAACCATTCGCGGAAACACAATCGCAATGGTCTTCCAAGAACCCCTCACAGCTCTCGACCCGCTGATGAAAATCAGCAAACAAATCGCTGGACCCCTCAACCTACACACCACATACAACAAACGACGCATCAACGAACGCGCACACGAACTACTAGAACTCGTTGCACTACGCGACACCAGCCGCATACTCAACTCATACCCGTGGCAACTATCCGGCGGACAACGACAACGCGTCTCCATAGCAATGGCGCTCGCCTGCACCCCAGAAATACTTATCGCAGACGAACCCACCACAGCACTCGACGTAACCGTCCAAGCCGAAATCCTCGAACTGCTCCACACCGTCATGGACGAAACCGGCACAACACTCGTATTCGTGTCCCACGACCTACCCGTCATCTCACGCATCGCACACGACCTCGTCGTCATGAAAGACGGGAACGTAGTCGAAAAAACCACCGTGACACAAGCACTCAAACAGCCAGCACACCCCTACACCAGCCAACTACTCACCGCAGCACGCGAAGTCAGCCAACTCCCAACACCCCACGACCAGAACGGAAACTCACTATGACGAGCACACCACTTCTGGCGTTAACCAACGTAACCCGAACCTTCGGACGAGGACCCCACAGCACGCACGCCCTCAAAGACGTAACCTTTGCCGTGCACCACACACAAAGCCTCGGCATAGTAGGCGAATCAGGAGCCGGAAAATCAACAATCCTGAAACTACTCCTCGGACTCGACCAGCCCACAACAGGCACAGTGTCCTACCGCGGTGAGCCCTTGCACCTTCGCAACCGCACACTCATGCGCGAATTTCGTAAGAACGTGCAAATAGTCTTCCAAGATCCACGCTCGTCATTAGACCCGCGCATGTCAGTCGGATCCATCATCGCCGAACCCCTCAAATCCCTATCCATTGACGGAAACCACACCCAACGTGTGCACGAAGTCCTCGAATGGGTGGGCCTCGACAGCAACGCAGCACGCAAATACCCCGCACAATTCTCTGGCGGACAACGCCAACGAATCGCCATTGCCCGCGCCCTCGCCCCCGCACCACGCATACTCGTCGCAGACGAACCCGTCAGTGCGTTAGATGTTTCCGTGCGCTCGCAAATCGTTGACCTATTACGTCGTCTTAAAGACGAATTGGGTTTGACGCTTGTGATGGTGTCGCACGATATGGCAATCGTCGGGCACCTGTGCGAACAAACTATGGTGCTGCACGACGGTGAAGTTGTTGAAACAGGCGAAACACGGCAGGTTTTGACTCAACCACGTGAGGAATACACACAACGGCTATTGGCTGCTGTGCCTACTCTTCCAGCGTAAAAAACATGTTGTGCGCGTCAGGGAAGGAAAACGTTCGCGATACGTTGAGAGAATCGAAGAGTGAACGCTGACAAGAACACTCTCAATTCTGAATCGTTTTCTTCTTTGCCGGGGGTTACGCACGCTGTTGCGGTCATGGACACGCTTCGTAGTCCAGGCGGCTGTCCATGGGATGCTGAACAAACTCACCGCACTCTTGTGAAATATTTGCTTGAGGAAACTCACGAACTTGTTGAAGCGATAGAGGATGACGACCGCATCAACATGCGAGAAGAACTCGGTGACGTTCTGTTACAGGTGCTTTTTCATTCACGGATTGCGCAAGAACACCCCACGGATCCTTTTTCTTTTGACGATGTAGCGCAAGACCTTGCACACAAGTTAGAGTTCCGGCACCCGCACGTATTTGGTGATGTGGTTGCGCAAGATGCCGATGAGGTTGCGCAAAACTGGGCAGAAGCGAAACAGAAAGAAAAGGGACGCGAATCAGTTTTCGATGGTATTCCTCGTGGTTTAGGCGCTTTAGCACGCGGACAGAAGATTGTTTCTCGGGCGTCTCGAGATGAACTGATCGTGAACGCACTGGAAGTTGCGTCAGAAAACGTAGACAATAGAAGCGATGCAGAAAAAATCGGATTTGAACTCTGGGATGTCGTGCGGCGAT
The DNA here is from genome assembly GCF_051200815.1 of Timonella sp. A28. Taxonomy (GTDB): domain Bacteria; phylum Actinomycetota; class Actinomycetes; order Actinomycetales; family Cellulomonadaceae; genus Timonella. The sequence continues at coordinate 1,365,305 of NZ_CP195159.1, read as the reverse complement.
CCGCACGCCTGGGAGTCGATGCCGAAGGCGCATTACGCCAGATACTTACCGAAATTGAAGGCAATGCCCGCTGCGCTGAATCGGAAGCAGCCAACACATAATTGGTAGCGACCGATTCATGACACAAGACCTCGCAGGGTGAAACCTGTATGGACAAGCTGTCGTTAAACAGTTAAAACCTAGGACGAATAGCCCGAGGGTTCATGCTGTATGACGATTAGGCTTGGTATGTAAACTCAAGTCTCTTGAAGGAGCCCCACTGTGGCAATGATCGAATCCGTACGCGCGCTAGAGATTCTCGACTCCCGCGGTAACCCAACCCTTGAGGTTGAGGTTGTTCTTGAAGACGGCGCTGTTGGACGCGCAGGCGTTCCATCAGGTGCTTCCACTGGTGCATTCGAAGCTGTTGAGCTCCGTGATGGTGACAAGGCTCGTTACCTTGGTAAAGGTGTTGAGAAAGCTGTAGCAGCTGTCAACGACGTTTTCGAAGACGAGCTCATTGGCCTAGATGCTTCTGACCAGCGCGAAATCGACGCAAAACTCATCGAGCTCGACGGAACAGCAAACAAGGGCCAGTACGGCGCAAACGCTATCCTCGGTGTGTCACTTGCTGTTGCACACGCGCAAGCACTTTCTGCTGGATTGCCACTGTACAAGTACGTTGGTGGACCAAACGCACGCACACTTCCTGTTCCAATGATGAACATCCTCAACGGTGGATCACACGCTGACTCCAACGTTGACATCCAAGAGTTCATGATCGCTCCTATTGGTGCACCTACTTTCAAAGAGGCACTTCGTTGGGGTGCAGAGGTTTACCACGCTCTGAAGTCTGTTCTTAAGGCTAAGGGTCTTGCAACTGGTCTTGGTGACGAGGGTGGTTTCGCACCAAACCTCGAATCAAACCGTGCAGCTCTTGACCTCATCATCGAGGCAATCGAGAAGGCTGGTTTCAAGCCAGGTTCAGAGATCGCTCTTGCTCTTGACGTTGCTGCAACCGAATTCTTCGACGAGGAGAAGAAGGTTTACAACTGGGAGGGTGGCGAGAAGTCCGGCGACGAGATGATCGCATTCTACGAGCAGCTCGTGGCTGACTACCCACTCGTTTCCATCGAAGACCCACTATCTGAAGACGAGTGGGACTCATGGTCGAAGCTCGTTGCTGCTGTTGGCGACAAGGTTCAGATCGTTGGAGACGACTTGTTCGTAACCAACCCTGAGCGTCTTGCACGCGGTATCAAGGAGAAGGCTGCTAACGCTCTTCTCGTGAAGTTGAACCAGATTGGTTCCCTCACTGAGACCCTCGAAGCAGTTGAGATGGCACAGCGTGCTGGCTTCTTCGCAATGACCTCACACCGTTCAGGTGAGACAGAAGACACCACCATTGCTGACCTTGCTGTTGCAACCAACGCTGGCCAGATCAAGACTGGTGCTCCAGCACGTGGCGAGCGCGTAAACAAGTACAACCAGCTTCTTCGTATCGAAGCTGAACTTGGTGACGCAGCAGTTTACGCAGGTAAAGCTGCTTTCCCACGCTACAACGGCTGATAGCCTCGCTTTTTAAGCTTGTGGAGGGCCTGCTCTTTTGCGAGAGTGGGCCCTCCTTTGTGTGCCGGTGAAGGTGGGGTAGTGGCGTTCGGGTGTGTGGCGGGTGTCTTGTGGTGAAAACGTGTCACCCGCTCTGATACGGCGTGGCGTGAACTCTCCAGTCAAGAACCCCTGAGAAAATGACGGCATGCCTAATTCTCGTCCGCCTTCGCCACGTTCTTCGAGTGGTGGTTCGTCGCGTTCGTCGGGGCGTAATACGAGGCCTTCGAGTGGTCAGGTTCCTCAGGCTGGTTCGGGTAATGCGCGGGGTAGTCAGTCAGGTTCTGGCCGTCGTCCTGCAGCGCCACGTACACAGCGTGGTGGAACGCCCCGTGAGGCGTCCGGTGGTCGGACAAACCCTCAGGAATCGGTTAAAAAACAGCGAGAATCTCAGGCTGATTCGCGCGGTAGATTAAGTAAGCAAGCTGCTGGCGGTCAGCAAGGTTCGTCAACTGCTCGACCTAATCAAAGCCCGAAACGTGGAGCGGCAAAAACTGCTCAACAATCTAATTCTCGTGGTTCGCGCTCTGCTTCTGGACGAGGCAGCAATGGGGCGGTTCCGCCTGTTGCTCAACGTCAGTCAAATGCGAAGAAGCCGCCTGCTAAATCACATACTAAGAATCAGGGGTCTCGTGACTCGAATGTTTCGGCGTATGCGGTGGGTTCTCCACTGAACCGTAATTACGGGTTCTTGCAGACTGCTGGTTCGCGTGCGGTGGCGTTGGTGTTGGTGCTGGGGTTGTGTGCTGTTATTTTGACTCCCGTGTTGCGTGATTTTATTAAGCAATACAACGAGTTGTCTGAGTTGCGAACAGATATTGAAGAGCAACAGGCACACAATGATGAGTTGCGTAATGAGTTGAAGCGCTGGGAGGACGAGAAATTCGTTATCGCGCAGGCTCGTGAACGGTTAACGTTTGTTTTTCCCGGGGAGACTCCTTATCGCGTGATGGGCTGGCATCCGGAGGAGATTGAGGTTCCGCAAGATAAGGAACCGGCACTTTTCCCTGATCAGAAAGCACCTTGGTATGAATCTGTGTGGAACTCCGTGGAGAAGGCAGGGAATTTAGGCCAGGGCGAGGAAGCAGATACTCCGAGTGATCTTGAAAAAGAGTCTTCTGAGGGTTCTGATACCGAACCACAACAAGAAAAATAGGTTTGGTGTGACAGTCCGAACTTCGTCGTGTTGCTGTGTGACGAACCGCCCGTTTGTTGAGCCGGTTTCTCTGCGACAATAGATCGGGATATTTTGATGACTAATGAGGACGTATTCGTGACTAAGACTGTGGGAACCGACGCTTTTGCGGTGACCGATGCTGATCTTGTGGCTTTAGAGGAGCAACTTGGCCGAGTGCCACGCGGCGTGGTGGGTATTGCTGCTCGTTGTGTGTGCGGCCGTCCTCTTGTTGTGCAGACTGCTCCGAGGCTTGAAGACGGGACTCCATTCCCGACAACGTTTTATTTGACGCACCCGGGCGCTGTTGCTGCGGCTTCTCGTCTGGAAGCAAACGGTGTGATGAAGGAAATGTCTGAGCGGCTGCTTGTTGACGAAGAACTCTCTGCTCGGTACGTGAAGGCTCACGAACATTACTTGGCTGCGCGTGAAGCGTTGGGGCATGTAGACGAAATTGAAGGCATCTCTGCTGGTGGTATGCCTAAACGTGTGAAGTGCCTGCACGTTTTGGTAGGACACTCGTTGGCTGCCGGTCCAGGCATCCAGCCTTTAGGCGATGAAGCTTTGGATATGGTGAAGGACGACTGGCGTCCAGACGTATGCAGTTGTTGAGCAGTACTGTCGGTTGTGAATTTTGATGTGAACGGAATGTTGAAGTCGTGACTGTTGAACGTGAACTACCCGCTGTGCCACCCGCGTTAGCGTCTGGGGCTACCCGAGTTGCTGCAATTGATTGCGGAACAAACTCGATTCGTCTTTTGGTAGCAGACGTTGACGAAGCGTCGGGAGCTTTGCAAGACCATGTACGTTTAATGGAAGTTGTACGTCTCGGCCAAGGTGTTGATCGCACGGGTCGACTGGCTGATGAAGCATTAGCTCGCACTTTTGATGCCACCCGTCGTTATGCGGAAGTGTGCCGTGCTTATGGCGTTGAGAAGATTCGTTTTGTTGCGACTTCAGCTACTCGGGACGCTGAAAACCGTGATGTTTTTGTTGCTGGTGTGAAAGAAGCTATCGGCGTTGAACCAGAAGTTGTATCTGGTGACGAAGAAGCGCGGCTAAGTTTCCAAGGTGCAGTAAGCGTTTTGGGTAGTGAACATTCTGGGCCATATCTCGTTGTTGATTTGGGTGGCGGCTCTACCGAACTTGTTCTTGGCAAGGAAGAGCCAGAAGCTGCTTTGTCGATGAATGTTGGTTGCGTGCGCATGTCTGAACGGCACCTACAGTCAGACCCGCCAACTGCGGCAGAAATTGATGCGGCTACGCGTGACATTCATGCTGCTATTGACGAAGCAAGCCGTGTTGTTCCGTTGGGTAAGACTGTAACTCTTGTTGGGTTGGCTGGTTCAGTTACGACTGTTACCGCCCACGCGTTAGGTTTACAGGCATACGACCGCGACGCGATCAATGGCGTAGTTCAATCTGTGGAAGAGACTCAAGCAGCGTGCGCAGACCTGCTTGCTCGCACTAAGTCCCAACGACTTGAGCTCGGGTTTATGCACCCCGGGCGTGCTGATGTTATTGGTGCAGGCGCTCTTGTATGGTCTGCGGTTGTCGGGCGAGTACGTGATGCTGTGCGGGCAGAAGGACGCGAATTGTCTTCCGTGGTCACAAGCGAACATGACATTCTGGATGGCATCGCGCTATCACTGGCGTAGGCGTGGCGCAGCCTTGATGTGTGGTTGAGGGCGAGACACCTGATGGTGTCTCGCCCTCAACTTTGTGTTGCGGTCGTTTTATTTTTTGATGAATTGCGTGACAAGAAATCCAACGATGCCAACGACACAGACTGAAAAGCCGATATACATTCCGATAAGGATTCCGGTGGGGGTAGGGCCTGGGGCTAGCCCTTGTCGTTCTTGTAGAGCGTAATCAATTCCAGACCACAACATCATGGCGATGAGGAGTGCTCCGCCAAGCCCGGCAAGGATTGCGAATGCTTTGGATTGTGTTTTCATGTGCTCCTTAACGTATGTAATTTTCGCCCCGATTTCACTGTTCACAGGGTTTTCATTGCGTTGAGATAACTATTCTTCATTTTTTAGTATTTTACTCTAGCCAGTACTGCGGTTTGCGTAGTAGTGTTTTTGGCAGGATAGGAAACAGCGAAACGAGGAGACGGATGGACAATAGCCAACTATTGAAAGGAGTGCTGGATGCGGCAGTGCTCGCAGTCGTGCACCAAGCAGACGGCTACGGATATGACGTCGTGCGCCGCCTGCGGGCGGCTGGCTTCCAAGACGTAGGGGAGGCTTCCGTCTATGGAACTCTTCGTCGGTTATACGCAGCAGGAAACCTCTCAACCTACGTGGTGCCTTCAGACGAGGGGCCGCACCGCAAGTACTACAGCATTACCCCACAAGGTAATGAAGCCCTAGTGCAACAGCGTCAAGAATGGGCCGCTTTTTCACAGTCCATGACAGCCCTTTTGGAGCAGGGAACACACTCATGAACACAGTTTTGATTAATTATGTTTCATACTATGCAGCACAAGTGCGTGGTGCGCTTACAGATCTTCAGCTAGAAGTCGTTGATGACCTCACAGAAGGTCTTGAAGCTGACCTCATCGATGCGATGAACGAGAGCCCAGACGTGAAAGGGCCAGAGGAACTCGCACTGGCAGACCTTATCGAACGCTTTGGGCAGCCACGCGACTATGCGCAAGAATTGCGCAGCGCAGCAGGGTTAGGTGACCTTCAGGCAGATCCACATGTTCCTGGACAGCCACAAACATTTTTTCAGAAGGTCCGTGCCCGTCAGGTAGCTTTTGTGGACTTAATGAATACGTTGCCGTGGTGGATTGCGGTACGTGACTTTTTTGTTTTATTGCGTCCAGCGTGGTGGTTGCTACGTGGATGGATTATTTTCTATGTGGCGGTGTTCTTTGAAAAGAACTTAGAATCCGTTCCCTTCCCTGATGACTTCACTCATGTGCTACTTCTTATTTCCTTGCTTGTTGGGTCAGTTCTGGTTGGCCGGTTTACCGCACGAGGGTCGATAACACTGGTTAAAAGGATCATCGCTCTTTTCTTGAACTTAGTTGCAATAGTCGCGCTTGCTTTTATCGCTAACCAACTCTATTCGTCCGAGTATTCTCTCTGGCACGAAAACAGCACATCAGATAACTCTGATTATGCCTATTGGGCTGGATACGACGATGCTTTAGCACAATCTAGCTATGTTGTTCCTGAATCGCAGCGCGCACGCGATACCCAGATTAGTCTTGCTGGTGCAACTAACCTTTTTGTATATGACGCGGAAGGGAGTCTTGTTGAAGATGCCCGAATCGTCACTCAGGAAGGTAAGCCAGTAGACGCTGCAACCTTCCCGATCCGAGTAAATCGAGCGACTGACGATATTGAAATGATTGTTCAGCGGTCAGATGTGTATGGACGCAAAGTCTCAAATGTGTTCCCCGCAGCCACAACATCCATTGATTTGGAAACCGATTCGTGCACGCCAAAGGACAAGATCTTTTGGGATGACGTGCTCAACGGAACGTACGCAGAATCGTATGGAAGTAAAGATGTTGGCAGGCTAGACAGCGTTGATCAAAATAGTAATTTCGTCTACGGCCCAAACCCAGAAATTATGTATTTCGGTGGAGAAAGTAACCTAACAAATAACGCTGATTGCATATTTGGTTTGAAGGTTCCGCAAAACCTCATGCCAGAGCGTCCCGCTTTTGCCAAGCTACCAGCGCTTGCCCCCGCGAGTGAAACGCAGCAAGAGGAAACTTCAACTGCTGGCACGGGTTCTGATAAGAACAAGGAAAGTGACGACAAAACAGGTAACTAGTTCAGTAACTTGCTGGCTTGTATGTCACATCTGTGGCGTGCAAGCCAGCATTTTGGCTATAAATCAACAAAAAATTCATGGGATGTGCTGGGTATCACGCGCTGGGGATGATGCTGGACTAAGGTCCCAGAAGTAAAATTAAGGTATGCCACTGACAAACTTAACTTCGGATGCTCCTGCCCAAGAGGCGCAGGGAGAGACCACCCCACGTCCGCGTAAAGTACCGCGGATTGTTGTTCTTGGTGGTGGTTCTGTAGGGCTGTATGCGGCCCGTCGTCTGCGTAAGCGTTTAGGTCGTCGCGAAGCCGCGATTGTTATTATCGACCCGCGCCCATACATGACTTACGCACCATTCTTGCCAGAAGTGTCAGCAGGCTCAATTTCTGACCGTGACGTTGTTGCTCCGCACAACCGTGCGTTGAAGCAGATCGACACATTGCAGGGTCGTGTTACTGACATTCGTCACGCAGACCGTTCATTGACCGTAACCCCAGAAATCGGTGACCCATACGAGATCACCTACGATCACGTGATCATTGGTTTGGGTTCGGTCTCTCGCACGCTTCCTATTCCTGGACTTGCAGAAACTGCTATTGGCTTCAAAAACGTTGAAGAAGCAATTGCAGTACGTAACCACATCCTTGACCGCATCATTGTTGCCTCATCCACGTGGGACAAGAAGCTGCGTGAACGTCTCCTCACCTTCACATTCATTGGTGGTGGATTCGCTGGAATTGAAGCAATCGCAGAACTTGAAGACATGGCTCGTTCAGCGGTTAAGCAGTACGAGACCCTTGAGGCTTCGGACCTTCGCTTTGTGATGATTGAAGGATCTGACCGTATCCTTCCTGAACTCACGCTTGAGATGGCAACCTACGCGCTCGACGAAATGAAGAAGCGTGGAATCGAATTCCACCTGTCAACATTCTTGTCTTCATGCGTTGACGGACACATCGTGACCTCAACAGGAGTTGAGTTCGACACCGACACAATCGTGTGGACTGCTGGTGTGAAAGCCAACCCAGTGATCGGCGAATCTGACCTGCCAAGCGACCGCATGGGCCGCGTCACGGTAAACACGAAACTTCAAGTAATCGACGAAGACGGCAACGTCGTTCCAGACGCATATGCTGCCGGTGACTGCGCTGCTGTTCCAGACATTTACGGCGGCATCAACGGGTTCTGTGTACCAAATGCGCAGCACGCAGTTCGTCAAGCAAAACTGCTCGGTGACAACCTCGCAGCGGCTTTGCGTTCAGACGAACTCAAAGAATACTCACACAAGAACATGGGTACTGTTGCGTCTCTTGGCCTACACAAGGGTGTCGCTATCTTGTTCGGTGGCTTAAAAGCTTCGTGGCTTCCCTGCATGGGCTGCACACCGCGGCTACCACCTGATGGCAATGCCAACGTTCTCTCGTAAGGTACGTATTGCAACAGGCTGGACTGCTGCCTACTTGATGCGTCGTGAGCTTGTTCCACTCGGACCATTGCACGACCCTCGTGCAGAATTCCGTAAGGCTGCTATCCCAGCAAAGCCAAAAGAGGAAAAAACTGCAGAGAAGTAAACATACTTGAGGTGTTTCACATGGTGAGGCATTCGATTTTGAGTGCCTCACCCGTGTATCCTCTATAGGTCCACGTTTTTAGTGGACCACACAGGACATGTATGTGCTGTGTACGCCCCCATAGCCCAACGGCAGAGGCAGCCGACTTAAAATCGGTCCAGTGTCGGTTCGAATCCGACTGGGGGCACCAATGCGCAAGGCTTGAACCTTGGCCTGATGGATCTAGGGCCAAGGTTCAAGCCTTATTTGTGTTCTCGACTGGCGTCCGAGACAGCGACCACCGTGTTGCTCGCACTGCTGTCGATCTTCCCCGAGGTCTCGCACTCGCCGGAAGCCTACGACGCCGTGGTCACCTCGATCGCCGAATGGATGCGGACAGAGCCGTCGCCGGCACCTATTCGCACCGAACGGGACTGGGCTCTGGAACCCGCGGCCATTGGCGCAGTCTGACAGGCGAGGGAGAACAGTGCGCCGCATCGTGTCGAAGCAAGCCTGGATCGGTGCGGCGCTTGCGGGAGCCGCAACTACGCTGACGCGTCTCGGGCAGGCGGCTGAATCATCGATACGTTCGAGACACCACCCTGGTTCACGCAGTCCTTAGCGAGGTCGTGCACGTGCCAGTAGAAGTCCAGAGCGTCTTCCGCCGCGTTCACGGTGGTCTCGACCGGCGTGTAGCGGTGTAGTGGGTAGTAGGAGTGGTCGAAGTTGTTCCATGTCAGGATGCTCAGGGACTCGGATCCGAGCCACTCAATCCCTACGCGCACATCGTACTCGTTATTGCCCGTCGCCGAGGCGGTCTCCCGGATGAGAGCCATGAGGTCAGCGACGCCGCACTCGACCGCTCCTGACTGAATCTGGGATCCCTTGGAGTATTCGTTGCTACTTAAGCGGTGGCCGCCGACCGCGGCCGCAAGTGTGACTGATCCGTCGTGGTGGAGACTCGCCCACGCTTCTTTCCGCAGAGATTGATCGTCTGTCGCGGTGTTGACGGCAATCCAGCGACGTAGCCCCGGTCGCGGATTGTGTCGGTCAACGTTCTCCAGCGGATGCACACCGCCACGTCCGGCATAGAACAGGGCCAGATCTTCGGCCTTGATCAGCACATCGCGCGCGCCGTCTCGCGTCAAGCCATTGTGTAGTCGAGGGACACGGGGGTGAGCGACTGCGACCAGCCAGGCGCGCTTGTCAGAATCTCTGCCTCTTGCTGCCTCGCTGTACAGGGAATCCAACGCCTCGGTCGCGTGCTGACGCTCGTTGAACCTAGCTCGGTACATCGCCTCGATCTGGCGTTCCTTCATCCACACGGTGTCTGAGTCATTACGCACCGGAGCGCCGAAGTAGTCGTTGCGGTAGATCAGATGCGGTCCGTCGACGCTTGCCGGTACCTCCACGACCACAGCGCGGGCGCCCTCAGCTCCGAGACGGTGCACGTTTAGACCGAAGACTGGCGGTGAGATAGCGGTGATTGCGGCGGAGCGTAGGGATCGTTCATAGGCCTCATCGAACTCTCCGACATCGACCCGATCCGTCGCTGCTTTCTGCGACTCACGCACACCGAACACGATGATGCCGCCGCCACTGTTCGCCATCGCCGCGACGTCCTTGGGAAAGTCCGTCTGCGGCAAACCCTTTGCCGGCGGCAACTCTGACTTCCAATCCAAATCGTTGGTCTCCACGACTCCATTGCTTACTGCCGCATAGAGTAGGTCATCCGTCAGCGGTCCAGGAGCGACCCCAAGGGCGCGATGCAGAGAGGTGAAAGTCATGCTCCCAGTATAGAGATCGCCTATGACAACGGATGGTGCTGTCGATCGGCAGTTACCTCAGGGCATGCGTTTGCTGGGGTGCGGTTCGGGTGATTCCTGACTCACGCTCGAACACCGCTCACCGCCTGTTGCTGGCGGGGCAAGGAGCATCCTTACATCGGCCGGATCAGCGACGAGGAGGCGATGCCTCCGACTCGTTTCAGCAGCTCGTGGTTACCGTACAGATAGAGTCAACCCAGCCCGCCCCCCCCATAGCCCAACGGCAGAGGCAGCCGACTTAAAATCGGTCCAGTGTCGGTTCGAATCCGACTGGGGGCACTCATAGAAAACCTGCTTTAGTGTATGGAACGCTGAAGCAGGTTATTTTTATTGGGAAATAGTGAGGGGCGGGCTTACAGAACATGCTGTAAGCCCGCCCCTCACTGCATAAGCGAGAAAATGTTGTCGGCTAGAACTTCAGTTCATCAACGTGACCACGCAACTCTGTAGCGGTCTGCGCGAGTTCCACAATTACGTCGTTCATGCGAACAACAGTCTGGGCGTTGTTTTCTGCTGCCGTAGCAACACCAACAATGTTTGCGGCGATTTCGCTGGAACCAGTAGCCGATTCCGCCACTGACCGTGACATCTCGTTCGTCGTGGAAGTTTGCTCTTCAACCGCTGACGCAATGGTTACTTGATAGTTGTTGATGAGCTCGATAATTGTTGAAATCTCATCAATTGCAGCCACAGTTTCAGCAGTATCGCTTTGGATCGTTTCAATACGCTTAGAAATATCGTCGGCGGCACGAGCGGACTCAGTTGCAAGTTCTTTCACCTCAGAGGCGACCACTGCGAAGCCCTTACCGGCCTCGCCAGCACGAGCAGCCTCGATTGTGGCGTTCAAAGCAAGCAAGTTTGTTTGTTCAGCAATAGACGTGATGACCTTAATAACGTCACCAATTTCGGCGGACGACTGACCAAGACGAGACACGCGCGTGTTCGTTATTTGCGCAACGTGTTGTGCATTGTTTGCAACGTTGGCTGCTTCCTCAGAGTTTTTAGCAATCTCGCGGATCGAAGCCCCCATTTCTTCTGCGCCAGCAGCAACCGTTTGAATGTTGCGGTTAATTTGGTTGGACGCTGCGGCAACAAGACCTGCCTGTGCAGAAGTTTCTTCCGACCCCGCTGTTACCTGTCCAGCGCCGTCAGAAAGGCGTTCAGCAGCGGCAGCCACGGTCATAGCAGAATCTGCGATGCGTGACGTGAGGTCTTGAAGTTTGTCTTGTGTGCGGGAAAGATCGCGCGCAAGTGCACCGATTTCGTCGTGCCCCGTTACACGCGTACGAACCGTAAAGTCGCCGTCACCGGTCGCAGCCAAAGCAACACCGACATCTTTAAGTCGTTGCGCGATCTTGCGTGCTGTCCTGAATGCAATAAATAGTGCAAGAGCAGAACCTACTACAGTAAAGATAATAAGCGCCAAAAGAGCACGATCAGAATCACGATCATTTGTTTCAACGATATTTTGCGCCAGCTCAGATTTAGCGTTGCTTTCGGCAGTGATAGCTTCCATTACTGCCGTGGTTGCTGGGCGAATTTCGTTTTCAAATACTTCGGTTGCCGCTGGAATGTCACCAGAGTCAACGAGTGGGAAAAAGTCGTTGTAAGCCACCGCATAATAGTCATCAAACGCAACCAAAATTGCGTCAAAGTTTTCTTGGCTTGTTTTGTGTGGCTCATATGCGTTAAGGCTTGCAGCACGCTCTGCTTCACGTTCACGCAATTCGCTTTGTAGCGTGCTGCGCAGATCTTCAGGGGAGAACGTGTACTGAATGACTCGTGCCCGATCGCCTTGGTAGGTGCGCTGTAATGCAGCTAGCATCTCAATTGGTTGCACACTGGATGTGAAGAGTTCATCAACACGGTGATGTGAGTCATCCAATGCTTTAAACGCAATACCTAAAGCAATGAAAGCGGCCACAAGCATAGCAATGGCGCCCGTCGCAATTTTTATAAAAATCGGCTGATCAGTCCAAGACTTATGTATCTTTGGTGGGGTGCTCATCTGGTAATACTCCATTTCGTGTGACCTACTAGGGTTATCGGCATAAAAATGGTGAATATGAGCGGAACTTTTCTGATCTATTGTGCGTTTAATGGTGTAGTGATACATGAACAACACAGGTATTGTTGGCATGTAGTCCCCCTAATGGAGGAAGAATGACAAACCCTGTCTTTAACAACAGCGCGGTGTTTGGTGAAAAAGCCAACCGCGACGTGCAGCGCACGCAAGCGCAGCAGATGCACACCGGCGCCTCAATGGCGACCGACGCAGCACAACTAGACCACATGTACAACGCGCCTGCTGCGACCACCGCAGACACCGGCCGCATGACGTACGACGACGTCATCATGAAGACGGGCTTCTTGTTCGTCCTTCTTGTTGTCACTGCCGCAGTGACATGGAACGTTGCCCCAGGCTTGTACTTCATTGGCGCAATTGTGGGACTCGTTTTGGGTCTCATCAACGCGTTCAAAAAGCAGCCAAGCCCACCACTCATCATCGCGTACACCATCGCTCAAGGTGTGTTCCTTGGTGGACTGTCGTTCGCGTTTGAGAACATGGTTGTTAACGGTCAACCACTTACCGGAATCGTTATGCAGGCAGTGCTTGCAACGCTGTCGGTGTTTGCAGTATCGCTCTTCCTGTTTAAATCAGGAAAAGTACGCGTCACACCAAAGTTCACTCGCATTGTCTTGATCGGTATGGCCGGTTACCTCGTCTTCACCCTGTTGAACGCCATCCTCGTATGGACTGGTGTGTTGGACGGATGGGGAATGCGCGGGGGCGCCCTCGGCATCGGTATTGGAATCCTTGCAGTGATTCTTGCCGCGATGTCCCTCGTCATGGACTTCGATGCAGCATCCACTGGCGTCAAAAACGGTATCCCGAAAAAGTACGCATGGTCTGCTGCTTTTGGACTCATGGTTACCCTCATCTGGCTTTACATTGAACTTCTTCGCCTCATCGCAATACTGCGAGGCAGCGAGTAACCCCATTATTAGGTGGCCCGAACACGCAAGGTTCGGGCCACTTTTTCATATAAAATCGATGTTTTGCGATTACCGCAAAGTATTTGAGAGCCCTACTGAAAGGCTTGACACATGTCACCTCAACTTCCATCCGCAACCGGCGGATTCGGTGAAAAACCAGTCATCACCTTCCCAGGAACACCTGCACCTGAAGGCTTGCAGGTATCCGTACTCGTAGAAGGCGATGGACCAGAAATCGCTGCCGGCGACAACATCGTTGTTCACTACCTTGGACAATCATGGGACGGCGGTGTCTTCGATAACTCGTACGACCGCGGTGCAACCATCGACTTCCCAATCGGTATCGGCGCAGTTATTGGCGGCTGGGACCAAGGAATCGTCGGAAACAAACTAGGTTCACGCCTACTCCTCTCGATTCCACCAGAGCTCGGCTACGGCATGCGCGGTGTGCCACAAGCAGGCATCGCAGGCGGAGCAACCCTTGTGTTCGTTGTTGACCTCGTCGACGTCGCATAAGCACCCCAACCTAAACATATGAGTGTGGGCCGAACGGAAAATCCGTCCGGCCCACACTCATGCATGTATTAACCGCGTTTAGCGCGACGAGCTTCTTTCTCAGCCTTAATTCGAGCTTCCTTAGCGAGGCGCTCCTCCTCAGCTTTCACCTCTTCGGCGATCTGACGCTCAATAATCAGCCACTTAGGTTCTTCGCGGCGAATCTCATTAATTTCATCCGTGGTGAGCGCTTCCGAGTAACCATTACGGTTCAACCCAGAAATCGACACACCCAAACGTGCTGCAACAATCGCACGCGGGTGAGGGCCGTTACGGCGTAAATCTGCAAGCCACTGCGGGGGATTGGACTGCAACTCAACGAATTCGTCACGAGTAATAGTCCCCTCCTGAAACTCTTGGGGTGCCGCTGGCAAATAAATGCCAAGTTTCTTTGCAGCGGTAGCCGCCTTCATGCTCTGAGAGGTCTTACGTGAAGTCATAGGTTAAGCGTACCGAATGCAGGTAGCCTAAATAGGTGGAAACTGGCATGAACACAGACTCAACTGTTGAACCTCACACAACTTTTAAGCTCGGATACGTTCCGGGGGTGACTCCCGGCAAATGGATCGGCATGTGGAATGAACGCCGACCAGACATACCACTCGAACTTATCAACCTTGACGCACGAGACCGCGCACACTCTGTGCGCACCAAAGAAACACACGCAAGCCTCGTCCGGCTGCCGATCCTGCGCGATGGCCTGCACGTTATCGAGCTCTACCGCGAAACCCCCGTCGTAGTGTTCCCGAAAGAACACCACTTCGCCGCAGTGGACGCACTCACCATCCCAGACCTCACCGACGAAATCGTTTTACACCCACTAGACGACCTCCTCACCTGGAGTGCTCTGCCCGGACTCCCAGCAGAAGAACGCCCAGAAACCACAGCAGCAGCCATAGAGCTCGTTGCCGCTGGAATAGGCGTTATCGTCGTGCCACAATCGTTGGCTCGACTCCATCACCGAAAAGACCTCACCTATCTGCCACTCTCAGGCGCCCCAGAATCCCCAATAGCTTTCGTCTGGGAAGAACACAACGACGACCCACTCATCGACGAATTCATCGGAATTGTCCGCGGTAGAAGCGCAAAATCTTCCCGTTCCGCACGATCCAACCCACAACAACAAAAAATCGCCGACGAACAAGCACAAGAACAACTTAAAGAAGAACGCGCTGCACGCCGCGCACAAAAACAAACAACACAATCACGCAGTCGCACCACAACCCAGAAAAAGAAAGCGCCTGCCGCAGGAAAAAACAAACGACAGACGCAAACAGGGCGCGGAACACGCAAAGGCCGCTAAGAACACGCAACCCCTGTGGAATGCACAGGGCAATACCCGTTCGGGTTCTTAGCTAAATACTGTTGATGGTAGGGCTCCGCATAATAAAACTCACCCGCGGAGCCTGACGTCGCAGCACCATCAGACACCGGCTTAATTTCGGTAGTAATCGCACCATAACCGTGTGCAGAAAGTGCCTCTTGGAAGACCTCTAAAGTCCGTCGAGCAGCCTGCTCTTGCGCCTCAGAAGTGAAATACACAGCCGAACGGTATTGAGTCCCTAGGTCATTACCCTGACGAAAACCCTGAGTAGGGTCATGTGCTTCCCAAAACTTTCGTAGGAGTTCCTCATCGCTCAACCGGAGTGGATCATACGTCACCCGTACAACTTCAGTGTGACCAGTACGGCCAGTACACACCTCCTCGTATGTGGGATGAGGAGTAAAACCGCCCTGATAACCCACCGCAGTCGTCACGACACCCGGAAGCTGCCACAACTCCTTTTCAGCACCCCAAAAACACCCTAAACCCAAATAGATCGTAGAAAATAAAGGATTATCGCTGAGATCAAGCGGCCCATCAATAACATGATGGCGCACCGGAACCTCAAAAGAAGCCACCGAACGGCCCGGCAACGCCTTCTCAGGAGCCACCATCGTCGTCTTTATTGACGAACCAAACAGGCCATCAAACATACTTCCTCCTTAGGGCTGACGTGCACTTCGTAGAAAAAATGGAAAGATTACCACTAGTGTCAACAACAGAGCATGTGCGGATGTTCCCATCTACATGCAACCAGTTGCGGCAATGAATAGCAGTGAGGTGTGAAAGGCAACGATGGTCAGCGATAGTTCCACGCCACGACAAAACAAACCTGTCGGGGAAACAATCTCTTCGCCGGAATACAGCGACGCCACCGTGCGCGTCACCTCAAGCACCCTTAAGCAGACCTACAGCGCTAAACCACGAGAACACCAACCATACGTTTCTCCAACCCTCGTTGCGGCAGCCGCATGGGGGTGGCGCTTCCTCGTCGTCTTAGTCGTCGGTTTCGTACTCATCAAATTCCTCGGATACGTACAAACCATCGTCATCCCCGTCGCAATAGCACTACTGATCACAGTGCTCCTACAGCCCTTCGAACGATTCCTACGATTCCGCCTCAAATTCCCTAAAGGGCTGAGCGCTGTCGTTTCGCTTGTCTTCCTCATTAGCGCAATCTCAGGGCTCATCGCCGTTGCCGGAAGCCAAATCTCCGCAGGAATCTCAGAACTCTCTGGCCAAGCAATCAGAGGCTTCAACGAACTCATCGCATGGCTCCAAGGCGCACCACTCAACCTAGACCTACGCTCCTTTGACCAATACTGGAGCTCAGCCTCACAAAACCTACAGCAATACACCGGAACAGTACTCGACGGAGCCCTCACCTTCACCACAACCGTAGGACACGTTGTAGCCGGGCTACTGATAACAATTTTCTGCACCATCTTCTTCCTCATCGACGGCCGCCAAATCTGGACGTGGGTCGTCGGACTCCTCCCACGCCACGTGCGGGAACGCACCCACCAAGCAGGACGACGCGGACTCGTCACCCTCGCCTCATACGTACGCACCCAAATCCTCGTCGCATTCATCGACTCTGTAGGAATCGGACTCGGAGCATGGGCCATGGGGCTCCCACTCGTCGTACCAATGGCAGCCCTCGTCTTCCTCGGCGCCTTCATCCCATTCGTCGGAGCTATTGTCACCGGAGCAATCGCAGTACTCGTCGCATTAGTCGTCAAAGGCTGGGTCATGGCCCTCGTCATGCTCGGCATCGTGCTACTCGTCCAACAAATCGAAGGACACGTACTACAGCCCTTCCTCATCGGCCGCGCAGTAGCACTACACCCAGTCGCAATTCTGCTTTCCGTAACCGCAGGAACAGTACTCGCCGGAATCGTAGGAGCACTCTTCGCAGTGCCCATCGTCGCAGTACTCAACACCGTCATCCTCTACCTCAACGGACACGACAAATTCCCCGAACTAGGATTCGACGACCACATCGCAATGAGACCCGTCGGCAGACGAGCCGTCATGGTCACATCCGCAGTACGGTACGTTTCAGACACAACACGCACCGAAACGTCCGAATCGGAAGACAAAACCTCACCCACATTGGAAAAATTCTTGTCGCGGTTCCAAAATAGAAACGACGAACCAGCAACTCCACCAACCGACGAACCGAACAGCACACCCACGCCAGACGGTCCAGAGGCAGGAACTGAAAAGTAGCCCCTAAACTCGTAGGAGCTGCGTACTGACAGGACACACCCATCCATGAGCACTCCTACCAACGACCCACGGCCAGTATCTCTCGCATCCATCACGGATGCGGCGCACCTACTCACCGACATTGCCCGAGTAACACCCATTGAATCCTCAAAAGCGTTAGAAAAGTTCACGAAGGTTCCCACCTACCTCAAATGTGAGAACTTACAACGCTCAGGATCCTTTAAAGTGCGAGGCGCATACGTGCGTATGGCACGCCTCAGCGATCAAGAAAAAACACGCGGCGTGGTTGCTGCAAGTGCAGGAAACCACGCTCAAGGCGTCGCACTGGCCGCCGCAGCACTTGGTATCAAAGCAATCGTGTACATGCCTGTTGGGGCCGCCCTACCTAAAGTCGCTGCCACGCGAGAATACGGTGCAGAAGTTCGCCTCGTTGGCGAAAACGTTGACGAAGCGCTCGCGGCAGCACAACAAGAGTCTGAACGCACTGGTGCCGTTTTTATTCACCCGTTTGATCATGCGGATGTCATCGCTGGACAGGCGACAGTCGCGTTGGAAATCCTGCAGCAAGTTCCACAAGTGAAAACCGTATTAGCACCCGTGGGTGGCGGAGGGCTCGTGGCAGGTCTGGTTGCTGCCTTTGCTCATATCGCTCCACACGTGGAAGTTGTGGGAGTACAAGCACACCGAGCTGCCGCCTACACTGCGTCGTTGGCTGCCGGAGGGCCTGTTACTGTTGCCGCGCAATCGACGATGGCAGACGGGATTGCCGTAAGCCGGCCAGGGGTATTACCGTTCGACATTATTTCCCACGGGAACACCCGTATCGTGAATGTCAGCGAAGAAGATATCTCTCGGGCTTTGGTGTACATGGTTGAGCGCGCAAAACTCGTTGTTGAGCCTGCTGGAGTTGCTGGAGTGGCAGCTTTGCTAGCGTATCCAGGAGAGTTTGAAGGACCAATAGTTTCATTGCTTTCTGGGGGAAACATTGATCCAAACATTCTGCTGCGTGTAGTGCGCCATGGATTGGTAGCAGCCGGTCGTTTCTTGATTATGAAAGTGCGTCTTATCGATACCCCCGGAGCACTCGCCCAAATGCTCCTCGACATGGCATCACAGCATGCAAACGTTATGCATGTTGATCATGTGCGCACAGGGGTTGACCTCGCCATCGATGAAGTTGAGGTCACAATGCAAATAGAAACAAAAGGTCCAGAACACTGCGCTGAATTACTTGAGTTCATGCGCACACGTGGATACCGCATCTCTTAACGGACGAGCACTCTACCGCACGTCAGCGTGCGCCCCAGAATATGAGTGTGGGAGTGTGGTGGTCATTCACATACGTGAATGACCACCACACTCCCACACAACATGTGTACTGGGGTCAGCCTTGGTACGGTTTTGCGTCCTTGACGACAACAGTAATTTCTTTGCCGTTAGGTGCAGTGTAGGTGGCCTTGTCGCCGACCTTTTTTCCACTGATAGCAGCGCCAAGCGGTGACTGTTCAGAATAGACGTCGAGGTCTGTGGTTTCTGCGATCTCGCGGGAACCGAGAAGGAACACCATGTCGTCACCAAAGATTTCCGCTGTGACGATCATGCCAGCTTCGACTACACCGTCGTCGGCTGGCGTACCAATACGAACGTTGCGGAGTTTTTCCGTGAGTTCACGGATGCGCGCCTCGTTTTTGGCTTGCTCTTCACGAGCAGCGTGATATCCGCCGTTCTCTTTCAAGTCGCCTTCGTCGCGAGCGGCAGCGATACGGTCGGTGATCTCTTGGCGAGCGGGCCCGCTCAGGTGATCTAGTTCGGACTGGAGACGGTCATGAGCCTCCTGGGTGAGCCAGATGACATTTGGCTGAGTCACAGGTCGCTCCTTCCTTTGTATGGACTAGTAAGTATGAGTCAGCACCATGATGATATTGACTCGGACGTAACGAAAACGCGGCCATAAAAGAATGTGCCCCCGAACGTGACTTTCCACGTTTCATAACCGTATCTGAGCAAAGCTCACATATTCGGTGTGTGCAGGGTCTTAACGCTGCACCGAAACTGGCGGTGAAAGTCAACGCGCGTGGGCATCACATGTTTGTGGCCGCGTTCAATCGCATGCTGAATTTGAAAGTATAGCAACGAAAGCGGACAAACTCACGCAGTTACTATGCGACTATCGAGAAGCTGCATCGCGGCAGACATCCACCACAGCAGTTACTGCCCGCTCAGTTGTGCGAATATCAGTGCTGAATCGTTGCTCAAACACATCTGCTGGACCAATGGTTACTTCTTTTGTGCCAACTTGGGCATAGTTTTCATTGAGCGCATCTAACGTGCAGACAACAGTCATATCGAGGGGTTTAGCAACATCGAAAGTTATTTCAATAACTTCGGAGCTTTTAATGGAAAAACCAACGTTTTTCCCTCGGATAGTAGGGGAAGACCACGCATACCATGCGGCAACAGCAACCGCTAAAATGAGAGCTAACGTTCCTAACGCAATTGCTATTTTTCGTCCGCGTGGAGTGAGGTTCCCAGAAGGGCCGGCAGGAGAAGACCCGGCAAGAACTGGCTCGTCTTCGTCCAGTTCGTACTCGTCGTAATACTCGTTACTCACGAGGCCCCTTTTCGGCGTGATCAATCTGTACAAGGACACAATGTCTCTTGATGCGTGTTTTCGATTATTGTCGGGTAGGTGGAAAGTTCAAAATTGAACTCACGACACCCCCACATGAAATACAGGAGGAACCGTTGAGCAGTACGCCGTTACGGTTAATGGCCGTGCATGCACACCCCGACGATGAATCGAGTAAGGGGGCTGCAACGACCGCGCGCTATGCAGCGCAAGGAGTGGAAGTTCTCGTTGTGAGTTGCACAGGAGGGGAACGAGGCAGCGTCCTTAACCCTCATTATGGTAAAGAAATCCATGGACTTGAAGAGATGCGCGCTATTCGTGAAGTAGAGATGCGTCACGCTGCCCGCGCGTTGGGTGTACAACACGTATGGCTGGGCTTCGTAGATTCTGGTTTGCCCGAGGGGGATCCACTGCCACCATTGCCTGACGGGTGTTTTGCGCTTTTGCCTGTTGAGCAGGCGGCTCGTCCGTTAGTTGAACTTGTTCGTGAGTTTCGTCCGCATGTTATGACCACATACGATCCAACTGGTGGGTACCCGCACCCAGACCACATTATGTGTCACAAAGTTGGACGCGAAGCTTTTCTACAGGCAGGTAATCCTGATGCTTATGAAGGCACTGGTGAGCCGTGGCAAGTGTCCAAACTGTATTACAACAACGATTTTTCTTTAACAAAGATTTCGACGTTGCATGAAGCGATGCTCTCTGCCGGCCTTGAGTCTCCGTATGGAGGCTGGGTGGAATCGCGGGAAGCGAAAGAACTGCCTGAACGGACAGTGACTACTCGTGTGGATGGCGCGCAATACTTCCCCCAACGTGATGAGGCATTGCGTGCACATGCAACACAAATTGACCCTGAAGGGTTTTTCTTTGCTGTGCCTAGGGAACTAGAAGCCCACGTGTGGCCGTTTGAAGAATATGAGCTTGCTGAGTCTCGGGTGGACGTTACCTTGCCTGAGTCAGATTTGTTTGCGGGAATCCGCGAAAACTTTGAGAGGGAATCGTAAGAATGCAGTTTGCGATAGTTAATGGGGTTCTTGTTGCACAAAATGATGTGACACCTGAGCCGCTGCCTACAACTTTAAAGCCCGGCGACGAGTTGCGTCCGGGGTTGAACAAGGAAGACGTGTCGCCTGGGTTATCAGGCTTCTTAGCAATTTTCTTTATTGCAGCGATTTCGATTGTGTTGTTTTTGTCTATGACTAAGAAGCTACGCAAAGTTGCTCACAAAAGCGGTACGTCATATCGGGCTGCTGCGACGTTTGATGGTCCGGGACCTCGTCGCAAAACCAATGCACACAATGGTGATGCCGGTAGTGCAGATGGCGGTATGACTGGGGCCGACTCGTCAGATTCTGGTTCATCAGGGTCCGATGGCGGTGGCGGTGGCGGCGAGTGAGCATGGACATATGCGAATTGCCTTAGCTCAACTACGGGTAGATCGTGACCCTATAAAGGCGCGATCTCTCCTCACGCAATCGGTGGGTGCTGCTGGTGAAGCAGGGGCCAGAATGATTGTGCTGCCTGAATATGCATCAGGGTTTGACCCGCGCGGTGTTAGTCAAGAGTTAGCCGAGCACACTGACGAATATATAGCGACTATGCAGTCCCTTTCTGCCGCGTGGGGTATCTGCATAGTCGCAGGTGTAGTACGCACGTCCGGCCTAAAAGTGTTGAACACGCTGGTCGTTGTTGACGGCGGCGAAGTTGTGCTGACGTATGACAAAGTGCATTTGTATGACGCGTTTGGATACCGAGAATCAGACACGTTTCTTTCTGGAGATGTGAATCAACCGGGTGTCTTTATATGCGATGACGTAACCTTCGGTGTGCAGACCTGTTATGACTTACGCTTTCCTGAAATTACACGTTTGCGGGCAGAAGCAGGCGCGCACGTCATTATTAATCCGGCCGCGTGGGTTGCTGGCCCAGGGAAATTGTTGCATTGGCGCACTCTTCTTCAAGCGCGAGCTATAGAAAACACTGCAGTTGTGTTGGGCGTTGCGATGGCTGGAGAAGGCGTATGCGGGCATTCAATGGTTGTACGTGCTGATGGGGTAGTGGCGCACGAATTGGAACAGTCTCCCGGCCTTCTTGTCACTGATGTTTCCGCAGCCGATATTTATGAGACGCGTGAACGTAACCCCTCGTTGCGTAACCGTCGGATATAGCCGACCCTTACGCAACGAGGCGTGTACTAGCTGACTAACTGTAGGTGAGAACTGCTATCGCAACTGCGACGAAGTGGCAGGCAAAGCCGATAACCGTGAAGGTGTGAAAGATTTCGTGGAACCCGAACCATGTAGGGCTTGGATTGGGCTTCTTTAGAGCGTAAATGACTGCGCCGATGGTGTAAGACAGTCCGCCGGCTATCACTAGCCAGACCACTGCTGCTCCGCCTTCACGCCAAAAATCGGGGAGGAACCACACGGCAACCCAGCCTAGTGCTATGTAGATGGGGACGTAGAGCCAACGTGGCGCGCTTAGCCAAATGATGCGTGCAGCCAGTCCAAGGAGAGCGCCTGACCATACGATAATGAGCAGTAGTGTGGCCGTTTGCTTGGGCAGCATCGTTACCGCCAATGGCGTGTATGTGCCGGCAATGATGAGGAAGATGTTTGAGTGATCCCAACGACGCAACGCTGCGGTTACTTTTGGACTCCAATTACCGCGATGGTAGACGGCCGAAGTGCCAAACAGTAGCCATGACGAGATTGCGAAAACTATAGAGGCTACTTTAGGCGCTACAGGTGGGGCGAGGACGATGAGAACGATTCCTGCTGCAAGGGCGAGTGGGAAAGTTCCGGCGTGGATCCATCCGCGTAATTTTGGTTTAACGGCGTTGAGCGCGCCACTTACTTGGCTTGCGGCTTTGGACGCTGCGCGCCCTGCTGCGTCGGCGGCTTTACCAAATGTTTCGCTTGGCCGATTGTGGACTTTTTTCGGTGAGTTATCACGTGTAGCCACATTGTCTCCGCATTGTGTTGGTGGACTGCTGGGCAGTGTGTACAAGATGGGTTGCTTGTGATTTAGTAACCCTCAAGAAGCATAACCTACGCAACCGTAAGTTACGGACCCGTAGGTTGTGATTTGTGTGAAGATTTCACTATAACTTGCAGATAAAAGTGTCCGACTGTACACAGGCGACCCAGAAGTCCAGTAACTTTAAGGAGACCCCGCTCAGCCTGAAAGGCAAACCACGTGTTATCACCGCGATTTCTTTATGACCTCTACGAGGAACGCATCGCGCGCAAAATCCCACGCGACGAACTACCGCGCCACGTAGCAGTGATACTCGATGGAAATAGGCGATGGGCCAAATCCTTTGGCGAACCCGCAGCAGCAGGCCACCAGCGCGGCGCAGACAAAATCGCAGACTTCCTCGGATGGAGCGAAGAACTAGGCATCGAAGTTGTCACATTATGGATGCTGTCCACCGATAACCTGCACCGATCATCAGAAGAACTCGGCGCACTATTCAAAATCATCGAAGAAGCAGTGCGACAACTAGCCTCAGCTGGGCGCTGGAAACTTCGTGTCGTCGGCAAGCTTGACTTGCTTCCCGCAGAACTCGCTGAAAGCCTCACCCGCTACCAAAAATCTACAGAACATGTTGATGGGCTGCACGTGAACGTGGCTATCGGATACGGTGGCCACCACGAAATTATTGATGCAGTAAAAGACCTGCTTCGTGAGTATCAAAACGAAGGCAAAACCTTTGACGAAGCTATTGATGCGTTGAGTGTAGAAGGCATCGCGCCGCACCTCTACACCAAAGGCCAGCCGGACCCCGAACTCCTGATACGCACATCCGGCGAGCAACGTTTAGGTGGCTTCCTCCTGTGGCAAACAGCGAAGTCGGAATTCTATTTTTGTGAAGCATACTGGCCAGATTTCCGACGAGTCGACTACCTCCGCGCACTGCGCTCGTATGCGTCACGAGAACGACGCTTGGGGCGCTGAGTCATAAAATTTGCTCTGGGGAACTAGTAAAAATAGCCTGTGGAACAGCGACCCTCGAACAATCTGACGCGATGTCGCATAAACGTCACATACAAAGTTCACGAAAAAACTGACCACAACATACCAACTCTCAGAAACTTTTGACACCATGAGAGAGTGCATAACCCACTGACTTCCCCCTACGATGCGATCCTGCTCTACTCCTTCGGTGGACCAAACAAACCCGAAGAAGTCGTGCCGTTCCTCCGCAACGTCACCGCAGGTAAAGGAATCCCAGACGAACGCCTCAAAGAAGTAGGCGAACACTATTACGGATTCGGTGGGAAAAGCCCCATCAACGAGCAAAACCTTGCACTCAAAGCAGCGCTTGAAACAGAACTCACCAAGCGAGGACTTGACCTTCCCATCGTGTGGGGAAACCGCAACTGGGAGCCCTACACCACCGACGCGTTAGACGAACTCGCACGCATCGGTGCCCGTAAAGCACTCATGCTCGTCACTTCCGCATACTCGTCATACTCGGGATGCCGCCAATACCGCGAAGACATGGCAGTCGTACAACGAGAACGAGGCGACATCGACGACGACGGCACCCCCGCCACAACAGCCGTCACCTTCGACAAAATCCGTTCATACTTCAACCACCCAGGATTCGTGACCGCAAACATTGCAGCGGTCAAAGAAGCCTGGGAAGACCTCAACGCAAACAATGCCACAGACGACGCCACACACATTGCTTTCGTTACCCACTCCATCCCCAACGCGATGGAAGACGCCTCAGGGGCACGCAACCCGGCAACATACTCGGGACAGCACCTCGCCCTAGCCGAAACCATCGTCGAAAAACTTAAAGAACAAGCAGTCATTCCCCAAGACACAAACTGGACGCTGTCATACTGCTCCCGTTCCGGACCGCCTGCACAACCATGGCTTGAACCGGACATCAACGATCACCTTGCAGAACTAGCCGAAAACGGCACCAGCCGTGTCGTGCTCGCCCCAATAGGATTCGTCTCCGACCACATGGAAGTTGTCTACGACCTCGACACAGAGGCCCTAGCAACCTGCGCAGACCTTAACCTAGCTGCCCGACGAGCCGACACTGTAGGCACGCGACCAGAATTCGTAGCAGGCCTCGTGGACCTCATCTTGGAACGCGCAGCAATCGCACGCGGCGAACACATCACCGAAGCATGCGACACCGCACTGCCGCCATTCCATTCGGCATGCCCCACAAACTGCTGCTTCCAACGCCACCAACAACCAACCGGAATCCCAACAGTCGCAGGCCAGCAGCCTGACAACGACAACTAGTCGAGGAGACACATGTCGCACGAACACCTAGCGGACGAAATCAACAAAACCATCCGCTACACCATGTGGTCCGTCTTCCAAACGGCAAACACCCTGCCGCAAGACGAAACCGAACGCAACGACATGGTGCGCCAAGCCCTCAACGCAGTGGGCGGTGCAGAATCAGGCACAGACACAGAACTCACCGTCCGCGGCTGGTACGACCTTTCCGGCATGCGTGCAGACGCAGACCTCATGGTGTGGTGGCACGGACCAGAGATCGAAGCACTACAAGGCGCCTACCAGCGTCTGCGCCAAAGCGAACTTGGCCGCTGCCTCGACCCAGTATGGTCAAACGTTGGTATGCACCGTCCAGCCGAATTCAACCGCTCCCACGTACCAGCATTCATGGCCGACGAAACACCAGGCAAATACATGTGTGTTTACCCATTCGTCCGCTCGTACGAATGGTACCTACTGCCACCACAAGAACGCGCAGTGATGCTCCGTGACCACGGACAAGCCGCAGCAGGATACGCCGACGTTCGCGCAAACACAGTCGCCTCATTCGCACTAGGAGACTACGAATGGCTCCTCGCCTTTGAAGCACAAGAACTGCACCGCATCGTCGACCTCATGCGCGACCTGCGCGACACAGAAGCACGCCGCCACGTTCGCGAAGAAATCCCATTCTTCACAGGGCCAAAAGTAGACCTCTACGAGTGGGCTGCAAAGCAACCGCTATCTGACTACAACGAATAAAACAAAACGAAGGGGGCGGCCCACACATTGGCCGCCCCCTTCGTCGTACGCTCAACCTTGCACGTCACACTCAATGCGAACTTCAGTGCCGCCACCTTCACGGGACGACCATTCAATGGTTCCCAACAGTTCGTTCGTGACAAGAGTTCGAACAATCGTTGTACCTAAGCCAGAACCAGGGCCGGCATCTTCATCAAAACCTGCACCGTTATCGCATACAGCCGCAGTTAGTCGATTACCGTCACGGTCAGCACGAATCTCTACCGTGCCACCGCCAGTGCGAGACAGCCCGTGCTCGACAGCGTTCGTGACAAGTTCAGTCAAGATCAGGGCCAACGGAGTTGCCTCTTTAGCGCCGATCAAACCAAACGAACCGCGCTGAATAGTGCGAACTGAAATACCGGCAGCCGCAACATCCGCTGCAAGGCGCAAAGCCCGACCAACCATCTCATCAAACTCGACTTCTTCATCAAGATTCTGTGACAGCGAATCATGAACCAACGCAATCGTCGCCACACGGCGCATGGCCTCTTCTAAAGCTGCGCGAGCCTCAGGAACGGTCATGCGGCGCGCTTGCAAACGTAAGAGTGCCGCAACCGTTTGTAAGTTGTTTTTTACGCGGTGGTGAATCTCGCGAATTGTCGCATCCTTCGTGATGAGTTCGCGTTCACGGCGGCGCAATTCAGACACATCACGGCACATCAGCACCGCACCAATACGGTCATGCGCCTCTAACAGTGGAACAGCCCGCACAGACAGGCACACGCCCTTAGATTCAATATCGGTTCGCCACGGGGCGCGCCCCATCATGACTAACGGCATAGATTCGTCCACTGGAACTTTATGTTCTATGAGTTCTGCCGTGACTTCCACCAGAGACTGGCCAACCAGCGGCCCAAGCACTCCAAGCCTGTGGAAACACGACAAAGCATTTGGCGAGGCGTAAAGAACCACACCATCAGCATTAAGACGCAGCAACCCGTCACCGACACGAGGCGCGCCACGACGTGAACCAGTAGCTGAGTTAGGCGAAGGGAACTCGCCTGACGCAATCATGTTCATTAAGTCGTCGGCCGCTTCAACGTAGTTCATTTCGAGGCGCGACGGGGTCCGTCCAGAACCAAGGTTGGTTTGACGAGCAACAACAGCAATAGTGTGGCCGTTACATGTGACTGGAACGGCTTCTTCGCGTACCGCATACGTGCCAAACCAGCGCGGTTCACGGGACCGCTGTACTTGCTCGTCAACAAGTGCCTTTTCTAGTTGTGGACGAACAGAATCAGGCGCAAACGTGCCAACGATGTCTTCATAATGCACAGTCGCCCCAGTTGACGGACGACAATGTGCAAGCGCGATGAAGTTTCCATCTTCTGTAGGCAGCCACAACACAAGATCCGCAAACGCTAAATCTGAAATAAACTGCCAATCTCCGACAAGGAGATGCAGCCATTCGGTTTGCGCCGGTTCAAGATAGCCATAGCGTTCAACAAGATCACTGAGTGTAGACACACCTCAAGGTTACGCGAATGACACGGAACAACCGGTATCTGAACTCGACATCAATTAGGCTTGGTGACAAAGAGAGATTCGAGGGTTTAAGGGGCAGCTTAGTATCCTCTCATTCTGAAGGAGAAAACTGTGCACCTGAGTGAAAAGCTTGCAGGTCAATTATTCCCCCCGCCGCGTCATGAACGCATTAAGCAGTGAAGAGTACATCCGGTTCGTTGCAGAACGTACAGAGATGCGAACACTGTCAGTGGAAGCTATTGAACTTGAAGACGGCGCAGTCACTATCGTGTCTATCCGTGCGATGAAAAGCGACATGATTCCAGCGAACTTTAGATCTTTTGTCGGCGACGAACTTGAAATCCGTCAGACAGAAGCATGGGCATCTGCTCAACCAGCTGATGACGACGAATACCACCGTGTTGGCACATTTGCTTTAGAAATTGCGGGCGCACCTGTTCGTATCAGTGGAGATGTCACACTACAAGGAACGCGCGAAGATGCACTGCTGACCTACTCAGGTGACGTTGTCGCTTCAATCCCATTATTTGGTTCAATGATCGAAAGCGCTGTAGCGCAATCCATTGGGGCGGTGCTTGCAGGACAGCGTGATCTGCTCACCGAATGGTTAAGCACGCACACTAACTAATCCAGATTTCAGTGAGATGAGAATCGCTCGAAACACTCATGACGTGAAGGCGGCAGGTTTTGCTACGCCTAACGCGGCACTCATTGCGGTACTTGTGTGGATAGGTGGAGGCACTGGAGCTTTGCTGCGGGCTGTTGTGCAGCATGTGCTTGAGCAAACAAGCGGAACGGCCACGTTTTCGTCCGTGGGAGTTTCGGCGCTGGCCTTGCTGTGCGTGAATGTTCTTGGCTGCTACTTTATTGGCGTGTTAGCTCATATTAAGTTCCGGGCTAGAGTGCAACCCTACGTGCAGGCAGGTATTGTGACCGGCTTGTTAGGCGGGTTTACGTCGTTCTCCACGTATCTGTTGCTTGCGGGGCTTATGGCTCAAGAATCGCTGTTGTTGCCTGCCCTTGCGTATGTGATTGCTGCTGTGGTGGTGTGTGTTGCAGCTGTGTGGTTGGGGCGTCTTACAAGTAGTGGGCTAGAGAAAATGCGTGTAACTCCGGAACAGGAGCTACAGCGATGACCGTAACTATTCTTGTGGCTGTGTTTGTTGGCGGCGGATGTGGAGCGTTGGGTCGTTGGCTGTGCGGTGTTGCGGAGCGAAATATTCGACGTGATGTTCCACGTCCTAGTGACGGCTGGGGCACAACCGCAGCGAACGTTCTTGCATGCTTGTTCTTAGGCGTTGTCGTGAATGCTCACGGCCCTATTGAAGGCGAAAAGATGCAGGCATTATTGGCTGCTGGCCTGTGTGGAGGGCTGTCAACGTTTTCTTCGTTTGCTTTAGAAGTACATGCAATGGTGGCTGAAAAACGGTGGCGCAGGGCTTTTAGCCACGTGAGTTTAAACCTTGTGGGCGGCGCAGTCGCTTTTGCCGTGGCCAGCGTGATCGTTGGATGATTGCGGCGTAAGGGTGCTGACATACGACTGTGGCCGGACCAAAATTTGGTCCGGCCACAGTCGTACAAACGTAGCTTGTTAGTGCGCGCGACGAGCGCGTGCTGTGCGTCGTTTGAGGGCGCGACGTTCGTCTTCTGACAAACCGCCCCAAACTCCAGCATCTTGACCAGACTCAATTGCCCACTTGAGGCAAGTGTCGACAACTTCGCAGCGACGGCAAACGGCTTTTGCCTCTTCGATTTGAAGGAGTGCAGGCCCGGTATTGCCGATTGGGAAGAAAAGTTCAGGGTCTTCTTCGAGGCACGCGGCGCGATGACGCCAATCCATTGCAACTCCTAGGCAGGTAAAGACCACTCGACCATTGATGAGATAGGAGGGGTCCGAAAGAAAAACGGGAAACAAGTAATCACTAGGTTCACATTTGCGTGGGGGCTGGCACAAGAGTTTTCCAAGATTTTCTTGAATGATTCCCATGAGGTTTTTGTCACACGCGAATATGGTGGTATAAGTCGCAGAATTTTGGCATGGAAACAGGGAAAACGTCGAGTTTTAGTCTTGACGGTGGGTTTAAATGGGTGCTAGCGAAAGAGGTGCGGTCCAGTATGTGGAATGAGGTTAGGGGGTGGTGATGAAGGGACCGTAAAAGTCAAGGCATCGTGTGTGTCAGACTCATGAAGCAACAGGTAGTCTGTAGCGCAGAGCGCAACTGCAAAGCATAGTTTTTCTATATGGGGTCAAGAATGAGCGATATGTCGAATGAGCACAACCAGCCATCATTGCGAAAATGGTTTGGCTCTCCACGTCCTTTGCTTGTGACGATTGTGCTTGTGCTCATCGGCGGTCAACTACTTTTAACTACCGTATATGTTGGTGTCGGTACTTTTAACCTCGCCTCGGGGAACGTGGATCACGTTGGTATCGCACTCATGATGATTGTGAGTGCTGCTGGAGCGTCCTGGTTGCTGTTCGCGTTGCTACGCGGAATCGCGCATGGACAGGCGTGGGTGCGTGGTCCAGCACTTACCGTGCAAATCCTCGTTATTTTGGTGGGGGTGAGCTTGATACAAGCAAAACTGTATGCATTTGGTGCGGCTGCGATGGCTTACGGTTTTTTGCTTGCAGTGCTGTTTTTTGTTCCACAAGTTTCGCAGCACATTGGTTTTCGTGAACCACGCCAAGACTGATCACAGACGAGAAGTGCTTTCTGTGGAGTAGATCCTAGCGGGATGTGCTACGCCGTGAGAGGTCATGACTGCGCGCCCAAAAAATGTGGTCGGATCAAGCGCTTCTCCAATAGGAGTATCAAGGAACTCTCGTTCTTTACAGACATGGGGAGCAAGCAAAATCCCCGTGCCAAGCTCACGCAATTGAGCGAGCGGCCCACGAAAAGCTTGGTTAATTGCCTGGACTGTTGCAGTAACGATGATTTTGGTTCCTGCTGTTAAAGCGAATTCTATGAGCTGTTCAACGTGCAACGCATCAGCTGCTGGGATTCGATCAAAGTCGTCGATAAGCACAACATAGTTTTGTGCATTTTTAACGTTTTCTCTGAGTGTCTCAAGTGTGTGGGCAGCGATCGTTGACACGGAATCACTACCACGGGCTGTAGCCGAGAATCGGAACACCGTGTACGTGCGCGAATCAAAAAAAGTGGCGAAATGATTCAAGAGCGTTGTTCGACCGCTGCGTCTGCTGCCAGCTATCAACCAAGTTGAGTGTTCTTCGGGCAAGAGCGGTTCTCCAGAAAACCCGCACCGTACAGGAAAATGGGGAGGAACTTCATCGAGGGCGCGAAGAGAGCACGCTTGTATGAGGGGACTCGAACCTAGATCCGTAGCACAATCTTGTGCAGAGGCTGGAGCGTATCTGCGGAGCGTGTCTGCTTGCGTGTCGACCGTAAGGTGAGCGACACGGAATGGCATTGCAAGATTTCTATCAAGGACGATCCCGCGTCCTGCCTGTGCGGGAATGCCAGCAAGGTCGGCTGGAATCCCCAAAACTCGGTCATCGTCGCGGTTACCTGAGCCAAACAAGAATCGCCGTTCAAAGTATTGCTCTAGTCGGTGGGGAAGCTTACGAGAAGTCGACATCATAACTTGGCGAATTGCGGTCCCGTAATGTGTGGCAAAGTGCTCTAATAGTTGTGTTCCTGAGCCTCGATTAAACGATTCTAACGTTGCGTGAAGTTCTTCAAACCCGTCGATGATGAGCACATGTTGTGTGGGGTTAGGCTGCATGCAGAGCTGCTTGAGGACAGCGTGTGTGAGGTATGCATCTGACGACGACGTCGTGGTGTGTGCTGCACCAAATTGGCGGAGAACCGCATCTGCTGTTGTGAGTTCGTGTGCAGTGCCAAGCCAATGGACAGTAAAACCGGCGTTGGCGTAACTCGCGGCGGCGTTGAGCAGAAACGTGGTTTTTCCGAGCTTGGTGCCACCCAAAACTTGGATATTCCCTGAAGCGTCGAGCGGAAACATGAATGTGTGTGCTACCGCATCCATCGGGCTGGCAACTGCAAGTGGAAAAGGCTGTGGCGGAAGAACAGCAGAAACGCTGTCAAGAGAGGCATCAGCAGTGCTGCTAGGGGTACTGAACAGTTCTGGAAGGCTCGGCGCCCACAACGGGGCGTGCGCGGTGTGCTTGCCGTGGATGTGGGAAATATGTTCTGTATGAGACACCTGTTTTGTGCGCTTCTGCATGAGTCCGCCTAATGGCTCATGCCAGTTATTGAGTCGTCTCACCGTGACATTGCGTTCTCGACTTTTGCCGCTGAAATAAGACTGCGCTAGTGTGCGTTCTCCCGATCCTGCGTGAATAAGTAGTCTGCCCGGCGCATTGCGTGGCAGGTGAGCCGCTTCGGGTGTGCCTATGACATCTACTGAATCTTGTTCGTCTGCTACTCGCAGGCAGATACGCAGTGTGAGGTTGGCGCGCATATCTGCGGTTATTGCTCCCGCCGGACGTTGCGTCGCCAACACGAGATGTATGCCGAGAGATCGGCCTTGCGCTGCAAGTCGTACAAGATCGTTAATGAAATCGGGGTGGTCGTCGCTTAACGCACGAAATTCGTCAACCACTATGACGAGGCGCGGTAAAGGCTCTGTGATGGACTGTAGAGCATTGTATTCTTCGAGCCGAGTTGTTTGTGTGTCGGCGAACAGATGCTCTCTGCGCTTCAGTTCGCGTTGTAGCCCAGATAGCGCTCGCGTTGTTTCTGAAGGGTCGAGGTCGGTTACTAGGCCGATATTGTGCGGTAAGGATGCGCATGGGGCTAGGCCAGCACCACCTTTGTAATCCACAAGAACAAAGGACAGATGCTTGGGGGAGTAGCGTGCAGCAAGGGTCATGATGAAGGTGCGTAAGAATTCTGATTTTCCCGCCCCAGTTGTCCCTGCTACAAGCACGTGGGGGCCGTCTGAGACGAGGTCAAAACGTACTTGGGTGTTGTGTGCACCTAACCCAACTTCAAAAATGAGGTCGTTGTGTGTTGCCGCGGGTGAAGTCGGCTGAGCTAGTGCGGAACATTGGGAGAGAGCTGCTGTTTGCGGGAGTTCGTTGCTGTGCGGGGTGCGTTGCTGTAACGCTCTACGGAGGTACTTTATGGCCTGTTCTGCAGTCTGCTCGGTGAGTTCTTCATAGTTGGTGCGACCGACTGTGAGCGGGTTGTTATCTAACGGACACGTTTTTGTGGACTGCTGTGTGGCATGCGCATGTGTCTGCCGCACTACGACGCACGCTGTAGCTGGCGCCACGATAGTTTCTGCTACTGACTGGTGAGTTGTGTGGTTGACCGCGCGTTCGTCAACAATGACTAGTTGATTGTTGCGGTCCAGTGCAGCACGCTGACTGTCTGCCTGAAGGCGTGTGCTATCAGAGGAGAAAACCATGGTGGGGTGCAGCCAGCGTAGCCAACTCCACTCTGATGCTGCAGCTCGTGGGCATACGATCACGAGCGATAGTGGCGTGTCGTTGGGATCGATAAGCAGAGGAAAAGCGGATAGGCACAGCAGCCGCAGAATTGTTGCACGTGCTGCACCGAGTGAAGAGGGGGTGGTCCAACTGCCGATGTGCGCACAGTTATCGGGTGTGATGTCGTAGCGAGGCTGTGGTGTACGGGTGGGGTGCGGTGGTGTGTAGTCGCGCAATGCGCCGATGAGGTCGGGTAATGCTGCTTCAAAAACATTGGCGTGTAATCCGCGCGCAGTGTTAACACTGGTTGCTGTGTCGTTGCTTGTGGACGTGGAGCTCTTTTCTCGCTGCTTTGCGCGCGATGAGCTGCGGGCATATACCTGTAGTCCTGCGATGAGTGGGCCTGCTAGGCCGAACAACAGCATGTAGGGCTGTTTAAGGAAGATCGCTAACGCAATACTGAGCGTGAACGGAATGAGCGCAGAAATGATGGGAAGTGCGGTGATGAGCGCCTCGTCTGTATCGTGCGTTTGAGTGGGTTCGTTCGCATGAATAACAGGGCGGTGCTGCGGGCTGATACGCCATTGCATGACGTGGGTGTCGTAGCCGTTTTCTTTGCCTGTACGGGGGCGTGAGGGCTGCCTGATAGTAAGGGTGTCCTCGGGGCGAAGACGAAAACCAAAGATGCGGGTGAAGACACGTGTGCTGAGTGGTCGATGAGTGCCGTGTGCCCGCGTTAACTCGACTGTCGGTTGACGAGGGTGATGCGTTGAAGCAGAGGTTGTCGTCCACGGCATCGTTTTTTTAATGCGCGCGGTTGTGGTCATGCGGCGAGTGCGAATGGGGCGAAACCACGCCTGAATGTAAGGGTGGTTGTGGGATAGCACTTGGCCAGTGTGAGGACCGCCTGTTACATGAAAGCTGGGCCCGGTGGGGTGGAGTAGCGGGCTGGATGCTGTGGGGTGAGGATCAATGAGTGCGCCATGGTGCGCGTTTGTTAAGGGTGTTTGTGCTGCAAGATATTTTCCGTCGAGGGTTGTATGTGTGGGGTTTAGTTGCGGCAGTCCAGCGAGTTCGCTTAGCCCTGCAAGGACTGTGTGCCAGGGCGTGCCGCTGGGGGTGTCGAAGTCGCCGATGGCTTTTAAGGTCAGCGAAACACGATTGTCGAGCATGCATATGAGTGTGTCGTGGTTGTGTGCGTACAGATTTTTATGTTGAGAACCGCGGCGTAACTGTGTGCATAAAAGCGCACCTTCACCTATGTGGAAAACATAAACACGTGTGGTTAAAAGGCAGGAGGCGGCAGGTATCACAAACCTGCCGCCTCCTGTTCAAGGGCTATCTCTGCAACAAGATAACTATTACTCCACGGCTAAAGCCTCAACCGGGGACGTCTTTGCAGCAGAGCGAGAAGGCAAGACCGACGCTAGTAAACCAGCACCTAACGCGATGCCGAAGATCGCTGCAATATCAAACCAGCGAACGGTGAACGTCGGATCAGTAAAGCCGCTGAACATAAGCTCTGTGCCAATCCACGCGTACGCTCCACCGAGCAGCACACCAACAAGTGCACCGATACCAGCAATGAGCATGCCCTCAAATGCTAGGGACAAACGAAGCTGCTTACGTGACATTCCAACAGCACGTAGGGTTGCGCTTTCTCGTCGTCGTTCAATGACCGAAAGCGACAACGTGTTTGCAACACCAATGAGCGCAATAATCACTGCAACCCCAAGTAACCCGACCAACACCATGAGCATGACATCGATTGCCTGCTGGAACAGCATGCGTTCCATCACGGCACCAGACAAATACACATTTGTTTCGCCAAGATAGTCGCGCAACGCATCAACAGTGTCTTTTGCGTCGTTCACGTCAGCGACTTTGATAAACACCGTGTTTACGGCGATGTCGTCCTCGCTGATCCCCAAAGACGAAGCAATACGGTTAAATTCATCAGAGTTCACTGCAAAACCTGATAGGCCTGAAGCGCCAGCGCTCTTCATAACTACACGGTTGCCCCAACCTGGGGTGTCTTGTGCCGCAACTTCATAGTTTTCGTCGGTGACTTTGAAAAAGGAGATCTCGCTGCCCTTTTTAAAGTCTGGACCCCACGCTGAATAGAGAGCCTCGCCGGGCTTGATTGCACTTAAAGCACTCGTGTCGCGAAGAACCGAACTTATATCATCGCCATATTCGAGAAGGACTGTAGATTCGATGTACTCGCTACTAGCGTTGTAGCCATGCGACACCTCAACCTGGTATTGACGGATCGCTTGCGCTTCTTCCACACCAGAGATGTTCTTGATCTCGGTAAGGGTCTTGTCATCAGCACCCTCACTACTTGTAAATTCCGCAATCACATCAAGAGGGAACTGTGAATCCAAAGAATCATTGAGCGTTTGTTTGGCAGTAGACGCACCAATCGCAAGCAACGACACAAGAGTCACACCAATAAACAAAGCCGTAGAAGTCGACGCAGTACGACGAGGATTCCGTACAACGTTCGCCGCCGCCAACTTAGCTGGGGCACCAAGACGAGAAAACACAGCGCCAACAGCACTCACAACAGCAGGGACCCACAACACAGAACTGACAATAAGCCCAACAAAAGTTAACGCCCCACCAGAAATACCCAGAAGCATTGCGATCTCAACAGCGTCACTAGGCTGCTGGAATGCAAACGCAATAAGTGCACAACCAGTCAGAACGAAAAGTGCTGCAATAACTAACCGGAAGACCCCAGCTTTACCTTTAACCTCTCCTGCGCCTTCTTGCGGACGTAACGCTGCAAGAGGGGAAACCTTTGTGGCAATACGAGCCGGCACAAGTGAAGCAAGAACGGTTACACCAACACCTGCAACAATTGGAGCCCAAATCGTTGCGGGTGGAATAGAAACAAACTCAGGGACAGAAGCAGAAACCTCAAGCGCAGCAACCACAGACAGGATCCCCTGCACAAGCGCAATACCCGCCACAATACCCAAAATCGAGGAAACAAAACCAAGAATCAATGCTTCAACAAGTACCGATCGGCGAATCTGCTTCTTATTCGCTCCAACACAACGCAAAAGAGCAAGAGTGCGGGTCCGCTGCGCAACAAGAACCTGGAAAGTATTAGAAATAACGAGTGCTGCAACAAACAACGCAATAGCAGCGAAGCCCAACACAATGTAAGTCATAATCTTCGCGTCTTGAGCAAAGTTTTCTAGTTGCTGCGCCGACAGCTCAGCGACAGTATGCACACCGCGCTCACCAGCAATTGCAGTGATATCAGCACGAACCTTTTCTGCATCTGCAGAATCAGACATACTGATAAGAACCTCAGCAGCGTTAACCTCGGCCGGTAATTCTGGATCGTCTGGAACTGCCAGAGCTTTCATGCCATCAAATGACAGCACCGCTACACCACCGGTTACGGAATATCCGCCACGTATGTCCTTCGACAAACCAGAAATGGTGAGCTCTGTAAGAGCTGACTCTTGTTCAGAAGCCGCATACGTTTCTGCTTGAATGGTGTCCCCAACAGATAACTCCATGCGCTCGCTGAGTTTTTGGGGAATAGCGATGTCAGTGGCAGCAGTAGGAGCATTGCCTTCAACAATTTCGAAAGAATTCAAACTGTTGTCGTGCGCATACATGGAACTCGGCAGAAACTCACTTTTTGTTCCATTAGTAAGGTTAAGTCCAGGCCCATTAATAATGATTGCTTCGTGTACACCTTGAATGTTTTTAATGTCGTTAAAAACATTGTTGGTGATAGGCACGTGATTCCAGATCTCACTGCCATCATCAGCAATCGTGCGGCTCTCTGCTGTGACGACTAAGTCAGCATCAGCATAAGAGGCGGTCATGGCGCGTTCAGTTGCTTTCATCAACACTTGGCCACCCATAAATGTGGCGGCGACGAACGCTGTTCCAATAAGGATGGCAAGACCGGCGGCACTAAGCCGTCCAATGTTTTGCCGCATTTGGTAGAAAGTTATGCGCAGCATCGTTGTTATGCCTGCCCTGATGTGTGTGTTGAGGCGGCTTTGCTAGAAGGGTCTGAGGCATCAAATGTGCGTAGTGCATCAAGACCTGCCAAGACAGACTCCGGTGTCGGGTCTGCAATGTCGCCCGCAATGTGCCCATCTGCAATTAAGACGACGCGATCCGCGTATGAAGCGGCGGTGGGGTCGTGCGTCACCATAATGATGGTTCGGCCAAGTTCACGAACAGATTGGCGCAAGAACGACAACACTTCTGCGCCGGAACGAGAATCGAGGTTACCGGTTGGCTCGTCGGCGAAGACTACGTCGGGTCGTGCAATAAGTGCGCGCGCAATCGCTACACGCTGCTGCTGACCACCAGACATTTCGGCAGGGCGGTGATGTAGTCGGTCGCTCAACCCGAGTGTCTCTGCAAGAGTGTGCAGCCATGCTCTGTCTTCTGCGGTAATTTTTTTGTTTGCCAGCGTCAACGGCAGCAAAATGTTTTGTTCAGCGTCGAACATGGGTAAAAGGTTGAAGGATTGAAAAACGAATCCGACACGATCACGACGTAGTTTAGTGAGCTGGTCGTCAGTAAGCGACGTGACATTTGTGGAACCGATATGAGCGGTTCCCGATGTAGCGGTGTCAAGGCCCGCCAGCAAATGCATAAGAGTGGATTTACCTGAACCTGACGGGCCCATAATTGCGGTGAATTGACCTTGCGCAAAGTTAACATCGACGTTGTCGAGCGCACGCACTATGGACGCGCCTGAACCGTAGTGCTTTGACAAGTTCTGAGCTGATACTGCGGTAGGTAGGTGCTGCTCGTTGGGCGCTGTGCCATACCCGCTGGCTGGCAAAGACATGCGATTCTCCTCGTAGATGAAGTGTAAAAAACGGCCGTATTAGCGGCGTCGTATTCACACTATTAGGCTGCGAGGGGTATGCGCGTCGGGCGTTGGTGGGGTTATATTTTCGACGAGTATAAGCCCAAAGTTGCAGGAAAATCCTAGGGCGTGGGCCCGTGGTGTAAGCAGATGTGCGACTACAGGCTTGTTCCGCACTCACCTAATTCCTTCCACGTCTGTAGTTTTATTCCCCTGGTCGCACAAGCCCGTTTTCGTATGCTGTCACAACTATTTGCACTCTGTCGCGTGCGCCTAACTTATGCAAAATACGACCAACGTGGGTTTTAACTGTTGCTTCTGCAACAAAAAGCTCCTGCGCAATTTCGGTGTTGCTCATGCCCTTAGCGATGAGAAGAAGCACGTCCATTTCGCGTTCAGTAAGTGACGCTAGCGCGGTGGCATGAGGGGTTGGTGCGTCTTGTTCTGCAGGCAGGGGCGTAATGAGTCGGCCTAATAGCCTGCGAGTTGTTGATGGCGCGATGACTGCGTCACCCGAATGGACTGTGCGGATGGCGTTGAGCATTTCTTCAGGAGGTGCGTCTTTGAGGAGGAAACCGGAAGCGCCCGCTCTAATTGCTTCAAGTGCGTATTCGTCAAGGTCGAAGGTTGTCAGTATGACGATGCGTGGTGGGTTGTGTGGTCGTGTGGTTGCCCAATGTTCGGTGAGTTGGGCGGTTGCAGTAAGGCCATCAATTTCTGGCATGCGAATATCCATAAGCACAACATCGACGTCTTCGTTTTTTAGCAGGTTGAGTGCTTGTACTCCATCTCCTGCTTCGACAACGACCGTGAGGTCTGGTTGGGAGTCTATAACCATTTTGAATCCTGCGCGCAGGAGTTGCTGGTCGTCGACAATGCC
The DNA here is from genome assembly GCF_051200815.1 of Timonella sp. A28. Classification (GTDB taxonomy): domain Bacteria; phylum Actinomycetota; class Actinomycetes; order Actinomycetales; family Cellulomonadaceae; genus Timonella. The sequence continues at coordinate 1,326,928 of NZ_CP195159.1, read as the reverse complement.
AACTTTGATGAGTTGTTTGTGAGTCATGCTGTTGTGGCTATCCTTCGCTGGTGTGTGCGGGCACTGGCAGGTTGAGTTCTACTCGGAATCCGCCGCCGTGTCGTGGCCCTGTCTTGACTGTACCGCCAAATAAAGCTGCTCGTTCACGCATGCCAAGCAGGCCCATGCCTGCTCCATCGCTGGTGGAGGCTGCGCCTCGTCCGTCGTCTTCAATTTCTAGGGTGACGTTGGTGCTGCCCCATGCCAGCACAATGGTGACTGTGGGGTCTGGGCCAGCATGTTTAAGTATGTTGGTGAGTGATTCTTGGCAGATGCGATAGAGGGTGAGGCCAACCCCGGGAGGTAGTTGCCGCGGCGTCCCCATTTTTATCAGTGAAACGCGTATTCCAGAGGACCGTATGGAGTCAACGAGGGTTTCAATGTCGCCTTTTGCGGGTTGGGGGTTGCGTAGTGCTTCTGGCTCTGTCTCTTCAGTTTCGCCTTCGCGTAGCACTCCGAGGAGTCGGCGCATGTCTGCTAAGGCGGCACGGCCGGTTTCGGAAATGGTCGTGAGTGCTTTTTCTGCAAATTCAGGGTTGTTTTTGGCGGCGTAGCGCCCTCCGTCTGCTTGCGCGATGATGACTGAGAGGGAGTGCGCGACGATGTCATGCATTTCTCGTGCGATCCGTGCGCGTTCGGCGGCTGCACCTATTTTTGCTTGTTGATCACGTTCGATCTCAAGTATTTGATTTTTTTCGCGTAAGGCTTTGACGGATTCATATCGTGCTCGCCGCATGAGACCGAACGCCCACACTGTGAGAAAAAGTAAACCAAGAGTAAAGATTGAGATAAGAATTGGCCACATGCCTAGTCCTTGAGTTTCAAACTCAAAGTGCCCGGCTAAGGCGGCTCCGACAAAAGCAAAAAATAATGCTAGGCGTAGTGCCCACCGCGGCCCATAGACCGTTACCGAATACAGGCTAGCAAGTACGGCAACATCTGCGGGGAAGATAACTGGTGCCCCAAGGAGCACGTGTAAACCTGCTGTGCTAAAGACTAGCGAGACAGATAAAACAGGGTGGGTTCGTCGTAGTGCAAGGGGTCCTATCAGGAAAAACGCAAAAACGCCCGACCAGATCCCACCGTAGTCGTAGCCAAAAAACCACAGTTCGTTTTGTCCCCACATTGCAGACAAAGGAGCGACAATAATTGTTGAGAGTACAGCGACAGAAATATCAAGGCGTTGCCCGTTTTCTTCGCTCCAAAGACTGAATCTCTCAAAGATGCTCATGCACCTAGCGTAAGAGCCCGAACCAAATTGGTCGTCAACCTCACGTCTACTTTTGTGTTTTGAGGGAGTCTAAATGCCATTTCATGACCTAACATAGCCACATGACCCAAGTACTTTTGGCTGAAGACGACCCGGCAATCGCCGAGCCACTTGCTCGCGCGCTCACCCGCGAGGGATACAACGTCAACGTCCAAGGAACAGGACAAGGTGCCATTGATAGCGCCTCGACTGCGGACCTTGTAGTTCTGGATCTAGGTCTACCTGACATGGACGGGCTTGAAGTTGCTCGCGCCATCCGCCAAAAGGGCCTAACAACACCAGTACTAGTGCTCACCGCCCGAGCCGACGAAGTCGATCTAGTCGTTGGACTCGATGCAGGGGCCGACGATTACGTAACTAAGCCTTTCCGGCTTGCAGAACTTTTGGCACGTGTACGTGCCCTATTGCGTCGTACTCATGGAGATCCAACTGAGGCTGAAGAGATCAATGCGCAAGACGTCAAAGTAGACGTTGCTGCACACCGAGCTTTTCAAGCTGGCCGCGAATTGCACCTCACAACAAAAGAGTTTGAGTTGTTGCGTGTGCTTGTCGCGTCGGCTGGTTCAGTGGTCAACCGTGATGCGCTTATGCGTGAGGTATGGGGTTCGGAACCTATCGGTTCAACCAAGACCTTAGACATGCACGTTTCATGGCTGCGTCGTAAACTCGACGATGATGCTAACAACCCGCGGTACATCACAACGGTTCGAGGGTTGGGCTTCAGATTCGAAGTAGGAGTTGCGTAACAGCTTCTCTAAGGCCGGTTCACTTGAACCGGCCTTCATTGTCTTTTAAATTTTCAAACAAGAGGGTTGATCAAGGTGCGACGCAGACTCATTCTTGCGACCGTCTCCGCTGTCGCCGTTGCCGTGATCTTGCTGGGCTTCCCGCTAGCTTTTTTTGGTGGGTTTTATGTGTTCAACAATGAACAACAAGACTTAGCTGAGCGCACAAGTTCGCTCACTCGCATGATAGAAAACCGTATAACGCGTGATGAAACATTCGATCAAGAACTCCTTGATCGCTATGCGGCTGGTGAAGGCAGACCTGCTGCGCGTGTCCGAGTGATCATGCCTAACGGAGAGATGGGGGTCGCAGGTGACCCTATTGAAGGCCGAGTGCTTTCAGAATTTGAATTTTCCCCATCGAATGCGATGGTCACAATCGATATCGTCTATTGGGATGTCGTTGGTAGATCACTGCAAGTGGTAGTGCTAGTTATTGCAGCAGCTTTTGTTGCCTTTGGTGCAGGGATTGCGGTTGCGGTGTGGCAGGCAAACAGGCTGGCTGCTCCGCTTGTGTATTTGGCGGCTTCTGCTGAGCAGCTTGGCTCTGGTCAGGTGCGACCGCACGTTGAGGATTCCGGTGTTGAAGAAATCGATCTTGTCGCAGATGAGTTAGCACGATCAGCTGATCGTCTGGCGGTTCGTATTGCTGCAGAACGACAGTTTGCGTCGGACGCTTCACACCAGTTGCGTACCCCACTGACTGCGTTGTCTATGCGTCTTGAAGAGATTTCGATGCTTGCCGATGACAACAACGAAATACAAGAAGAAGCACGTATTTCTCTTGAGCAAGTGGAACGTTTGGTGTCCACTGTTGATGATTTGCTTGCACGTTCAAGGCGTTCGCAAGGTGGAACCACAGAACCTGTGCATCTTGAAGAGGTGCTGTTGCAGCAGGAAGAAGAATGGCTTCCTGTTTTTGCGAAGGCGCAGCGTACTTTACAGGTGCAGCAAGAGGGCGATTTTTCTGTTCTGGCAACGCCTGGCGCTTTAGCGCAAGTGTTAGCGACCCTCATCGAGAATTCGTTAAAGCATGGTGGTGGACAAACGACGGTTGTGGCAAAGCAGCAGGGCCCACGCGGAACGGTTGTCGTACAGGTTTCTGACGAGGGCGAGGGTGTCCCTGATGAGCTGGTGTCCACGATTTTCGAGCGTGGTGTAACTTCTGGTGCGGGCACAGGCTTGGGTCTTCGTCTCGCACGTGATTTGGCGACAGCTGATGGTGCTCGACTGGAGCTTTCTCGTCAGCGTCCAGCGCAGTTCACTTTGTATTTGACGGGTGTTCCGCGCACTTTGGACGCGTCAGTGGTTATTCCGCATGGAAACTTGGTGAAATTCGGTAAGCGAAAAAACCGTGCCTAGGGTTGCGTTAGCGGCTTGGGTCTAGGGTTGGTTCGCTGCCCGTAAAAATAAGGTATTTGTAGGCGAAGTAGCGGAAAGCTGTGCCGAGGAATAATCCGATTCCGTTGGCTGATATGTTGTCGGCTAGGGGAGATGTGAATCCCAGCACATAGTTGGAGATCCATAGGCATAAAACTGCTATTGCCATGCCCCCAATATTGACGATGACGAAACCTACGAACTCGCGTACACGGGTGGCAGTTCGATGCTTTGAAAAAGTCCATAAACGATTTCCCAGCCAGGTGACCACCATGGCTACGGATACAGAGAAAATCTTTGCGGTTACTGGTTTTCCGTCCAGTGGTGCAAGTGGCCCGTGCTGTAGCAGATTGAACACTCCTAGGTCGACGATGAAGCCGAGACCTCCAACAAAACCAAACTTTATGAGTTCAATAAGGTGCGCTCGGGTGTGCGAAACACTGTCATGTCCGGTGTGGTCATGAGTGTGTGGGTGCTGCGCTGAGTGGCTCACCGAAGTAGCCTATCTTGCTGGACGAGTTTCAGGCATGGCACTGCGGTGCATTAGGCTGGTGAACCGTGGCAATCCCAATTGTTTCTGTGGTCGGTGGCGGACAGCTTGCGCGCATGATGGCGCCCCCTGCTTCTGCTTTAGGTGTGTCTTTGCGTGCGCTGGTTGAAGACGAAAATTCTTCAGCGGCGCAGGTAATCGTTGATACTGAGGTCGGGCAGGCCGATGATGCGGATGCAATTCGCGCGCTGGTAGCTGACGCTCACGTTCTTACGTTTGAGCATGAACATGTGCCCAATCAACTTTTGCATGAACTTATTGATGCGGGTGTTTCTGTGCAGCCTGGCCCGCACGCGTTGTTGCAGGCCCAAGACAAAATTATTATGCGGCAGCGTTTGAGTGAGATGGGTGTTCCGTGCCCTGCATGGCGCATGTTGTCCCGTAACACTGCACAGGCTTGTGATGAGTTGTCGTCGTTTATTGCAGAGCATGGCCCAGACGTTGTTGTAAAAACCTCGCGTGGTGGCTATGACGGTAAGGGCGTTCGGATTGTGTCTTCAGCAGACGAAGTCGTTGACTGGTTTGCTGCAGTTGAGGGTGGCGGGCCGAGTCTTCTCGTCGAAGAGAAAGTTCCGTTTACGCGTGAACTTGCAGTGTTGGTTGCTCGCAGGCCTTCTGGTGAGGCTGTGACCTGGCCGGTCGTTGAATCTATTCAACGCGATGGTGTGTGTTCAGAAGTTATTGCCCCTGCACCACGTTTAACCGATGAGGAAGCTCGTAACGCCCGGGATATAGCGTTGCGTATTGCGCACGGACTCGACGTAACTGGTGTGCTGGCTGTCGAGATGTTCGAAACGTTGGATGCTTCAGGTGCGCCGCAGGTTCTTGTTAATGAGTTGGCGATGCGGCCACATAACTCGGGTCACTGGACGATTGATGGTGCAGTCACCTCACAATTTGAGCAGCATGTACGTGCTGTTTTGGATATGCCGTTGGGTTCGACTGAGCCAACAGCCCGTTGGACAGTGATGGCGAATGTGCTTGGTTCGTCGCTTGATTCATTGACTGATGCTTTGCCAGCTGTGATGGCTGCTTTCCCTGAGGCGAAAGTAAACATTTATGGAAAGCAGACTCGACCTGGCCGAAAACTGGGTCACGTTAATGTCAGCGGAGATGATGTGGAACAGGTCCTTGATCGGGCTACCCGTGCTGCTGCGTTGTTGCGTGGCGAAACTGAAGGAACAGAAAACGTATGAGTGAAAGCACTGTTACGCCGGTTGTTGGAATCGTGATGGGTTCTGATTCGGACTGGAATGTTATGGAAGCTGCGGCACAGGCTCTTACTGAGTTTGGTGTTGCTGTTGAAGTTGATGTTGTTTCTGCGCACCGTATGCCTACAGAAATGATTGAGTATGGCCGTAAAGCCCATGAGAGGGGCATACGCGTCATTATTGCTGGCGCCGGGGGTGCCGCTCATTTGCCTGGAATGCTCGCCTCTGTGACCCCTTTACCGGTCATTGGTGTGCCTGTCCCGTTGAAGTACCTTGACGGCATGGACTCTCTGTTGTCGATTGTGCAAATGCCTGCTGGTGTTCCTGTGGCAACGGTGTCGATCGGCGGAGCTCGGAACGCTGGGCTGCTTGCTGCCCGTATTTTGGCTTCCGGTGTTGACTCATATGCCGAGCAATTGCGCACAAAGATGCTTGATTTCCAAGACGAGTTGGGCCGTCAGGCACATGCAAAGGGTGAGAACCTACGTGCTGCATACGCGCACAAAAACTAACTAGTCGTTAGACGTTTTTATGGGTAGGGGCCGCTCACAACGTGAGCGGCCCTACTCGTATGTTTATCCAATTAGTGTGGTTATTTAAGTCCGTTGTATTCGCCAGGTTCGAGGTTGCCTTCGGCGATGTCTGTGAAGAAGACAGGTGTTGCTTCTTCGTCGAGTTGAACGGCAGCGCCGACGCCACCGGGACGATAGTTCAGGGACACGATTGGTGGTGTTCCGGTTACGCCTTGTTCTGAGTTGGCTGATCGGAATGCGAGGGCTAGGCGTCCTAGATCGATGAATCCTGTTCCTTCAGATACAACGAGTGCATGTGTGCCGGCATTGATGAGGTTCACTTGAGTGGTGGGGGAGAGTAGTTGTGTGGGGCTTTGCAGCTTTGCCGCTACCGCCGAGATAACTTGTCGTTGACGTTCTGCTCGTCCAATATCACCGAGTGGGTCTGCTTTACGCATACGAGCGAAAGCGAGTGCGGTGTGGCCGTCAGCTTCGTGGCAGCCTGATTCCCAGACGAGTTCACTTTGTTTGTCGTTGACGTCTTGATCGAGGCACAGTTCAACGCCGCCTACAGCGTCAACGATTCCTTCGACGCCTTCAAACCCAACTTCTACGTAGTGGTCGACTGTCATTCCGGTGAGGTCTTCAACGGTTTCTACGAGTAGTGGAGCGCCACCCCACGAAAACGCTGCGTTGATTTTTGATGAGTCGTGTCCAGGGATGGGTACGTAAATGTCACGCGGTAGTGAAATAAGTGCGGTTGGGCCGCTCTTCGGCACGTGCAGAAGCATGATGGTGTCGGCGCGTGCTCCTGCTACGTCACCGCCAATGTCTGTGTCTTTGCGGGAGTCAGATCCTGCAATGAGGTAGGTGGTGCCAGGTGTGTTGGGCGCACCTGACAGCGCTTCAATATGGTTAATTTTGGAGTTCGCCCAGATGAGTATTCCAACAGGCCAGGCTAGCAGTGCAACAACGACGAGGAGCGCTACAACACCAACGAGGCGTTTACGGCTTTTGCGTTTTGGCGGCGCGGAAACGGGCTGTTGAGGGGGTCTGTTGTGGGTAACATGCCGGACTGGACCGTTGTGTGGTTGCTGCGGTGCACGACGAGGTGCTTCCGTGCCGTGCGTAGGCTGTCCCGGGGCGTATGAAGGAGCTTGGCTTCGTTGCTGGGGTGCTTGGCCTTGTTGTTGGCTGTGTGCCGGGGGTGTCCTGCGTGGCTGCACAACAGGTTGGGAGTTTGTGGCAGGTTGACGGTCTTGTGATGTCTGTGCGGGGAAAGCGCGGGTCTGTTGTGGGCCGGTGTCTGGGGAGCCAACTTCTATTGCGGGCGTGCGTCGTGGGCGCTGGGGTCTTCCTGCCGCCGGTGTGAAACTTGGTGGCGGTAGGGGGCGTCCGTTGTTGTTGCGGGGTGTGCCGTTGTGTTCAGACATGCTGGTTGCCAATCACTCGACTAGTCAGTCACTGTTGCGGGGAGGCAGTCTTCAGGTTTGGTTGCGTCTTTGTCTGCTGTTGTGTCATCTGTGGTTGTGCTGTTTGTGCCAGCGGTGTCATCAGCTGGTGGGCAGTCCTCGGGCTTGTCGACGAGGGGTTTGTCTTTCGCGAGTTTTGCCCACATGGTTTCTGCTTCTGCAGTCCAAAGGACCCTACCTTTGTGGTAGGGGTCGTCTATAACAGGGACGGCGAGGAACTCTACGCTATCGCCTCGAATGCCGGTCATTGAGGTTGCAAGACCAAGCAGGTTGTTTGCTAGTTCAGGGTCTGTTTTGAGTGAAGCAAGGCCTGAGCTCACAAATGAGGTGAGCGTCGGCAGATCAGTCAAAATATTTTTGGACAGTGCCGTGGCTATGGTGGCGTCAAGCACTGCTTGTTGACGTTCGATGCGTTTTAGGTCGGAACCTATTTCTAGTCCCCACCCAGTACCGGAGCGTGCACGTACAAGCTGAAGTGCAGTTTCGCCATCAATTGTTTGTTTACCTGCTTTGAGCTTCAGGTTGTTGGCTTTTTTGGAAGAAATATCTTCAGGAATGTCGATTTTGATGCCGCCAAGTGCATCAACAACATTCATGTACCCGGCAAAGTCAACAATGACGTGGTGGTCAATGACTAGCCCAGTGTTTTCTTGCACGGTGTTGATGGTGCAGGCGGCTGCAGATTGGAAATCGCCTCCATAATCCCAACCACGCGCGAAAGCAGAGTTAAACATGTCGCGTTGCGACCCTGGAATTACTTTTCCGCCGGTGACCTTACATTCCGGAACAGTAACCATGGAGTCACGAGGGATGGACACAACTTCGATGCGTGAGCGATCGGAGGAGATATGCACCAGCATGGTGGTGTCTGAGCGCATTCCTTCGACGGTGTCTCCGGATAGTTTGGAGTTTTCTCCAGAGCGGTCGTCGGTGCCCATGATGAGAATGTTTAGGGATTTCCCTGCCTGTTCGTCCTTTGGCTTTTTCGGTTCTGCGACGAGACCTTTCACATCGTTTTTTTCGACGAGGTTCTCTAGGCGCCATTTCACGCCGAATGCGACGGATGACCCAAGTGCTAGGCAGGTGACCAAAACGAAACCGAAGATTTGAAGCACCTTGTTTGAATGACGTGTGCGGGCGTGCGCAGGTGAGGTGCGTGTCATTTCTTCTTGTCCACTGTCAGTGTACTTATTGGTCACGGTTATAAATCCTAAGATGAACAATGGAGGATTGCCCGCATGTGGAGGGGGAAAGCCGTGTAAAAGTTGTGTAAGGGAGTCCTCCCCGCCTGATTTGCGAATTTTTTGTACGGATGTTTGATGTCCATGTGGTAATAAAGTGAGAGGACGAGGAAATTGGTAATAAAACGCGTTCTAGTTGCTGGTGGGGCCGGTTTTATTGGAACTAATTTTGTTCGTTGGACACGCCAGCATTTTCCGCACGTTTATATAACGGTTCTTGACTCATTTACCTACGCTGGTCAGGGAAAAAACTTTTATGAAGACGGTTGGATTGATGCGGCTGATAATTCAGCTGCATGTGAAGTAGTCCGAGGTGATGTATGCGACACAGCGATCGTGGACACACTCGTCTCACAGGCAGACGTAATCATCAATTTTGCGGCTGAATCGCACAACGATGTTTCCCTGCATGCGCCGCGCACAGTTGTAGAAACGAATACGTTGGGTGTGTGCGTGCTTCTTGAAGCGGTGCGCGCACACAACAAGCGATTAGTGCAGGTTTCAACAGACGAAGTATTCGGTGATTTGTCTTTTACTCAGCCGGCTTTTACTGCAGAAAGCCCATATCGGCCTTCAAGTCCTTACTCTGCATCAAAAGCGAGTGCAGATCTATTGCTGGGCGCGTGGGTACGTTCTTTTGGGCTCGACGGAGTTATTTCTGTAAGTACAAATAATTACGGGCCTTTTCAGCATCCAGAAAAATTTATTCCTCGACAGATAACAGAACTCCTTTCTGGACGACCCGCACGGTTATATGGTTCGGGACGTCACGTGCGTGACTGGATCCACGTTGATGATCATTGCGCCGCATTATGGAAGATCCTTATGTATGGAAAACCCGGTCAGAGATACCTTGTTGGGGCACACAACGAAATAAGTAACTATGACGTGGTGCAAGGGTTGCTGACTATTTTTGGGTTGCCTAAAGATTCGTATATTCATGTTGCTGATCGGGCAGGGCACGATATTCGTTACGCCTTGGATTCAAGCCGGACACGTGATGAATTAGGTTGGCAGCCGCAGCACCTCGACTTTATGAGTGAGCTTGAAACAGTTGTTGGTTGGTATGACGCACACAGGTCGTGGTGGGCGAAGGCAAAAGAGTCCAGCGAGAAGCTTTATCAAAAAACTGGTCAATAATTCACCCGCGCGGGTGAAAAATGTTTCTTGGGGTTAAACGTTAGTCTTCGCTGTGTGCCCTATAGGTGACGGTGACGCGTTCGGAATCAACGATGCGTTGTGTGCGGGCAGGGTCTTCGGTAAGTTCACGAGTGGTGGCTGCACTGACGAGAACAACAGATCCTCCACCTGCCCAAACATGGAGGGCTGTGCGTAACACGTTGAGTGCTGTGAGTGGTGAATCGTCGGAACATTTAATAAGGACACGTTGTTCGGTGTCTAGTGGAGTTGTCTCAACCCACGCAGGAAGTTCTTGGTAGGTGAGTGTGTGATGCTCAGAGGCAAGCGCCTGACTGTGAAGTTCTGTTGCAGGGACATACCCGAGAGAGTCCCCATATGTCATAACAACAGCTGCAGCATCTAAAGCCCCTGATGGGAGCAAGCCATCATAGGTGCGGGCGAGCGCTTGCAATGTCACCATAATGAGTTCGTCGTGTTGTAGGGACGCATCGTCGCTGTGCGATGTTACGCGTACGTCGCAGGGGGCCGACGGGTCTAAGAGGAGCGTGGCACCGGTCCGTAAAGCGGCAAGACTCCAGATCAACTGTCGCCAGTGTGGAGGAAGGTGAAGGCCAATAGTGCTGCCTGAAGCTGCATCGCATTCTTCAACAAGTAAATTAGTTGTTTTGTTTACCCAGTTGTTGAGTACGCTGCCCGAGAGCTCGATGCGTTCGTAGTCGTCTCCATACCACGTCAAGCGAGGATTTCCTGGATTGTTGAGGAGTCCATTGAGAGTTGTGGCGACGAATGCAGCAGGATTATTCATAAGTTGATCATATTTCACTTAATGTTTTGCGAGTCCGTGTCGATAGTCATCTGTAGATGTGAAATTTTGGCATACCAAAGCGTGATGAGTGTCTTGAAGGCAGCGTCAGTGGCATTCAACAAGACGGGTCGATGGGGACTTCATTCCTTCTTGTTGAGGCGGCAAAGGCGTTCAGTCTTCCCACATTGTGGGCATGAGGGCTCCCTGAAGAGGGGCGTTACAAGCTGCATAAAGTGGTGACTAGGCAAAATTCACCCGCGCCTTTGGGTCGGATACCATATTTCGGCTTGACTTGCGAAGATGACACGCGTGTAATTCTGCGTATGGTTGTTGATAACAACCGCAACAGACAGCAGTGGAGGATGACAGTATGTGGAACCTGCTTAACGCTGACGGACCGTTTCCTAGCGACGCACAACGTCCGGCGGAAGCAGTGCGCAGTAACTCATCCGTCTTGTCGCTGATCGGTGGTACAGAGGATGAGACTGTACTGGGGTGGCAAGAGCGCGCACTGTGCGCACAAACAGACCCAGAAGCGTTCTTCCCAGAAAAAGGCGGATCTACACGAGAAGCCAAGAAGGTATGCGTCGCCTGCGACGTGCGGGCAGAATGCCTCGAATACGCGCTTGCGAACGACGAGCGATTCGGTATCTGGGGTGGCCTTTCAGAACGAGAGCGCCGCAAACTCAAGCGCCGCGCAATCTAGCGGCATAGTGGCAAGGGGTCGCCACAGCACACATATTTTTAAGTGTCATAACGGTCGGAGCTGCTCTGTAGTAGCTCCGACCGTTTGCTACCCGCCCCAAACTTCAAAAGAACTCCCACGGAAATGCGCCGCGCCGAAACCAACCGGACACTTCTTCAGGTTAGTGCGGCACTATAAGGGCGTAGAAGCATCACAAGCGACAAGGTCAATGGTGCGATCTGCACAGTAGGCAGTACTCAGGAATACAACGAAAGGCGTCACATCTGTGCTTCACGATGACGATAACACCAACCCCATCGTGTCAGCCGAGACCCCACGCAGCCACGACACAACACCGAGCACACACACCCTCAACACACACGTGCTCGCTGTCATCGTCACGCAAGGAAACACGCCATACCTACCGGGCCTACTCGCCTCAATAGCGCAGCAAACACATAAACCAGGACGCGTCCTCATCATTGACGTGCTCGCAGAAAACGACATCAACATAAGCCCACTGCACAACACCGGCATCAACGTTGAAGTCATCCAAACACCACGAGCAAAAACCTTCGGTCAAGCCGTATCAAACGCTCTCGCCATGACCCAACCCACCCAACAATGGTTATGGCTGCTACACGACGACACCGTCGCGGACCCGCGCGCGCTCGAACTGCTCCTCAAACCCACAGAATTCTCCAGCACCGTCTCCGTAATCGGTGCTAAACACATCAAACTTGGCTCCGACAACGAACTCATCTCCGTGGGTTACACCGCAGCCACCGGCGGAAGACGCTTTACCGGCGTAGAAAACCACGAATTTGACCAAGGACAACACGACGGCCGCGAAGACGTACTAGCAGTTCCACTCAACGGCGCACTCGTTACCCAAAACCTATGGACTGAACTCAAAGGAACAGAATCAACCTACGGGAAATACGGCGACTCCATAGACTTCTGCCGACGAGCCCGCCTCGCCGGACACCGCGTCATCGTCGTGCCTACAGCCCGCATAGAACACGCGCAAGCATCCCTCATGCGCATCCGCCAACACAAAGAACTCGTAGAGACCCCAAGCCCCTCAGTGCTTGACGACAGCCTCGCCGCACAAACATTTTGGCCACGGCTCACCTCAACAATGTTCTTTTCCGCAACAAACTACGCGCTACCGCTCTATCCATTCTTCGTGCTAGCCGCACTCCTCGTCTCACCACTGCGAGCGCTCTACCGCATCCTGAACAAAAATCCGCGAAACGCGCTCGCCGAACTCGTCGCGCCCCTCTGGTTGGCGTCAAAGACTCCGGCATACGTGCGTGAACGGAACCGTATACGCAGCACTCAACGCGTGCCGCGCAATGTGGTGAATCAACTGTATGCAACTCCTCGGGAGCACTTTTCTCAACAGCGAGACAAGCGCCTTGCAAGGAACGCGTTACGCAAAAAACTGTATGGACCAACAGAGTTTGATAAACGTGAGATTAGAGCACAAGCGCGCACTCGACGCATCGCACTACTGATCATTGTTGTAGCTCTCGCTAGCGTGAGCTTTTATGCCTTCCGCGGCATGTGGCACACCCTCTACGAAGACGCGCGTATCGTTGGCGGGGCACTTTTACCTGCAGCAGGCGGATGGGCGGAACTCTGGCAGCAGTGGACGAGCGGTTGGATACGTGACGGTTTAGGTGCTTCAGCACCGGCAGACCCGCTACTAACAACTCTTGCTCCACTTATGGTGTTGACACTGGGCAACCTACAACTGTCAGTCAACCTAGTTACTTTGTTCTCCTTGATAGCAAGCGGCCTTGGAGCCTGGTTTGCTGCTGGCGCTGTTACTCGCTCCGTTATCATCCGGATGTGGGCGGCACTCTTTTGGGTGGCAGCCCCCGCGCTCCTCGTCGCTGTGGCTCACGGCCGGATGGGCGCAGTCATCACCCACGCAGTGCTACCGTGGCTGATCCTTGCACTGCTGAGGGCACTTGGAATCCATAAACGCGACGAGCGCGGAAACCTGCGTTTTAGGCATGAACAGCGGCAAGAAGAAGAGCTCGCCGAAAAAGGTATCCACACTTCACAAGCAAACGCTTATACGCCGCCTCAAGGTTCTCTTGCTGCACTTGGAACCGCGGCGCTCCTCTTTGCCGTCATAGCAGCTGGAACCCCAGTGCTGCTCGTGCCTGGCATCATCATTTTTAGCGTCGCCGCAATCATGACCCGCACGAGGTCCTTGCTGGCTGTACCTATCCCCGCGCTTGCCTTACTCGGTCCACTACTATTCCGCGGGTGGATCAACCGCGACTATGACGGATGGCGGGTACTCTTCGCCGACCCGGGCGCCCCCTACGCGCACGATCCCTCCCCAGCCTGGCAGCGGCTTCTAGGCATGCCTGAACCACTCGCTGACATGTCGCAACAAACGCTCTTCGAACACGTCATCACGCTGCTTCCTCTCTGCCTCGGCGCAGTAATCCTCATCGGCGCAACCCTCTCACTCGTCCGGAAACTACCAGCAGCACTTCCCATCCGAATGCTCTGGCTCATGGCAGTGCTTGGACTAGCCACAAGCCTCATAAGTTCCTCAATCACTGTGGCAAGCGGCGACCACGGAGCCGTACTTGGCTGGAGCGGTGCCGGGCTCTCCCTCATGATGGTTGGCTTCCTCGGCAGCTGCGTCGTCGCAGCCGACGGAATAGCAATCAAAACAATCGGATTCTCATTCGGTTGGCGACAAATCGCACTCGGTATCGCAACACTTCTCGTCTTCGCGATACCCGCCGCAACCCTCACCATCTGGGGCAACAACCATTCACTCACCGACACACCCACACCATTACGCGCATTAGACCGCATGATCGTGCCAGCAGTCGCACAACAAATGCAACAATCAGGACGACAAGCCCGCGTCCTCCTCATTGAACCCATCGAACCTGGAACCATCTCATACCAACTCCTGCACGACGACGGACTACAACTCACCGAAACCGCAACCGTCGTCGACGTCGCCTACCTCCAAGGCCGCCCAGACGACTTCGCCGAACTCGTCGCACACCTCGCCCGAGGACTCGAACAAAAAGGCGAACCAGCAGCCTCATTCCGCCTCTCCGAAATCGCAGTAGGAGCAGTCCTCGTCCCACCCGGAAACACCGATGAAACAGCACAACTCATCGCCCGCATCGACACAATCGCCGGACTACAACGCATCACAGAAAACGAAACCGGAACCGTGTGGCGCGTCGACCCACAAGAACTCGACCCACAACTAGCCACACCACAACCCGACGCACACAACACAACACCAATAGACGCCATCGTCCAAGCCGGAGAACCAGCGTGGGCCACCCTCTACTCACGCAACGACGAAGGCACCCTAACCGACCCCATCCCACTAGACGCACAAAGACTCGCAGTACACGGAACCCTGCCAGCAGGAACAGGGACACGAACCGTGCTACTCGCCGAAAACACCGCCCCAGGATGGAAAGCAACACTACACGGCAAGCCACTCACCTCAACACAAATCAACGGCCGGCAAGCCTTCGACATACCCCCAACCCAGGCAGCAACACGAATCGACATCACCTACGAACGCTCAAGCCAAATGCCATGGATGATCCTCCAATCAGTCGTACTGATCGTGTTCGGACTACTCGCAATCCCAGTGCGTAGAAAGGGAACACACAAATGAGCGTCAAAACCAAAGAACAACTCGAAAAAAGAACCCAACGACTCAGCGCCATCGCACGAACAACAAGCGCACTCATAGCCGTAGGCGCAATCGGATACCTCGCCACCACCGGCGACACACTCATAAACGACACCGGAAACCTCGTCACCTCAGGCACACAAGTAAACGTCGCAGCACCCGCAACACAACTCATATGCCCAGCAGGAACCACCCTAAACAGCCAAGACACACGCACAGACCTCGGCGAATTCAACTCCACACAAGAAGCCACACGCTACCGCAACGCAGCAAGCCTCGTCGGCGGTCAAGGCAACACCAGCTTCCAAGACCTCGGCATGCCACAAGACACCGAGCAACAAGACAACAACAACCCAAAACCAGCCACCAGCCTCCCCAAAAACTTTGGCCCCCAAAACCCCGCAGCATACGCACACATACAAGGAAGCCCCAACGCGCTCGCAATGCGCATTAATGGGCGTTTCATCTCAGACCCCGAAAGCGGGCAGTACACGTCAGCAGCTGCAACTTCAACAACACAAGACGGTGATTTGCGAGGGCTCAGCGGAGCAACCTGTGCAACACCACAATCAGAACAGTGGCTAGTGGGTGGGTCGACTGCGACTGGAACAAGCAGCAAACTTGTCATCCAAAACCCAAGTTTGACTCCGGCTACAGTAACCGTGACGCTCTGGGGTCCATCAGGGCGCGTAGAACTTGCAGGGTCAGAAACCTACCTCATTCCAGCTGGGGAACAAATCTCAACGCTGCTAGAAGGCATCGCACCAGAACAAAGACGTATCGCGGTACACGTTCAGTCACGTGGCGCTCTCGTACAGGCGTACCTGCAATACAACGAACTAGATGGCCTCACACCGCTTGGCACCGATTATATTTCTAGTTCTGCCGGGCCATCACGCGCACAAGCAATCACGGGTGTTTACCTAAAACAAGCAGCCGTAGACGATCCGCAAGCCGCAACAATACGTTTAGTCGTCCCAAATTTTGATGCCCCACAAAACCTTGCAGAACAAAGCGAAGAAGACGCTGCTGAAGTAACCGACGAAGTCGTTGGGAAAGCACGAATATATTTGCTCAACGCGCAAGGACACGTCGTCATGTTCGGTGCAGAAGAGTTAGATCTTGTCTCTGGACAAGTCCAAGACATTAACTTAGGTGGCGCCCCAGAAGGCTACTACTCTGTGCTTGTCGAATCAGATGTTCCACTTATCGCCGGAGCACGCGCAAACAAGGCAGGAACACAAAACCCTGATCAGCCGCTGCTCGGAACCCCCTCAGACCTCGCTTGGGTGGGAGCCTCACCCGTGTACGCACATCCCGTAGACGATAGCGGACACGACAACACAGACGCGTTCACGACACAAGCCACAATCGGCACAGTGACCATCCCACAAGGCCTGCAGTCAACACTGACCGTGACGGCTTTCCCACACGCAGAAAACATTGCCGCACTCGACAGCCAACTCGACGCCATTCCACGCGTATACACGCCAGTCGCCGGTGCACAAGCAACTACACAAGAAACGGAAGCAGCAGCTGCTGCACGCGAAGCATGGAAAGCCAACCCCACAGCGGCGGTTCTTCTCTATGACGGAAACGGAAACAAACTCAATGAATTTCCGTTAAACCTAGCCCCCGGACAAACAAAAACATTCGATCTCAAAAAATTTGGTGATGTTCGAATCGTTCAAGTCAACCAAAAAGAACACGCGCTCTTTGACTGGTCCATCGCAGCCTCCAGCGAAGACATATCTGGATCACACACAGTGCTACAACCGCATTACAACACTGAAGAACCAACACAACTATGGGTGATCAGAAGCGCACAAGCCGGAATGTAAGACGGACAACCCGGTGGAAAGTTTTTAGCTTTGATAATCACCATCAATTTCGTCTGGTGCACAACCAAACAAAAAAGCAATATTTTCAAGGATGACATCACGAACAAGACCAGATAACTCATCTGGTTCTTGGGCGCGCGCTTCTATGGGACGTCGATAAATAACGACACGACCAGGCTGGCCTGCGACAGGGGGAAAATAACGTCCCAACGGAACCCCACCGGTTTCCCAAGGAGACGGATCGGATGGTGGCACCTCTTCAACAGCAAACTCAGTTCCTTTGAGCTGCTTTCCCCACGTTAATTCCAGCCGGGATACATAGGTGACAACAGCTTCATCAAAACGCTCACGACGAGTGCGATAAGCCGGATGGAACGGAGGGAACATCAGCCCACGTAAACCACGGCCGCGTCGATCACGCCGCGTTCGCGTCACAACGTTTTCTGACGTTGCCCACACACGATCCACATCAAAGTCGCGTTGAGGCTCTTCAGCAGGGGAACGAGGTGTCGTCGTCATAAGCATGTATGCCCATCTAATAGAAATCTGAACCCTTTCAAAACAGAGGCCCAAACACAATTATCTGACCTATGTGTCACGTGTGACAGTCATAACTCGGCGTGTGACAACAGTTTTTGTGAATATACGGAGTAGATTCAGGGCTGTGAGTTTCTCCCGTCAATGTTCCAGAACAGCGTGCACACATCAAGCCGTTGCAACCTTGACATACGTGTATTCGGATTCAACGGCAGTCCTTGGCCCACTTGCTATAGCAGCAGAACCACACAGCTACGATTTATGCCAGCAACACGCTGATCGACTCACAGCTCCACGTGGGTGGGAAGTCGTAAGAGTGACAGCCCCACAAGAAGGGCCCACACACGGCACTCCTGCACCGGACAACACACTTGA
The DNA here is from genome assembly GCF_051200815.1 of Timonella sp. A28. Lineage (GTDB taxonomy): Bacteria > Actinomycetota > Actinomycetes > Actinomycetales > Cellulomonadaceae > Timonella. The sequence continues at coordinate 1,309,382 of NZ_CP195159.1, read as the reverse complement.
GGCTGAACCAACTCAAGCCGCCGAATACGAACAACGAAAAATTGAAATCTCAAAGCCTCTAAGCGAACCAGATGACGACTGGGCTGCACTAGCTGACGCAGTGAAAGTTGATGAAACGGCCGCTGAGTCTGTGGTGCCGCAAGGATTCATTCCAGCAGAAGATATGGTTCGTCCACGACACGCAGCAGATCCGCAACCTGTACAACAAGGCGAAATAGCACGACGAGGCCACTTGCGTGTTCTACGCGGAGACGGCTAGCCGAATACTAATCGGCACCAACTAAGCGATAGGCTTAGGGGTATGCGTCACGAGAACACAGCATCACCAGTTGATTTGTCTTCCCTCATCAAGTCATACGACGTACGAGGAATAGTTCCAACACCGTTCAGCCCCGAAGTCGCACGTGCTATCGGCGCAGCTTTCGCAACGGTCGTCGTTATCCCAGACGCAGGCGATGCAGGGGACGCCACACCAGCAGACTTGTCTCAAGCAACAGCACGCCCACGCGTCGTTGTCGGACACGACATGCGTGACTCTGGACCCGAACTCGTTGACGCTTTTGTTGAAGGCCTAACCAGCGCAGGAATTGACGTCGTCCATATTGGGCTGTGCTCAACCGACGGGCTCTATCACGCCTCTGGTGTCTTTGACATACCCGGCGCAATGTTCACCGCAAGCCACAACCCCGCAGAATACAACGGCATTAAGCTGTGCCGTGCTGGCGCACGTCCAGTAGGACAAGACAGCGGCTTGAGCCGAATGAAAGAACTCGCCGAACAATATCTTGCATACGGGCTGCCCGGCGCTGCGACTCAACTAGGTCAAGTCACCCAACGATCGACGCTAAGCGAATACGCCAAATTCTTACGGGCGTTAGTCGACATTTCAGGTATTCGACCGTTGAAGGTCGTCGTTGATGCCGGAAACGGAATGGGCGGATATACCGTTCCTGCAGTGTTAGAAACCAGCGCAGGACTACCTCAACTCCCACTCGAAATCGTTCCCCTATATTTTGAACTCGATGGCACCTTCCCCAACCACGAAGCCAACCCGTTAGACCCGAAGAACCTCATTGATCTTCAAAAAGCGGTTGTGGAACACGGAGCCGATATCGGGTTAGCATTCGACGGAGACGCAGACCGCTGCTTTGTCGTCGACGAACAAGGAAATCCCGTCAGCCCTTCTGCGATCACTGCGTTGGTGGGACTGCGAGAAGTCCGGCGTGAAACCTCTGAAGGTCGTACCCCAACGATCATCCACAACCTGATCACTTCGCAAGCTGTCCCCGACCTCATGAGTGCAGCGGGAGCCAACACGGTGCGCACTCGGGTTGGACACTCATTTATTAAAGCCGAAATGGCACAATACGATGCAGTGTTCGGTGGTGAACATTCAGCCCACTACTACTTCCGTGACTTCTTCTTTGCAGACACCGGAATGCTCGCCGCGTTGCATGTTCTAGCCGCACTCGGGGAACAGCAACATCCCCTTTCCGCAATTTCAGAAATGTACGAACCATACGTCGCTTCAGGAGAAATTAACTCCACAATCGCAGATATTCCTGCCGCACAGGCCCGTGTTATCCGCGCCTATGTAGAAGAAAAAGGCGGCGGAGATGTCGAAGTTGACGAACTAGACGGAATTACAATTTCTCACTGGAACAGCCACCCGCAATGGTGGTTTAACTTACGAGCATCTAACACAGAGCCCTTGCTGCGCCTCAACGTTGAAGCAGCCGACGAAGACATGATGGTTAAAGTGCGTGATGATGTGCTTACGCTCATCCGTGCCGAAAACTAGCCTCGTGTGACTCAACATGTGCGTCGTGCACAGTGACCTAACGTATATGAAAAGCTACTGAACGGAAGATCATGGAAAACATTCAACTAGACCCATGGGTCACAGATATTTTGCGTTGCCCAGTTTCAGGGGCAACGTTGGAACGTGGCGAAGGCCCAACAGGGGAACCCGAACTACAATCCACAGCCGAGGACAACAAATTGGCGTACCCAATTCGTGAAGGAATCCCAGTTCTTCTTGTAGAGGAAGCACGGGAAATGTAAAAACTAGTCGTGTGATGAGCCGGAAAACAAGTTTTATTAATTTTGAAGCTATTTACTTAGATGGGGTAAAAATGGCAAAACCGGTAATACAAGTTATGGATAGTCTTGGGTTTAACAGAGGCGGCCTAACGAAGGCTGTTTTCAAGAGACTGCAACTTCTTAGTGAAGAAAATGAAGTTTATTTGCTTACTGTTGCTTATCAGCCGACAATAAAAGAAATTTTTGAAAAGCTTCAAGAAAGCGGAGATATACCAAAAAAAGTAAAGTTATTGAATTTTTTTGAAGACTTTAAAAAAATAGCCCCTCCAATAGGAGATGAAAAAGCGCAAGAATTTAACGAAATTTTTACAGAAGATAACCTCTTTACTGTAAGAGAAAAATCGGGAAGAAATTCATTATTCCGCTACTATCAAGAGGGTATGTTCCTTGGGCTAAAAGTTGAAGATCCTCAAGGACGCCCGCAGTATTTGGAACACCACGATAAAGAGCGCCCTTGGGTTAGGAAGAACCGTTTTACATATTGGCGGGACGGTAGTCCTTCACGTTGTGAATATTACGATGATAACGGTAAAGTCCGGTATCGCATATATTTTAATGAAAATAAGATGCCTTACCTTTCATCGTGGGTAACTGAAAATGGGTATGAATATAGGTGTTTGACACTAAAAGACGGTTCACCTTTCTTGCATAAAGACCTACGGTGGGTAAATTCGTATTGGTTAGAAAGAAAATTGCAAGAAATAGGGGCGGGTGTCATCTATACTGATGAACCGCGAACTTCTTTCGCTCTATATGTGTCACATCCAAATTATCGAATTGTTACTTCGATACACACTACGCATTTGGATCCGGATGTGCGCGAAGGGTCTAAATTAAAAGCTTGGGTATCTCATTATCAAGAAACACTTGATAATACAGATATGACTGTTTTTTTACTGAGCAACAGAGAGAAGAATACGTTTCTGATATTGCTCAAGAGGAAAAAAAGACAATCGTTATTCCGCATGCTGCTCCAGCATTAGTCAGTGGAAATAAAGAAACAATAAGAACACATAAAAAAATTGTTGCAATAGGAAGGCTTGCGCGAGAAAAGCGTTTTGATCATGCCATTAAAGCTTTTTCTAAAATCGCAAAAAACCTTGAAGGTGTAACGCTTGAAATCGTTGGGGCAGGCCCTGAAGAAGCGAACCTTAAAAAATTAGCAAAAGATTTAGGTCATGTAGATCGTATTATATTTCATGGTTACTTGAGCGACCCTCAGCCAGTTCTCGAAGACGCAGATATTTCTTTGGTGACATCTGAATTTGAAGGTTTCGGTCTAACAATCTTGGAAAGTATGGCTTCACGTATCCCTGTTGTTGGTTATGCGGCACCTTATGGTCCTCAAGCGCTTATACAACATGGAAAAAACGGGCTTTTAGTCAAAGACGGAGATCAAGAACAATTAGCAGGTGAGATGTTACGCATTTTAACTAATGAATCTTTATGGAAAAAATGTGTAGAGGGGGCGAAAAAAACAGCAAAGAAAAACTCGGAAAAGCAGTGGAGGAAAAATTGGTTAGATCTTCACAAAAAAATGTCATAGTAACAGTAATAAGTTGTGTGTTACATAATGTGTAACACACAACTTATTTAGAAGTGGCTATTTTTTTGCGGGATAATCTGCGCCAATAGCAGAGTAAAACTCAGACATTACAATTTCGTTGTAAGCCTCGGGCGAGAAGTCTGGCGTGTTGACTTTCCCGTTTATGAAAGAACGAAGTCCATCAGCTAAGGCTTCAACGGATTGCTCGACGATGAGACCTTCAGAGGGAGGTAGCGCAGACTCTGCTGAACCAAATCGTGTAGTAATAACAGGAAGCTTTAACGTGAGAGCTTCGAGAATTACCATTGGTTGACCCTCATAATTACTGGAGAGGACAAAACAATTAGCGCGTGCCATCAATTCGAATGGATTATCTCTGTGTCCTGCAAGATATACAGATTTTTGTAAACCTAAAGTCCGTATTTCAGCAGCAAGATCTTTTTCTAGCGGGCCAGACCCTACTATAACAAGACGTGTATGGGGGTGTTCCTCGTGCACTATGTTAAAAGCCTGAATGAGGCGTTGATGGTTTTTTTCAGGTGATAGTCGACCAACTGAAATGAAAGTATATTCAGTTCCATCCGATGGGAAAATCTCAGAAAGTGAAAGTTGCCTTTTTAACTCATTCGCTAATTCGTTTGCTGGAAGTTTTTCTGCAAGTGTTGCGGAAACTTCGGCTAAAGTGCTTTCAGGCAGTAAATTGATCTGTGTTTTTTGATTTACATTGTACGTGCTTAATTGTTGATTAGAAACGACATTTGTGGCTGAACTTTTGATTCGATCAATATGAATTGAGTTACGACAGCCGACAAATTTTTCTTGAGATGAGTAACCCTGAAGGTTCGTTTTGTTGATTTCTGAAAGTGAATCAGATACAGAAACCAGTCGGTCGAAATGTTTATACATAGCAAAAACACCCAACAGCCCAGATTTGAGATGCTTTTTTCCTTGAACCGTCCGCTCAGCGTCGGCAGCTAAGTCATTGTGTAACCAAACAGATCGTTTTCCGTTTTCCGAACTTATGAGAAGGCAATTCCAAAAAGGGCTGTACCCTGAAAAATCAACGAGGTAGTCGAATTCTGTATCGCCAAATATTCGATTCCATTCATCTTTCCATAAGCGTTGCGTCCGCTTTGAAAGATGACCATTACGACTTAACGTACGATTCAATTCAACGTTTCGTTTTCGATTTGTGAAATAACCGCCATTGAAAGTTCCATCGCGCGCTATGAGTCGAACGTTTTCGTTAATTAGGCGAATGTTTGCAATCTTTTTATTTTCACGTGTGTAAGGTATTAGTGCAGTTACGTCAAATTGTTCGTAATCAATATTTTGAAGTAAGTTTAGAGCCGATGTTGATATTCCATTAGGAGCCATGCCTCCAATGTAGATAAGAATTTTTTTACGACCATCAGAGAAATCAGATCGAATTCCCGAGAGTGTTGTGTTTCCGCCGAAAACTACATCGATAACACGCTTGGAAGCATTACCATCATCGGAAGCACAATAATTGTTAGAGGCTTCTTCGTATTTTTGTGAAATTTCCGGATCGATAAATGAACCTGAAAGTGCTGTTTTGACAGTACTGTTTAATTCATCTTGTGTTTGAGTGATGTACCCTGGACATTCAGTGATGTCTTTGTATACATCTCTATAAGTCTTGTATGTTTCTAAGTCTGGAGTGTAAAAAACAATTGGCTTCTTTGTTTCTAAGAAATCGTAGAAAACACTAGAGTAATCTGTGATCAGAAGATCTGTTAATCCTAGAATCAAATTCGTGGGAATGTCATTTGGTACAAGCATCGATGAGTCGCCCAATTTATCTGCGACTTTATCTGCGACAACTTGATGGGCCTTTAACAAAACCCTATATTGTGTAGAGTCTAAGGACTCCTGTAATGATTGAACAACCTTTAGAAGATCAGATGCGCTGTCTTCAGGTGATGAGTAGTTAGCGCCTCTCCACGTTGGGCAATAGAGCACAATTTTTCGCTCATCAAGGTTTAAGCCGTATTGTTGAAATAGCTCTTTTGCTTGTTCGCTATTAGCGCGAGCAGAAAAATGCCTATCAATCCTTGGATTTCCAAGTTCAAGGATTTTTCCGTTAAAAACATTTTTCAGTTTGTACGCACCGAGGTACATTGTGTTTGTCATTTCAGGGCCGGCTGAGAGTAGGTAATCGGCCGCCCAGAAATTACGAATCATATTTCTTGTTTCGATTGCTTTACCCGGAATGTCATATCCCATTTTTTTCAGGGGTACACCATGCCAAGTGTTCACATATATTTGGCCGGGGCGCTTGGAGAACTGTTGTGGGAAAGTTACGTTGTTTATTAAATATTTTGCAGTACGTAATTCGCGGTAATACTCGTAAGAGTTGTAAATTACAAAAGATACATTTTTCCGATTGGAAAATTCTTCAACTAGTGTTGAAAATCGTTTCAAGTCTTTTAAAACCCAAACATGCTTCAGGTGCTGATAATTTGGATCAGCTAAAAGCTCGTTGAAGATGGCTTCAGGGTGGCAAAGCATGCCATTGCCGCCATAAGCCTCGTAGAGGACTTTGCTCTCATCTATCCGCATGTTTTCAGTTGTGGCTCGTCTTGTTTGAGCGGCAGCGTTTTTAAGTTTTCGCTGAACTTTTGTAAGGCGGTGGAGCGTGTTCTTCATGTTTGAGTTGCCTGATCTTCGGTTTGAAGCGGAAATCGCGAAATAATGATTGTGTTAGCTTCTGCTAGCGTTCAAGCATAGTCTAACTGTTGTTTTCAATCTTTCGGTGTGAGCTTTAAGCAGAACGCTGTGATCTTCATGCCTCAGCAGAGGGGCCTGCCGGAAACAAGAAAATTGTCCAGTTCGGCATAGTAGCATCTTGTTGAAGTTCTCGCGAGTGCTAGAGTCGACGAGCGTAGCGCATCGTGTGGTTTAACTGTTCATCGTTTCTAAAATTAAGAATATATTTTGTGTGACTCGCATGGTGTTTTACGAAGTGGTATGCAGAAAACGTAACGAGAAGATAGGGCAAAAAGTGACGTTCAAGGGCTTAGAGGCTAAAGCCACCGCTGATTTACGTGTGGTTGCAGTCGTTGTTTCTTATAACCGTGAAACGCTATTGCAGCAGTCGTTAGATGCTTTACAAGCGCAAACTCGGCCGTTGGATGCCGTTCTCGTTATTGATAACGCTTCAACTGATAAGTCAGAAAAAGTTGCGAAGGAACATTCATTAAAGGCCGAAGTCGTTGTGTTGACTCGTAATACAGGCGGAGCGGGAGGATTTGCTGCAGGTATTGCATATGCCACTGAAACTCTTGACGCTGATTGTGTTTGGCTCATGGATGATGACACGATTCCTGAGCCAGCAGCCTTGCAAGAACTTTTGAAATGCGCTGATGACTACCCTGGAGAGGTAGCGCTCGTCGGTTCCCGTGTCGTGTGGCACGACGGGCGAGAGCACCCAATGAACACCCCACGTGTACGTCCAGGTGCAAGCCAGAGTGAAATGATTTCAGCGGGCATGGTGCAAGCTACCCCTGTTCGCTCTTCGTCGTTTGTATCGATGCTCATTGCAGTTCCCGCGGTTCGTGAGCAAGGCTTGCCCGTATCTGATTATTTCATCTGGAATGATGACTTTGAGTATTCTTTGCGTTTGTTGAAAAAAGACGTTGGCCTTGCCTCTCATGCTTCGCAAGTTCTTCATCTGACTAAAAACTTTGGATCAACAGATGCCGACCCTGGAGAGCGCTTCTTCTACGAAGTGCGAAATAAAGTGTGGCTCCTCAGGTTCTCGTCAGGTCTGACGCCATTTGAGAGGCTCTTGTACACAGGCTCTTCACTTCGACGGTGGTTTAGAACTGTTCGGTTTTCCCAGAACAAAAAACTTTTGCTTGAAGTTGGATGGCGAGGACTACGACGAGGTTTTGGAACGCGTCCTTTAGATAACACTGCTGTTTTAGCGGGACTTGGTACTGTGTCGGAAAACATCTCTAGCATCGAGGGCTCACTTTCAAATTCTTGATGAATATTTAACAAAAATAAGAGTGTGAGCTTAATATGGAAATGCCATTATTTAGTGTCTTATTGCCTTTTTATGCAGGTGACCATGCTGACTTTGTGGTGAGAGCGATCGAGTCTGTAACTACCGATCAAACATTGGCACCTCATGAACTAGTTGTGGTGCAGGATGGGCCGGTGTCTGCAGAATTAGAAGACGCAGTAAAGCAGTCCCTCGCAGCGGTGAGTATTCCCCATAAGCTTGTTGTCATTGCAGAAAACGGTGGGCTCTCAAACGCTCTCAACGTGGGATTACGTGAGTGCACGCATGACGTTGTCGCGCGCTCTGACGCAGATGATATTTCCGTGCCTAAGCGTTTTGAAATCCAAATTCCTGTCATTGCACAAGGAATCGATTTGGTCGGCGCAGCTTTAGCAGAGTTTGAGGACGACGAGACTGCAACGTCTACCGTCCGTGCACAGCCAACTAACCATGCAGATATAGTCACGTACGCGAAGTTTCATGACCCGTTCAACCATCCGACAGTTGTGTATCGAAAATCTGCCGTTGAAAGTGTCGGCGGCTATGAACATCTTGATCTCATGGAAGACTATTTATTGTTCGCAAAAATGTTGCATGCGGGTGTACGCAGTGCAAACATTCCGGATGTTCTGTTGAAGTATCGTGTAGGCGCAGGTGCTTACGGTAGGCGCGGAGGTACTCGACTACTACGGTCTGAGTGGGCTTTGCAACGCAAACTTCGGGCAATGGGCTTTACGAGTAGAACTCAGTTTGTTCGTAATGTTGTCATTCGTTGTGGTTATCGTTTGGTGCCGGAGCCTGTGCGTCGTTTTGGTTATCGTCAGATTGTGTTGCGGACAGGAAAGCGTGGCATCCCAGCGCAGCCATAACGCGTACCATGTAAAGGCGTGAAACATTCAAAGACGGGATCATAATGCAGGCACGTGGTAAGAGCTTGAAGCGGACGATTCGCAGCTCAGGCGGCAAAATCATCCGGAAATTTGGTCTTACACCGGCAGGAACCCCTGACCGTAATGGACAGGATGCAGAACTTAAAGGCGCCGCTTGGCCGTACGAAGTGATGGTGTATTTCGCTGATACGCAAGAAGCCTTATATCAAATTGAACAGTGGTATGACACGTTTGTAGCGCTCAATGAAGCCCACAAAACAGTTGTCGTGTGCATGGACTCTCGTACCGCTGCTGTAATTCGTGAGGCAACAGGTTTAGACGTCTTTACTATCGCGCATTACACCACGATTGATTCGATCCTTTCGCAATCGCCTGCAATGAAGGTGTGTTTGTACGTCAACCACAATCCTGAGAACTTCTCAAACCTGCGTTTTGGTCAACTCGTTCATGCCTCATTGATGCACGGCGACAGCGATAAATTAGTAACGGTCTCGAACCAGACTAAAGCTTACGACTTTAGTTTTGTTGCCGGTCAAGCTGCAGTTGATCGCATGGCAAAATATTCGACTCTTTATGATGCGCACGAGAAATGCATTCCCGTGGGGCGTCCACAAGTTGATGGGCAGCTTGAGCGTTCTCATGCACGAGAGAGCTCCGATGCTCGTACGACTGTTTTGTATGCGCCGTCGTGGGAAGGCGGGCAACCAACTGCTGCTTACGGCTCTATAGAGTCTCACGGCGTTGCGCTCGTTGACGCACTTCTTTCTTCGGACCGTTATGCAGTTATTTATCGTCCGCATCCACTCACAGGTGTGCGTGTTGCCTCGTATGGGCAGGCGGACGCAGAGATCAGAAAACTCCTTGAAGAAGCTAACGTTCGTGCTGGAGAAACTGTCCATCGTGTTGATTCGTCTGGTGATGTTGCCTACTCGTTTGCGGACGCCGACATCATGATTTGCGATATCTCAGGTGTTGCTATGGACTGGCTGCCAAGTAAGAAGCCGTTAATTATTACAGTTCCTGTTGAAGAGACCGCTATTGTGGCGCAGTCTCCATTAACTGAGCTCGCGCCACGGCTAAATGTCGCCGACATGGAGACCGTTCTTGAACTTGTCGACGAGCATCTAGACAATGATCCGACACGGGATGAGCGCATAAAACTCGCTGAATACTACTTAGGCGACTTGACGCCGGGGGCCTCCACTCAACGTTTCATCGATGCGGTTGAACGTCTCATCGAAATTCGTGACAAAGAAATGGCGCGTATAGCGTCGTACTCCTAATCCGCTGTTTGTGTGCAAGAAGGAAGAAGAAAAACTTGTCTGCTGATGTGATCGTCGTTGGATCTGGGTTCTTTGGGCTCACCATTGCGGAACGCTGTGCTACCGAGTTGGGGCTGAAAGTTGTCGTGCTTGAACGACGCAGCCATATCGGCGGAAACGCCTATTCCGAGGTTGAACCTGAAACCGGAATTGAAATCCACAAATATGGTGCCCACCTGTTCCACACATCAAATGAGCGCGTGTGGGAGTACGTCAACAGGTTCACTTCATTTACTAACTATGTGCACCGCGTATATACGACGCACAAAGGCGAAGTTTTTCCAATGCCCATTAACTTGGGAACAATTAATCAGTTCTTTAGGGCCGCATACACTCCTGACCAGGCAAAAGAGCTCATTAAAGAGCAGGCAGCGGAACTGGGTGACAAGCATCCCACAAACCTTGACGAAAAAGGTGTGTCGCTTATTGGCCGACCGTTGTATGACGCTTTTATTCGAAACTATACGGCGAAGCAATGGCAGACAGATCCAAAGGAATTGTCGCCATCAATCATTTCTCGTCTTCCAGTGCGTTACACGTATGACAACAGATACTTCAATGACACTCATGAAGGCTTGCCTACGGATGGTTACACTGCGTGGCTGGAGCGTATGGCAGAGCACGAGAACATTACTGTGTTGCTCGATACTGACTTTTTTGATGACTCACATGAGTATTCCAAATCAAAAGTTGTTGGCCGTATTCCCGTGATTTACACGGGCCCAATTGACCGATACTTCGACTACTCTCGTGGCGATCTGCAATGGCGCACGCTTGATTTTGTGCAAGAGGTGCTTCCGGTGGGGGACTTCCAAGGCACCTCCGTCATGAATTATGCCGATGAGTCAGAAGACTTCACGCGTATTCACGAGTTCCGTCACTTCCACCCAGAACGTGACTATCCACAAGATAAAACTGTGATTGTGCACGAGTACTCGCGTTTCGCTGAGCACGATGACGAGCCTTACTACCCAGTAAACACTGCGCAAGACCGCGAAACATTGCTGCAATACCGTCAGTTGGCAGTTAACGAACCTCACGTGTTGTTTGGTGGACGGTTGGGCACATACAAATATTTGGATATGCATATGGCGATCGGCAGTGCGCTGTCGATGTTTGATAACAAAATTGCGCCGCATTTTCGTGAAGGTGCCCCGCTTACGGACGTCGTAGAGGAAGACTGATGGGGCGCAGCACCGTTGACGTTTTAAACTTTGTGGCACCTCATCAGGCAGGCACAGAGGAACTCTATGTTCGAACGAATGGAAACGTCACAGAAACTCGCGGCGTATATGAACTAGCTGCAGGCGCACGCATAGATTTGGGAACGTGGTTTAATGCCGCTCCTATTGCTTGGTGGCATCAGCTTTTTGGTTCTGGTCCCACAGAACTGCGGGTTTCCGGCCAGGGGCTTGTAACTGTTCATACAGTTAACGACAAGGGTGAACACCTTGAAGTGGCACAGGAGAACATTGATGGCGAATGGAAGTTTTGGCTTGCACGATCGCCACATATTCGTTTTGCGTGGATCACTGTAGAGGCACAAGACAACCAGTCGGCTCGCCTTGCTGAATATTCGTGGCATGTGCCGCGAAAAGATCAGAAAAACTATCGGACAGATCGAAAAGTTACTGTTGTTGTGCCAACTTTTCGTCGTGAATGGGATGCTCTCGACCAGGCAGAGTATCTTCTGAACGAGTCAGCTCAAAGTTTTGTTGGTCGCGTTGTACTGATAGACCAAGGCGATACAGTACGGGCAGATCCGCGTTTTGAACCATTGCAACGTCAGCATGAGGACCGTCTTGTTCTCCTTGAACAAGGAAACTTTGGTGGGTCAGGCGGCTATGCTCGCGGCATGCGCGAAAGCCTGAGATGGAATACTGATCCTGTTCTTCTGCTTGACGACGACGCGCATATCGATACAGAATCTTTGCGTCGTGCCATGGAAATTTCTGGGGCAGTTGCTCACCCAACAATTATTGGTACGGGTCTCATCTCTGCAGAGTCACATGTTGAGCTCGAAGCCTTTGCAGAGGGTATTGCACGTCGACCGTTCCAATGGGGCGCTATTGATAGGGTCACCCGTACACAGAGCCTCGTTACTGGTGGGCCAACTCAATGGAATTTCTTGAATCCGCATGTGAAACCAGATTACACAGGCTGGTGGGGGACACTCTTACCTGAAGGTGCTGTTGAGCATTTAGGGCTTCCTGCCCCGTTCTTCATCAAATGGGACGACGCAGAATACGGTTTACGTGCTGGGCGCCAGGGAATAGCGCGGGCCGTAGTGCCAGGTATCTCGGTATGGCATCCGACGTGGGCTGCAAAGCAAACCTCAGCATCGTGGTCTTCGTGGATGATGCATCGTAACCGTTTTGCAGTTGCTGCTGAATATGGTGCAGGGCGGGGAATTATCGTTGATTCTCTCATTCACCAAATTAAACATGTGTTGAGTTTGCAGTACGTGACAGCAGAATTATGGATTAACGCTGTCGACGAATTTGTTGCAGGGCCTCAATGGATATCACCAGATATCGTTGAATCACGTAATAAAGCACAAGCTCTGATTGATGCTCTTGGCCAGGCAGAACCACACAGCGAGCATAGCGATGTTAAAGAATCAGTGCCGCAGCATCCTTGGGATGTTGTGACAGCCATCAGTCAGATTGTTTATTCGAGTAAAAAACCGAAAATTCGTAGTGTTCGTGCAAGCGAATTTACGTGGAATACCGGCCTTGGCGTGACCGAAGTATTAATGACAGCTGAGGACAACGAAGCAGTAACCTCGGTATTGCGTTTTGATTCGCACAAGGCCAGACGGCTTATCGCAACTATCGTTAAGCAGCATTGGGCTTTGTTTCGTACGTGGAAAAAAACTACGGATGCGTACACCACATCAAAAATACAGTCCGTAGACGTGTGGGAAACGCTGCTACCAGTACAAAAAGAAAACTAGTCGACACGCTTTACACGGGAGAACTACACATCTGGAAAGTTCTTTTGAGGTGAGGTAACAGATATTATTGTTAGTTGAAAGCGCGACCTCAGTGTCGCATGGAGAAGGGAACCTCGTGGATCTTCAAGTCGTTATTCTTGCTGCAGGAATGGGAACTCGTTTAGGGCAACCCTTTCCGAAACCTCTTACCCCATTGAAAGACGGGCGTACAATTCTGGCGCAACAACTAGGAAACGTGCGCGAGGCCTTTGGCGATAATGTGCAAGCTATGGCTGTCGTAGGCTTCAAACTTGAACAGATCCTCGAATCTGCTCCAGATATCGCTTTCGTATACAACGAAGTATTTGATCAAACAAACACTTCAAAGTCACTGCTGAAAGCATTGAAAGCGACCGGTAACCGAGGCGTGTTGTGGATGAACGGTGATGTTGTATTCCACCCAGAGGTATTGCGCCGCGTTGAGCCTCTTGTTGAGCAGGGACAATCTTTTGTCTGCGTTAACACTGCAAAAACAGCTGAGGAAGAAGTCAAATACACAGTTGACGAAAACGGGCATATTGCAGCTTTGTCCAAGCAAGTACCGCTTACTGAAGCATTAGGTGAGGCCGTCGGCATTAACTTTATTGCTCCGGCAGATAAAGCAGTCTTCATTCAACGTCTCATCGAGGTTGACGAACAAGATTACTTTGAGCGTGGTCTCGAAATCGCTATTGAGCAAGACAACGTACAGGTCCTTCCTGTCGACATTTCTGATTTGTACGCTGTTGAGGTTGATTTTGCTGAAGACCTCGCACGCGCAAACGAAGTGATTTAACAACAGTCCCTAATACACGCAAGACACTCATTGAAAGTGAGAGGCAGCGCTTGAGCGCAAACCAACCGGGGACTTTCTCCCGCATAGGGAACCTCGTCAAAAACCGTAAAATCCTTGCACTTCTAGTGCGTCGTGACCTCAAAGTGAGGTACGCAGATTCAGTACTTGGATATGTGTGGTCGATTCTTGATCCATTAATGATGGCGTTAATTTTTTGGTTCGTTTTCACCAAAATTTTTTCACGAGGTGTGGGAGAAGACCCTTACATCGTCTTTTTATTAGCTGCGATGCTGCCCTTTAACTGGTTTCAAAACGCAATTAATGACTCTGCGAATGCTCTACGTGGGTCTGCACGGTTAATACGTTCGACTGCTCTTCCTCGCGAAATTTGGGTAGTGAGACTGGTTTTCTCTAAGGGAATCGAGTTTCTGCTTTCCTTGCCAGTAATCCTTGCTTTTGCGATTTTCGGAGGTGCTGCTTTTAATTGGCAGTTACTCTACTTCGTTCCAGCGATGATCATCCAGATTCTTCTCATAACAGGGTTGGGGCTCATCATTTCGCCTCTAGTCGTTATGGTGCGAGACGTTGAACGTATCGTCAAAATTGGTATGCGTTTCTTGTTTTATGCAACGCCAGTGATCTACGGTTTAGGGGATATTTACGAGGCGGGCATCTCTGGATTTATCCGCACTCTTTACATTCTCAACCCGATGGCCGGCCTGATTTCCTTGTATCGTTCCGGTTTCTTCCCTGACCAGCTTCATTGGGATGCTGTCATTGCGTCTGCTTGCGTAAGCCTCATTATTTTCTTTATTGGTTGGCGAGTCTTTGCAAAACTCGAAAACCAAATCTTGAAGGAGCTATAAATCATGGTTGATGTGCACGTTACTGGCCCCATGATTGCGGCAAAGAACCTAGGCGTTGAATTCAGTAAACGCTCAAGGAACATGGGCGCCCGCGAATTTTTGACACGTGGTCGCTCGGGGGTCAAATCTGACCGTTTTTGGGCCGTAAAAGATGTATCTTTTGAAGTCCAGCCAGGCGAAGCGATCGGACTCATTGGACGAAACGGTGGCGGTAAATCGACGCTGTTGAAACTTGTCTCTGGCGTGATGATTCCAGATTCAGGGTCTGTGTCGGTGAACGGACCAGTAGCCCCGCTTATTGAACTCACGGGTGGTTTTGTTCCAGACTTAACCGCTCACGACAACATATATTTGGCTGCTGGGCTGCACGGGATGCCTAAAAAGCAGATAGATGAACTCTACGACGAGATTGTAGAGTTTGCGGAAATCCGTGAATTCTTACAAACGCCATTCCGCCATTTTTCGTCAGGAATGAAAGTGCGTTTGGCATTCGCGGTTATGTCACGTGTTGAAGCGCCTGTTTTGCTTGTGGACGAAGTCCTTGCGGTTGGCGATAAAGCATTTAGAGAGAAATGCTATACGCATATTGAGGGCATGCTTGCTGAGGGTAAAACACTTTTCCTTGTCTCTCACTCAGACAAGGATTTAAAGCGGTTCTGCACGAGAGGCCTTTACATGCGTAAAGGCCAACTCGCGCTTGACGCGCCTCTTAAAGAGGCCCTCGCCGCGTATCACGCAGACGCTAAGTAGTCGTTACACATCTTCTACGTGTTGTGAACGGCTCTTTGACTGTTCAATGAGTTGCTGTCTCTCAACAATGGTTTGAGAGGCAGCAGCTATCCAACGCTCCATACTTTTACCTGGCTGTACATCACCGAAGTAGTATTCCGTGAGGGATTGGAGCTTGCTTTCCAACCCTTGTTCGCCATACTGCTCGAAGAGAGCAAGCACGTTATGTGCTTCTGAAACATCTAATTTTGGCAGGCGGGCGATGAGGCCTTCGTCTTCTAGGAAGACTTCTTCTCCTACAGGCTCAGTGATAAAGATGGGCTTTCCCGTAGCTAGCCAGTCAAAGGCAACAGCAGAGACGTCTGCAATACAGTAGTCGGCGACAGAAAGCTGCCAACCAAAGTCTCGAGACTGGTCAACTAGGTGATGCGCTTGAGGATCAGCATGGTTCGCCGAATCGATGCGACGGATGAGTTCGTCCAAAGCCTGCTTGTGCTCTGGGCAAATGTTTCCTGTGCTTGGGTGTGGGCGGAAAATAAGGCGATACTCAGGGTTGCTTATGATCGCATCGATTATGGTTTGTGCATGTGACGTTATAGAGGAATAACTCATGCTTGGACGGTCACCCTCCCATGTGGGGGAGTAGAAGAGTGTTGTGCGTCCGTCTTCTGGCAATGGTTCTGGTTCGTAAACACAGTCGATTTGCGGGCGGCCTATAGCAAGTGCATGGTTGGCCACGTCGAAGCCAAGAACATTGCGTTCTAGGCGATCAACAGCAGCCTGACCTGCAACGAAAACTTGATCGTATGCTTTGACCTGGTTTGTTGTCATCGAGGCTTTATCAGATTCACCATGGTTGATCCAAATATGTGCAGGACCATGGTTTCTCAGCATCTGAAAGTTCTTTGCGTTTTGGTTAGGGTAAAACACGGCACCAAAACGTTGGGTAAGAACAAGCTCTTCGAGGTCGGACACTGCGGGACAGTACGCGACAGGGAGATGTGTTTCCTCAATTGCCCGCAGAACAGTGCTTTTAGACCGTAATACAAGTACAACGGGATGTTTTTCAGCGAGCTGCTCGAAAGGCTGGTACCACTGACGCAGTTGGTAAATATTGCGTGGGGTATCCGCAAAATATACTGCAGCCTCAAAGTGGTTTTCTTGCAAGATTTCTTGCTCTTGCATGACATCTTCGAATGTGCGATTGAGTCTTCGGGAACGGCGAACTCGCTGTACGGTTTTCCACGTTGACCGAAGGTCTCTGACTAGTGACAACCTGACTCCTCGTTTGGTAACTGGAGTAATTCTAGCCGAACGGCAGGTGTTGCGATACAAGATGTGTACCTCAACACCTGCCGTTACACTGCCCTAGGGCTTTAGTCGCTTGCTAGTTGCGAGCAGTAATTTTTGTTACCCATGCCCCGTTAAGGCCAAAGGCCGTACGCCACGCATCTGCCTTCTTCGTGATGGTTTGTGTTTTTCCAGACGAACTCGTAGCTTTCATCGTCTTAATCTGCCCAGACGAATACTTTGCCGTGATTTCTAGTTTCTTCACGTCGCTCAAGTTACTGAAGATGGAAAGGGCGTGCTTTTGGGTGATATTGCGTGTCCATGACTTCAGCGAGTTGCCTGGTGCTGTTAATGAGTAAGGGTCATCAACGGACTTGAGGTAAGACACTGATGAAGTCCAGACATCTTCTGAATTCGACGTACGTCCACCGGAAGAGGAGTAGTAGTAGGTAGTGATGAGTGAGCTTCCAGCTACAGCTACACGTCCTTGGTTGTTTCCAGTGACGGTGCGGTCGACTGCGGATTTCCACAATTTACCGAAGTATTGAGAAGACCCTTCGCCTTCTTTGTTCCAGCCTGTGAAGTTTTGGTGGCGTACATCGTCAACGATATTGCAGTTGCAGTCAGATTTAACGGAGCCCATTTTGCGTAGTGCATAGGTGCGTGCAGTGATGGCTTGTGCTTCTAGTGCTGCTCCACCTTTGTTTGCTGAGGAGCCCCAGCTTGATGGCATTTCTGCAATTCCGTAAAGGTACTCGGTGTTGAGTTTGAGTTGGTTGGTGACGTTGAGGACACCTTTGCTTACGTTTACTTCGAGTCGTCCATTGTTGTAACGTCCGTTTGCGCCAGGCAGGGTGGCAACTGCATTAGGCGATGTAGAACGGTAGTAGGTGGTTCCACTCATGTGGACTCGAACCTTTGAGTCTGTGGTCGCAGCAAGTACTTTTCCGGTACTGCTGAGAACTTCAGCTTTGACTTTGGTGCCGGAGACTGTGATGCGTAATTTGTTGCTGAGTGATAGATGCTCGGAACCGTTCACTTTGATGGAAGTTCCTGCATTTGTGCGTAGTCTCCACGTGGCGCCAGAGCCTGTGGTGTTTGCAAAGGTTAGAGTCCTAGAGGTGTAGGAGTCCCCGTAACTTCCACGGAATCCGAAGGTTTCTGGACCGAGTACCTGAATTTTAATGGTGTCAGGGGTGTTTTTAGCAGTGACGGATGCGCCTTTGTAGTAATGCGAGAGAACCTTTGCGGCGGAGGCGCCTCCGCGTGCCATTTCATATGCGCCATATTGCGACATTCCAACACCGTGACCAAAGCCCGATCCGTTAAACACAAATGATGTGTTTGTCGAAGTGGTCGGTGCGGCAGTTGAAAGATAGTTTTTTGCTACCCAGCCTGTTTTCCCTGAAGGGGCTTTGATATTGCGCCATGTGAGACCGTTCGCTGTTTTTTGTTCAGCAGAAACTGTGGTCACTTTTGTGCTGGTAGGGAGTTTTTCGACGATGGAGTGACTGGTTCCTGCTCCTGAGCGCATATTGAGATCTACGCTACCGCTGTCTACGTAAAAGGTTTCAGGCTTAAACGTTGGTGTAGGGGTAGGATTCGGCGTTGGCTTTGGTGTTGCAGTAGGGGTCGGCGTAGGAGTTGGCGTTGGTTTTGGGGTGGGCGCTTTTTTGGCGTTGATGTATTTGGTTGCAACCCAGCCTTTGCGTCCATCTGAGGTTTTGACGTTGAGCCATTTGTAGCCGTTAGCACGCTTTATTGTGTTGCTGATGGTGACAACTTTGGTGTTGAGCTTGAGGCGTGGTCCTGTTGTCCCGTAACTAGTGCCAGGGCCTTTGCGGAAGTTGAGGCCGTTCTTCCAGCGCACATAGTAGGTCTTGGGTTTTGAGGTTGAGGTGGTTGGTTTTTTGGTGGTCACGTATTTGGTGACGACCCAGCCTTTGCGTCCGTCAGTGGTTTTGACGTTGATCCACGTGTAGCCGTTGGCGCGTTTGGTTTTGCTACTGATGGTGACCAGTTTGGTGTTGAGCTTGAGGCGTGAGCCTGTCCGCGCATAGTGGGTTCCAGGGCCTTTGCGGAAGTTGAGGCCGTTCTTCCACGTAACGTAGTAGGTTTTGGATTTTGAGGTTGAGGTGGTTGGTTTTTTGGTGGTCACGTATTTGGTGACGACCCAGCCTTTGCGTCCGTCAGAGGTTTTGACGTTGATCCACGTGTAGCCGTTAGCGCGTTTGCTTGTGCTACTGATGGTCACGACGCGACTATTTTTACGTAGTCGGCTTCCGGTTGTGGAGTAACGCAGTCCGGCGCCTTTACGCATATTGAGGCCGTAACTTGAGGTGACGTAGTAGCTCACTGATTTCTTTACAGTGGCAGCTGCGGCTTCTGCTGGTGGCGCCGCGAAGGTTGTGCTTACTGTTCCAACAAGCACGAGTGCAAGAAAAATACCAACTACCTTGAAATACCTCATGAATCAAGTATGCAGGGTAGTTCTAACCACGTGCTGGTTTTGTAATGGAGTTGTTAAAATTTTGATCTTAAATACAGCCGTGTAATTTTTTGAGCGTTTATCGACTTTTGCGCGCCATGAAGCGACTCTCGCCATGGTGAATCTGAATGCAGTTTTCTATTTTTTAAAAAATGTGAGACACGCCACACTTTTATTTATCGGGGTTGCTGATGCCAAAAGGGAATTGATCCAAACGCGACTGCAAAGAACGTGCTCGTCGTGATCGCTCATCTTCAATCTGAATTTCGCGACGTGAGCGTTCAACGAGGACTGCAGTAATGAAATCCTCAGGGTGAGCAGCAAAAGGCGGAAGCGGAGCAACGAACCGTTCAAGCTCAGCAGAAAACTCTTGCGCTTTTTGCGCCCTAGAAGCAGGGTGCAAAGAACTGCGACGAGATAAAAACTGGCGTGCAGATAATGCAAGCCCGTCAGGAGCTTTTCCGATATCTGCCTGCATACTCCACTGTTGAAGGGCAGGAGCAACTAGAAAAGGTGCTTCTTTGTGCTTTTTCGTGCGCACTCGAACGACGTAAGTGCCCGCCATGATGTCCCCAAGACGTTTTCCTCTGTTGTTGAGCAACGATGTAATAAGCGCAACCGCACCGACAGTCATCCACAGTTCGCCAACGCCAACTAGGGAGCGAATGAAAGCATGACGAACAGAAATAGGCCCACCATCATCCCGGACAACTTGCACACCCATCGCAAGCTTTCCTAATGAACGACCACGCGACAGTGTTTCTACAGCAGTCGGTATGAGAACCCAAATAGTCACGATCGTTGCTATAACAGCAGCCGGGCCAAAACTATCAAACGTGGAAGTAGATGCAGGGAAGAGCGTGAACGCAATCAGCAAGATTATGGCCACGGCCGCATCTATTGCAAAAGCAAAGCCTCGCGTCATAAAAGACACCGCGCGAGCATCAAGAATGACACCTTCACCGATAACGTAGTGGTCGTTCACGTATCCCCATCTCATACAACACAAAAAACCTACTGTTGAAGCCTACCGTCATGTGGGAAAGTAGGGGTGTGGATTTTGACGCTTTTTCGAACACACACAAAGCCCAATGGGATAGGCTGAAACAACTCACCCGAACCCGCAAACTGAGCGGACGTGAAGCAGACGAACTAATCGCCTTGTATCAAACAACCGCGACACACTTGTCCATGCTGCGGTCGATGGCTCCAGACCCTACCCTCATCTCTGAGTTATCACTAACGTTGGTTCGGGCGCGCGCACGAATCGTAGGCGCACACAATCCACGCGCACTAACAATCAAAAGATTTTTTGTACAAGACTTACCTGCTGCTTTCTACCGCACACGCTGGTGGTCCCATGGCGTGACCGCAGTGTTCATCTTGGTAGCTGTTATCGCAGGCTTTTGGGTTGCTACGTCTTCGCAAGGCTTAGAAGCAATGGGAACCGAAACACAGCGTTTAGATTATGTTGATACCGCGTTTGAAGCGTATTACAACCCGGGCGTAGATTTTGCTGCGGTCGTGTGGACAAACAACGCATGGATCGCTGCACAATGCGTTGCCTTTGGAGTGACCGGGATATGGCCAGCGTTCGTTTTAGCCAACAATGCGGTTGCCGTGGGATCCATCGGTGGCATGATGGCACACTATGGTGAAGCCGGAAAGTTTTTCGCTTTAATCCTGCCCCACGGATTACTCGAACTCACGGCAATATTCGTAGCTGGTGGAGCCGGACTAAAACTATTTTGGACACTTATTGCACCGGGTAATCGTCCACGCTCACTCGCCCTCGCGCAAGAAGGCCGTGCACTCATCACGATTGCAGTTGGACTCGTTTTTGCATTAGCGCTATCGGGACTCATCGAAGGTTTCGTTACCGGATCAGCGCTAGCATGGTGGCTCAAAATTGTTATAGGAGCACTAGCCTTAGCGCTCTTCTGGACCTACGTGTACACCCTAGGCCGCAGCGCAGTGCATGATGGTGCTACAGGTGACTTGGACGAAGCCGAAGCGGGATACAGCCAGCTGTATGCGTAACCTGTCAGGCAAATAAAAACGCAAGAGCAGGGATCGCAGTTGATGCGATAAGAGCAAACACCAAAACGATAGCAACCCTGCGAGTAAAGCGTGCATTACGTTGCCCAGCAGTGAGTTCCTCATCCGGTGC
Organism: Timonella sp. A28; assembly: GCF_051200815.1. Lineage (GTDB taxonomy): Bacteria > Actinomycetota > Actinomycetes > Actinomycetales > Cellulomonadaceae > Timonella. Next base: position 1,288,178 of record NZ_CP195159.1, on the reverse strand, counting down.
TGGTACAACGCGTTGTGATGTGGTTTTTTTCGTTTTGTTGCTCATAGTCTTCCTGCAGCTTTGAGGTCAAGGTAGGTATCGCTTAGGCTCGGTGCAAGTTGCTCAGGCAAAGCCTTCAACACAACAACACCGATGCTAGCCAAAATGTCAGAGCCAGCATGCTCTTCTAATAGCGTACGCTCTGCGGCGGCCGCCTCGAATACTTGTGACGAATCTGCACGATGTTCAGTAAGCTCTGCAACATCTGGATTAGACACTCCAGCCAGTACAACCAGATGACGCTTAGCTAAAGCCCCAATGGAACTTAACACCCCAGAACCAGCGTTTGTAATATCAGAGTTCGATAACACAACTACCAAAGAACGTTGGCTAATCTGCGTAGTTATTAACGTATTAAGGGCAGTCCAATCAGCTTCAATGAGTGATGATTCAACCCCCGACAACGACTGCGCAAGCTCCTTCATCAGCTGAGAACTGCTTCGGCTACTTACCCGTGCACGAGTCGTGCGATCAAAAGCAATAAGTTCCACGCGGTCACCTGCGCGCGACGCGAGAGCCGCAAGAAGGAGCGCAGACTCGATATACGTATCAAGACGAGTCTCATCACCTATACGCGGGGCAGAAGTGCGTGAGGTGTCCACAACAATCACGACTCTACGATCGCGTTCAGGACGATACGTGCGCACAGTAACTTTGCGACTACGCGCTGTTGCACGCCAGTCAATGGAACGTACGTCGTCGCCTTCAACATATTCACGTAACGAATCAAACTCTGTTCCAGCGCCACGGATCTGTACTGCCGATTCGCCTTCTAACTCACGTAAACGAGCCAGACGAGACGGTAGATGCTTGCGGGATTTAAACTCCGGCAACACCTTCACAGAAGCAGGCGCAAAGAATGTTAGTTGTCGTCCGGCACACTTTAATGGTCCCCACAAACGCACAGTTACGTGCTCGACACGTCTATCACCACGCCGAGTAGGAGAAATGCGATACGTGAATCTGCGAGCGGCCTCCGTCGCAAGATCAAAAGCGATCACATTCCCTAAAGCACCAGCAGAAGGCTGCCACGCATCACGAAGTAGGCCTCGTGCACGACGAGAACTAGTGTTCTTGACCACCAATTCAATAGTCGCCGATTCACTGAGGCGCGCTTGAAACGGAACGGTGCGTTCAATCGAAACCTGCCGTGGTGAAGCCGTGAGATACACGTCAACAGCGCACACTACAACAACAAAAATGATCCACAAATAGAACGCTAGCCACGCCCCAACAAGTGCACAAGGAAGTATTCCCAGCAGCATGAGTGCTGCTGGCCGCCATGTGAGAACCATGATTTCACCACACTCTCATCTGGTCAGCGTGGAACAGGAACCGTATTCAACACTGTTGATAACACGCTGTGAACAGTAATACCTTCAATTTCAGCTTCGGAACGTAACGCGATTCGGTGCCCTAACGTTGCATAAGTCAGCGCTTTGACATCGTCAGGGGTAACAAAGTCACGGCCTGACAGCCACGCCCACGCGCGCGACGTAGCAAGCAAAGCCGTTGCACCACGTGGAGAAGCACCCAAACTTAAAGAAGGTGACGTGCGCGTAGCCCGCACCAAATCCACGATATAAGCCAAAACTTCAGGAGAAACCTGCACCTGCGCTACCTCATCACGTGCAGCATCAAGATCCGCGATAGAAGCAACAGCACTCAAACCAGCACCACTCAAATCGCGAGGATCAAAGCCATGCGCATGGCGGGAAAGCACCTCAAACTCGACATCTCGATCAGGAAGAGGCAGTTCTACCTTAAGTAAGAAGCGGTCAAGCTGCGCTTCCGGCAACGGGTATGTACCTGCATACTCAATCGGGTTTTGCGTGGCGATAACCATAAAAGGCGCAGGTAGGGAATGGGAAACACCATCAATAGTGACTTGGCGTTCTTCCATTGCCTCTAGTAAAGCAGCCTGTGTCTTCGGCGGAGTGCGGTTGATTTCGTCGGCAAGCATAAGGTTTGTAAAAACTGGCCCTTGCTTAAACATAAATTCATCACTACGGGTCGAATACATGAGCGATCCAGTAATGTCTGATGGCATCAAATCAGGGGTGAACTGCACCCGCTTGGTATCAACTTCTAAAGCAGTCGCTAATGAACGCACCAGCAAAGTTTTCGCAACACCAGGAACACCTTCAAGCAGCACATGTCCACGACACAGCAAAGCAATCAATAACGAAGTAACAGCGTTATCTTGGCCTACAACCGCTTTACCAACTTCAGCACGAACCGCAATCAGCGCGTTGTGTGTGTCCTGGTCACCTGTACCAACGGATGTTTCACTCATATGGAAATCTCACTTTCTAAGGACGCTAAGTCTTGTGCGAGGGTAGTTAAAGAAAGCTCAGTTGCAGGGCTCGGTCCAAAGAACAAACCCCAAATCTCTTGTTGCGGCCGACCCGTAGCATGAGCCACCGCGTGGGTAAATGCTTCACCATCATGAGACGACGGCACACCAAGACGCTGCGCCAACCTACGTGCAGTACCTGCACGTAATGCTGCTGCCGCTCGCCCATACGCGCCGATGCCACGATACAAGCGCGCCCGACCACGAGTAGTTTCCGCTGCCTTTACAACAACAGGAAGACCCTCACTCACCAAAGGGCCAAGTCTGCGCATGCGCGCGTAGGCAAGGAAAACAAACGCCGCCAGTACAACAGCAGCGACAATCGTAAACCGTTGCGGCATCGTAGGCCCACCATCTAAACCGGCTGGGTTTTGAAGTTCAGGAACCTCAGGTAAAAACCACACCAGTTGTGGGTGCGCTCCCAAAGAATGTAATGCAAGGGCTGCATGTCCATAATCAGTAATGCGCTGGTTTGACCAGGAATCAACATCGTCGAAAAGGATAATGCGCTGACCCTCATCAGTGCTTACCTGAGCAAAGTGGGAACCAACCAAGCCAGGAAAACATTCAATGACATGTGCCTGTGGAGACGTCTGCGTAAACCCTGTGCCAGAAGAAGAAATTTCTTGCGCTGCCTGCGCCACAGGAGACTGACACTGCGCCACCGTAGACGTAATATCGCTGGGGCTTGCAGCTTGGGTTATTGAAGTCGATGAATGCTCTGCAATTGCAGCAACCAAATCGCCACGAGGATTAGCCGCAACAATATCCGCGCCACTGCGCAACAAAGCGTGTGCTTGATCTGCACTCAAACCCGTATCATGCGCGATGAGAACAGTTGCACCGGAACGAGCGTGCCCCACCGCTTCAGGTAATTCACGAGTGAATGTAATATCCACGTCGTTATTTTTCAAAACTTGCGCGACTGCACGAGCACCTTGCGGATTATGGTTGTTTGGCGCAAACCGAGTATCAGAGTAATCAGGGGTCGCTAGCGAAACGAGCCATGCAGCACCGATAACACCGCCAATAATAAAGAGCGGGAATTTCAGGAGTTTCATGCGACGCATGAAAATTTCACGCGCACTAGAAGACGCAGTAACAATTTGTGTACTCAAGCCCGTGCCTCCGACCAATCAAGCAGGTCAAAAACTCGTCGTGCCCGACCATACTCTTCCTCGCTGGCATCCTCATCACCGTACGCCACAGCATCAAAAAGCGAAGCAAGCCACTCAACATCGCCCTTAATGGGCGGGCGTGCATGACCGATAGCGTACGCTGCCTCACGGGCAGTGCGCCCTGCTTGCTCATTAATTAACGCGAGTTCCTCAGCATGGCGAATGACTGCACGAAACAATTCAGCAACCGCCTGTGAAAGATCTTTCTCGTCGTAATAACGTGCAGCATTATCAAGATAAACCGAGGACGAAGCAACAGTTTCAGTAAAGACCTCTACGGACGCTCTAGCCTTTCTTGTCCGACGAATCGGGCCTGAAATGATGACCGCAACGACAACAAGGACAATGAAAAGTGCCACGAAAATAAAGATCGACAAGGGTGGAAACGACGCGCCAGAAAGGCTGTCAAACCACTCTCCGATTTTTCGTAAGATCCTTGAGAACCACGATTCGCTCTGATTGTAGATAGGGTTGCGTAACTCAGTCTCGAGCCAATTACGTGCCGTTTCGTCGTCGGGAACGACAGGCACATTCATGAAACCCCAATACGCTGCATGCATCAACACAACACGTTTCACTGGTCAAAAACTGCTGATTTTGCGAGATCCACATCAAGTGCTTCACGTCGCATGCGCACATCAATGTACAAGAGTGTGACAACTGATGCTGTAAAAGCAACCGTTACTGTTCCAACCAGAATTTGAATAATAACGTTCAAACCCAAAGCGAGAGGGTTTGTGTAATCCATGAGGTTGAATGCAGCAAGGATGCCTTGCAAGGTCCCGCTCAAGATGCCTGCAACAAACGAGAGAGCGATAGTGGTCAGCAGATAAATACCGAGAGTTCTCCAGAAACTTCCTCGTGTAAGCTGCCACGACCGCTTAAAAGCACTGAATATTTTTCGTTCTTCAAGGATTAAAGCAGAAGGCGCAAAAAGTAGTTTGACCGTTATAAATAATGTGCCGATGAAAAGCAGAAACAGGCCGAGTAACATCACTAAGATCCCCAGCACTTCGCTGGCTTGAGAGGTGAAGTAAACAAGGGCCGCATATGCTGCGCCGACGATCAGTAGTGCAAGAGCCGGTAACAGAGAGACAGCTAGTAAGTCCCACACGCGAGGACCAACTCGCTCCCAGACTTGGCTGGGGGTGTATTCCTTGTTGATGACAAGCTGTCCAATTGCGAGAACAACAATTCCTGTTGCGATTGTTGCAGCAAGTGTATTGCCGAGCGCAATCAGCAGATCAGTGGAAAGGGTGCCTAACGTTGTACCAAGAACAAGTGAGAGTTCCTCGTCAGATGTAATTTCTTGACCAAGAGTAGTGCTGTTAATAGTGGGTAGGAGTAGGTATCCCACGAGAGCGGCAGTGATGACGCACGCTGAAACAACAAGTGCGACAAGACCAAATAATATTTTTGGAGAACGACGCATTGCACCGAAAGCGCCATCAAAGATTTCTCCTAAAGTGATTGGGCGTAGGGGGATAATTCCTGGTTTTAAGCCACGAGCAGATTGTGGT